>NZ_JBGCUC010000022.1:0-67857 GCF_043420595.1 Erwinia plantamica
AGAAGCAGAAGCAGAAGCAGAAGCAGAAGCAGAAGCAGAAGCAGAAGCAGAAGCAGAAGCAGAAGCAGAAGCAGAAGAGTTGGGCCTGTGCAGCCATTTAACCAATCGGTATCAGAATTTATGTCCTGATTTTTTAAGGCATGAAAGAGGCTGTATAAAAAAACCGGGCGGCCCATGACTCACCCGGTTCATTGCGGTAGTTTAGCGCACTCAGTAGAAAGAGTGTTCGCCACGCTGGTGCTCGGTCAGATCGCGCACACCTTTCAGCTCGGGGAAGGTCGCCAGCAGCTCTTTCTCGATACCTTCTTTCAGCGTCACATCAACCATTGAACAGCCGTTACAGCCGCCGCCGAACTGCAGGATAGCGAAGCCGTCGTCGGTGATTTCCATCAGCGATACCTTGCCGCCGTGGCTCGCCAGCTGTGGGTTAATGGTGGCCTGGAGCTGATATTCCACGCGCTCGATCAGCGGCGCGTCGTCGCTCACCTTACGCATTTTGGCGTTTGGCGCCTTCAGCGTCAGCTGGGAACCCAGATTATCGGTGACGAAATCAATCTCGGCGTCTTCCAGGTAGGGCGCGCTCAGTTCATCAACGTAGGCGGAGAGCTTCTCGAACTTCAGCTCGGTGTCGGTGGCTTCTACCGCATCGGGTGGGCAGTAAGAAACGCCGCATTCCGCACCGGGCGTACCCGGATTGATAACGAATACGCGAATCTGGGTGCCCTCTTCCTGTTTTGACAGCAGTTTTGCGAAGTGCTCTTGCGCAGAATCAGTAATTCGGATCATGGCGATTGCTCAATAGTTGACTAAATTAGTGGGTTTATTTTACGCTCATCGCCGACGCTCTACAAGGTGCGGCAAAGGCACAGGACCTGTACGCTGGCCGCACCCGCACGCAGCAGGAGCCGGGCGATTTCTTCAACGGTGCTGCCGGTGGTGACGACGTCATCCAGTAAAGCGATATGCCGTCCTTTCACCTCGATTTCAACCTTAAAGGCGCCCCGCAGATTACGCCGTCTGGCGCGGGCCGATAAAAAGTGCTGAACCCGTGTCCTTTTTTTCCGGCTCAGGCCGCCCGGCGCGCAGGGAATGGCAAGCCAGTGCGCCAGATAGCGGGCCATATCGTCCAGCTGATTATAACCACGCCGCCAGGCGCGGCTGCGATGCAGCGGAACGTAGAGCAGCAGATCGGGACGCTGGAGCCTGCCTTCACGACGGGCCGTTAACCAGGTTAGCAAAATCAGGCGCGCCAGCATCACCGATAGTGCTGTTTGCTGCGAAAACTTCAGTTTTTTGACCAGCTCTTTTAGCGGCGGCTGCCAGTCGGCGACGAAAATCAGCCGCTGCCACGAGGGCGGATGACGCTGGCAGCGGCCGCACTCCTCATTGGGATAAAAGGTAGATAAGCCACAGCGCGGACAGCAGCAGGGCGGTTTCAGGGCGCGCTGGCAGTAACTGCATATACCGTGATGGGCCAGCGTCAGCGGCATCCGGCATAGCCAACAGGCGGCGGGCATTGTTAGCATAGCGTCCTCCATGACAAAAACAGGATAGTAATAGATGGCTCAGCTTTACTGGCAGACAATCGGCACGGGAGATCGCGATCTTGTGATGCTCCACGGATGGGGACTGAACGCGGGCGTCTGGCAGAACATCATTGCGCGACTCAGCCCGCATTTTCGTCTGCACCTGGTGGATCTGCCCGGCTATGGCCGCAGCGAAGGGTTTCCGGCGATGGGCGTGGAGGAGATGGTGGCGAACCTGCTGCCCTTTGCGCCTGCCCGCGCCGTCTGGCTGGGCTGGTCGTTAGGCGGCCTGGTGGCGAGTTCGCTGGCGTTGCAGCATCCGCAACGCGTCAGCGGGCTGGTCAGCGTGGCTTCTTCACCCTGTTTTACCGCGCAGGACGACTGGCCGGGCATCAAACCCGAGACGCTAAGTAATTTTCAGCAGCAGCTGAGCGAGGACTTTCAGCGTACCGTCGAGCGCTTCCTGGCGCTGCAAACGCTGGGCACGGAAACGGCCAGGCAGGATGCGCGCCAGCTCAAAAGCGTGGTGCTCTCGCTGCCTGCTCCGGAAGTCAGCGTGCTGCAGGGCGGGCTGGAAATTCTGCGCACCGTCGATCTGCGCGAACCGATGCAGGCATTACAGGTGCCGCTGCTGCGTATTTACGGCGCGCTGGACGGCCTGGTGCCGCGTAAAATCGCGCCGCTGCTGGATGCGCGCTGGCCCGACAGCGAAGCGGTTATCATCGACAAGGCCGCACACGCGCCTTTTATTTCCCATGCCGAAGCGTTCTGCGAGCAACTGATTGATTTTGGATTGAAATTGCCGCGTTAATTTTGTTCAGAAAACTGGCGAATTGCGGGTTACCGATAATAATTATCAGGGGCTGCTGACCGCTTTACCTCTGAGTGGACAGGCTTCCTGTCCAGCATTCTCATCCGGCAGCCGACGACAATAACATTAACCGGGAGTGTCTCTGATGAAATTAAAAACGATGGCCGTTGCCTTTCTGGCGCTGTCCCTGCCTTTTGCCGCGCTGGCGGCGAAAGAGGTGACCCGAGAAGAAGTCAAAACCATGAACCTGGAAAAAATCGGCACGGTGCACACCACGGCGGAAACCACTTCGCCAATGGATGCCAAAGCGGTGCTGTCGAAGCTGGCGGATGAGAAGGGCGGCAAATACTATCTGATTATCGCCGGCCGTGAACACGGTAAATTCAGCGCGACCGCAGACGTTTATAAGTAAGCTTTCGGCAGGCAGAATTCATTCTGCCTGCTGTTTCTCTCCCACGTTTTTCAGCCACAGAAAGTGCCACGGCGGCAGCGTCAGCGGATGATTACTGTTAAAAATGCTGTTACCGGCAATATTACGGTAGAGCCGATTGTCCGGCAGCGTCCAGCTAACTTCTTTACCGCTCAGATTATAAATACAGAGCATCTCTTCATGCGTCTGCGCCGATCGACGTCGCAAAATAAACAGTGAGTTATCGCTTTCCAGCACTTCGGCAGGGTTATCGGGATGAAAAGCGGGCTGGCGCGTTCTTAACTGAATCAGCTGGCTCAGCCCATGGTACACCTTATGGCGTAAAGAGCGGGTATCGCTGAGCGCGGCTTCAATCTCGCCGATAGCGTATTTTTCGCGGTTAATGGCCCGGTTGTGGCCCGCTACTTTTACCCCTTCCATATCGTTACGTGAACCCAAAATGCTCTGAATATAAACCGCCGGCACGCCGGGAAAAGCCAGCAGGACCGCATGCGCCAGCATAAAGCGCTGGAAGCGCACCTCGTCGCTGTCCTCTTTTTTATTCAGCGCATCCATATAGGTAACGTTGATCTCATAGGGGCTGCTGGTGCCGTCAGGATTGTTTTTATAGGAGATCAGCGCGCCTTCAAGCGCCAGATCCCTGACCAGCGACACGATTTCGGTTTCCGGCAGGATGCCGCGCAGCGGATTCAGGCCGATGCCGTCGTGCGAGGCCAGAAAGTTAAACCAGGTGGTGGTGCCGTTGCCGACGCCCAGCGAGGCTGCCCACTGCTTGAGCGCGCGTGAGGAACCATAATGGATAGCGTGCAGCAACAGCGGCGGCAGCGAGAACTGATAGACCATCTGCGCTTCATCGCGCCCGTTGCCGAAGTAGCTGATATTGTCTTTATGCGGCACGTTGGTTTCGGTAATGATCACCGTGCCGGGCGCAACTTCCTCCGCGATAGCGCGGAACAGCTTCACCAGCAGGTGCGTTTTTTCCAGATGGATGCACGAGGTGCCGGGCGTTTTCCACATATAGCCCACCGCATCCAGCCGCACGTAGTCCGCGCCCTTTGCCAGATAGTCGAGCAGCACCCTGACCATGCTCAGCAGCACCTCTGGCCTGGCGAAATTCAGGTCGATCTGATCGGCGCTGAAGGTGGTCCAGATAAAACGGGTTTCGCCGTTTGCCAGCGTAAAAGGCGTCAGCAGCGGCGAGGTTCTGGGCCGCGTTACCGCGCTGAGATCCGTGCCGGGCGGCATACTGATAAAGAAATCGTCCCAGCCGGGATCCTGTGCCAGATAGTGCTTAAACCAGGCGCTGTGGGCAGAAATATGGTTGCAGACGAAATCGAACATCAGCCGCGTATGCTGATGCAGTTCCGCCACGTCTGACCAGTCGCCGCAGATGGTATTGACCCGATGATAGTCAATGACCGAAAAGCCATCGTCGGAGGAGTAGGGGAAAAAAGGCAGAAGATGAACCAGGGTAAAGCACTTGAGATGCTGCTGATAAAAGCGGGAGAAGGTGCGCAGCGTGGGCGCCTCGCGCTCGCGGAACTGATCGGCGTAGGTAATCAGCACCACGTCTTTTTCGTCCCAGTGCGCTTTACGCTGGTAGCCGAGTTCTTTTTGCGTCTGCCTGATGGCTTCCGTCAGCTGGTTCAGCGTATCGGCGGGAAAAGCGCCCTCATAGATCTTATCGATTAAGTTATTGATAATTTCCATTTTTATAAAGTGAGCCACCGCATTGGTTTACAGCCACGTAATGTTCACTGTAGACCCTGGAAGCGAAATCGCAACTTCCTGCGGCGGCTGACGCTTTAGTGGCAGCTGCCTTTTTTACTGCATCCCATGCAGCCATTGGCATCAAGGGTTCTGACCGACAGCCGGGCTGGCGGCAGCCTGATGTTTTTCATCACCGCCAGCAGCAGCAGATTAAACAGGGCGACCGCGACCAGGACTATCGCGCTTGACTGCGGATGGCTGGTGAAGGTGGCAAGCTGATAAAACGTTGCCGCCAGGCTGTAGGCCAGGCTCAGCCCCCAAAAGTTTGAGAACAGCATCCAGCCGGTGCTGCTTTCGCGCGCTACCGCGCCCATCACCGACACGCAAGGCACGTAAAGCAGCACGAAAATCAGATAGCTATAGGCGGCGGTATCGCTGGCAAATTTGCTGTGCATCATGCCCATCGCGCCGCTTGCCATATCGCCGTCGCCTTTGCTGGCATCAAGCGGATGCAGCAGCACGCTCAGGCTGAATGTTTCCTTCACGCTTTGCCAGGTTTCCGTTACCGCCCCTTTCAGCTCCGCCAGCAGGCTATAGCTCTGTGGATCGAAGGTTTCTTCGTGCAGCGCCTCGGCGGTATAAAGCGTATTCAGCGTGCCGATAACCACTTCTTTCGCCATCGCGCCGGTGAGCAGCCCGACCGTAGCCTGCCAGTTATCGCTGCTGACGCCAATCGGAGCGAGCAGCGGGGTCAGCTGACGGCTTACCGTCGCCAGTGCCGAATCATTGATGCTGGAAACGGGCTGGCCGCTGAACGAAAAGCTGTTCAGACCGCCGATAATCACGCTCACGATCACGATGACCTTGCCGGCGCGCAGCACAAAGCTTTTCAGCCGCTGCCAGGTTTGCAGGCACAGGCTTTTCAGATGCGGCACGTGCCAGGCAGGCATTTCCATCATAAAAGGCGTCGCCTCGCCGCGCAGCAGCGTGTGCTTCAGCACCAGGCCAGTGACGATCGCGGCCAGGATCCCCAGCAGATAGAGGCTGAATACCACCAGCGCACCGTGCTGGCCGAAGAAAGCCGAGGCGAAAATGGCAAAGATAGCCAGCCGCGCGCCGCATGACATAAAGGGCGCCATCAGCAGCGTAATCAACCGTTCGCGCGGCGCGTCAAGCGTGCGGGTGCCCATCACCGCAGGCACGTTGCAGCCGAAGCCGACGATCAGCGGCACAAAGGATTTGCCGGGCAGCCCCAGCGCCTGCATCAGCCGATCCACGACAAAAGCCGCGCGGGCCATATAGCCGGAATCCTCCATAAAAGAGAGAAACAGATACATCAGGCCAATCTGCGGGATCAGCGGCATCACCGTATTGATGCCGCCGCCGATGCCCTGCGCCAGGAACAGCGTCAGCATGCCAGGGAAGTGCAGCGTTGCGCCCAGCCACTGCATGCCGTCGACAAAGATGGCCGCGCTACCCTGTTCAAACAGCGGTTGCAGCGCGCCGCCCAGGTTGATGGCGAGAAAGAACATCAGATAAATCACCGCCAGGAAAATGGGGATACCCAGCCAGCGATGCAGCACCAGTGCGTCAAGCAGCCCGAAGAGACGAGGCGGAATGGCCGTCTGTTTTCCCCTGGCGCGCTGGCACAGCTTTTCAATCGCGGCATAGCGAGCCTGGCTGATGGCAAGCGGCGCTGCTTCCGGGCCGATTTGCGCCGCCAGCGCTGCGGCGCGCTCACCGGCCTGAATACGGCACCAGACGTCGCCTTCCAGCATCTGCAGGGCCAGCCAGCGCCGACGCGAAAGCGGCAGCTGAACCGGCATGGCGGCCTGGAGCGTGGCAACGTGGCGCTCCGTTTCTTCGGGATAATCAACGGTCAATACCCTGGCCCGACCGTCAAAGTCGTCAATCGCCGCCTTCAGCCGATCAATGCCCGTGCCGCGTGTGGACACCAGCGGCAGTACAGGGCAGCCCAGCGCTTTTTCCAGCTGCGCCACATCAATATGGATATGCTGACTTTCCGCAATATCCAGCATGTTCAGCGCGACGATGCAGGGTACGCCCAGCTCGCGCAGCTGTAGCGTCAGGTACAGATTGCGGGCCAGGTTGCTGGCGTCAACCACGTTGATCAGCAGATCCGCCTCGCCGCTCAGAATATAGCTACAGGCGATCTGCTCATCCAGCGAGCCTTGCTCCGACATGGTGGTCAGTGAATAGGTGCCAGGCAGATCCACCAGCTGCACCTTGTGCTGCGCGGTGGTAAAGGAACCTTCCTTGCGCTCCACGGTGACGCCAGCCCAGTTGCCGACGCGCTGGCGGGCGCCGGTCAGCTGGTTAAACAGGGTCGTTTTCCCGGCGTTGGGATTGCCGATAAGGCCGATCGTCGTGGTTTTCATAGAGTCGCTCGCTTTCAGTTCAGGCAGTCAAGCTGGATAAGGGAAAGATCTTTGCGGCGCAGCGCCAGGCTGGCATAGCCGTTTTCGATTTTGACGGGGCCGCCGAACGGCGCCACGGCCTTAACCTGAAAGCGAGAACCGGGACAAAGCCCCTGCAACAGCAGTTTTTGCCGGAAGCCCGGACTGATAGCCGGAGAGAAACCTTTGATTGCGTAATAGCGATTGGCAAGAAATTTCATAGCACCACCCTGGCAGGCTACGCTGCCGTGATAATTGACTGGGGTGATTATATTGAGAATGATTATTACTTCAGTTGATGTAGGACAAATTTACGCCGAAGGAAGTTATCTGGAAAGTAAACAGGAAACAAAAAAGCGAAGGGCGCGCAAAAAAAATGCCGGTTAAGCGTGCGGATCGGGCGAGCCGCACGCTTTTTGCAGAACGGGCGCGTTAGCGCCCGCGATCAGGACTTCTTGCCGAAGGCGGCGGCCAGCGCATCACCCATCGCGCTGTTGCCCGCAGGCTGTGCGGCAGGACGCGGACGCGCTTTATTCTGCGCAGGGCGACCGGCGTCGCGACCGGCGCTGCGGCGAGCGTTGGTTTCGCCCGGCTGCTCGTCAAGACGCATGGTTAAGGCGATACGCTTGCGCTGGAGATCGACCTCCATCACTTTGACTTTGACGATATCGCCCGCTTTCACCACCTTATGCGGATCGTCGACGAACTTGTCGGCCAGCGAAGAGATATGCACCAGGCCATCCTGATGCACGCCGATATCGACAAAAGCGCCGAAGTTGGTGACGTTGGTGACGGCACCCTCCAGCACCATGCCCGGCAGCAGGTCATTCAGGGTTTCCACGCCTTCCGCAAACTGGGCGGTTTTGAACTCGGGACGCGGATCGCGGCCCGGTTTCTCCAGCTCTTTGAGGATGTCACTGACCGTCGGCACGCCAAACTTCTCGTCGGTGAAATCCACGGCGCGCAGATCGCGCAGCGCGGTTGAGTTGCCCATCAAATCGCTCAGCGCCTGCTCGGTGGCGGCCAGGATGCGCTCGACGACCGGATAGGTTTCCGGGTGAACGGTTGAGGCATCCAGCGGGTTATCGCCCTGGCTGATACGCAGGAAGCCCGCGCACTGTTCAAAGGCTTTCGGCCCCAGGCGGGCGACCTTCAGCAGCTGCTGGCGATTGCGGAAGCGGCCGTTCTCGTCGCGCCAGTTAACGATATTCTGCGCAATCATCTTGCTCAGGCCGGCGACGCGGGTCAGCAGCGGCACGGAAGCGGTGTTCAGATCCACGCCCACGCCGTTAACGCAGTCTTCCACCACCGCATCCAGCTTTTTCGCCAGCTGGCTTTGGCTGACGTCGTGCTGATACTGGCCGACGCCGATCGATTTCGGATCGATTTTCACCAGCTCGGACAGCGGATCCTGCAGGCGACGGGCAATGGAAACGGCGCCGCGCAGCGAAACGTCCAGATCCGGAAACTCCAGCGCGGCCAGCTCGGAAGCGGAATAGACGGAGGCGCCCGCTTCGCTGACGATGACCTTCTGGCCTTTAACCTGGGGGAACTGCTTTTGCACATCCAGATAAAAACGTTCGGTTTCGCGCGAGGCGGTGCCGTTGCCGATCGCCACCAGCTCAACCTGATGCTTTGTGCAAAGCGCGGCGACCGCAGCGGCGGCTTTGGCGGCCTGGCCGGTATGCGGATAAACCGTATCCGTGGCGACCAGCTTGCCGGTGGCGTCCACCACAGCGACCTTCACGCCGGTGCGCAGACCCGGATCCAGACCCATCGTGGCGCGCATACCCGCAGGCGCGGCCATCAGCAGATCGTGCAGATTACGGGCGAACACGTTAATCGCCTCGTCTTCCGCGCGTTCGCGTACCGTGCCCATCAGCTCGGTTTCAAGATGCAGCATCACTTTAATGCGCCATGTCCAGCTCACCACCGCTTTGCGCCAGCTGTCCGCCGGGGCGTTGTTCAGGCGCAGGTTGAGATGATTGGCGATGATCTGTTCGCCCTGGCTTTCGCGCGGCGGCTCGTCAAACTGCGGATCGGCGTTCAGTGCAAGCTGGAGTACGCCCTCGTTGCGGCCACGGAACATGGCCAGCGCGCGATGCGAAGGCACGGTAGACAGCGGTTCGTGATGATCGAAATAGTCGCGGAACTTGGCGCCTTCTTCCTGCTTGCCTTCCACCACTCGCGATACCAGATGGGCGTTTTTCCACAGATAGTCACGCACTTTCGCCAGCAGCGTGGCGTCTTCCGCAAAGCGCTCCATCAGGATATAGCGCGCGCCGTCCAGCGCGGCTTTGGTGTCGGCCACGCCTTTCTCGGCATCGACAAAGCCTGCGGCAAACTGCTCCGGCTCGTGGGAGGGATCCTGCCACAGGGCGTCGGCCAGCGGCGCCAGGCCCGCTTCGATAGCAATCTGTCCACGCGTGCGGCGTTTCGGCTTGTAGGGCAGGTAAAGGTCTTCCAGCTCGGTTTTGCTCAGCGTGCTGCCGATAGCCTCGGCCAGCTCGTCGGTCAGCTTGCCCTGGTCGCCAATGGATTTCAGGATCGACTGACGGCGCTCTTCCAGCTCGCGCAGGTAGCCCAGGCGCGCTTCCAGCTGGCGCAGCTGGGTATCGTCCAGGCCGCCGGTCGCTTCCTTACGGTAGCGTGCGATAAACGGCACGGTGTTTCCTTCATCCAGCAGACGGACAGCGGCATCAACCTGTTCTGCCCGTGCCTGCAGCTCACTTGCAATTATGCGGCTCAGCGAATCTTTCATTGTCGGTTACTTTATGGCTTGAGAAACTGCGGCAAGTCTACGGATTGCCGACGGCAATTGCCAGCGTATGGCCTTAAGGAGGCCGCAGATCCGCAGGATTAGGATTGTTTAACGTAGGTGATGTCGTTGACGTACCAGCCCGCCTCGCCAACGGGCGTCTGCACCACGGCCAGATCGCCTACCTCTTTTTTCAGCAGCGCGCGCGCCATAGGCGAGTCGATAGAAATGTAGTCTTTGCGGCCGAAGATCTCGTCGTAGCCGACGATGCGAAAGCGCTTGAGTTCCCCGTCGTCGTTTTCCACTTCGACCCAGGCACCAAAGAACACTTTGCCTTCCTGCTGCGGCGAATAGTCCACGATGCGCAGCTGCTCCAGACACTTGGTCAGGTAGCGCACGCGGCGGTCAATTTCACGCAGGCGTTTCTTGTTGTACTGGTAGTCGGCGTTTTCGCTGCGGTCGCCCAGGCTGGCGGCCCAGGTCACTTTTTTTGTCACTTCCGGACGCTCTTCGCGCCAGAGATAGTCCAACTCGGCTTTCAGCTTGTCGTAACCTTCGCGGGTGATCAGTTTGGTTTTCATTGTCGTCCTTCTCTTTCTCGGGAGTGCGCGCATTATTTTGTTGCGGCCCGGCCGGCGATGCAAATACCTTCACGTTTTTTCTGGCCCGCCGTTACTGATTGTTTGTCCTGATCTTTCAGTGCAAAAAGAGGGCGGCTGAAGGGGTAGTTTCGCGGATAAATTAAAGATAAGCTGCTGTTTAATATGCTTTGTAACAATTTCGGCTAGAATATAAACCATTATTGACTGTTACATTCAGGCATCTTTTTTAAGAATACCGGCACAGGCAATAGCGCCTTTGGAGTATCGAAATGCAAGAAAACTACAAAATCCTGGTCGTGGATGACGATATGCGTTTGCGCGCGCTGTTAGAACGTTATCTGACCGAGCAGGGTTTCCAGGTGCGCAGCGTCGCGAACGCTGAACAAATGGATCGTCTGCTGACCCGCGAATCCTTCCACCTGATGGTGCTGGACCTGATGCTGCCGGGCGAAGACGGTCTTTCTATCTGCCGCCGTCTGCGTAGCCAGAGCAACCCGATGCCGATCATTATGGTCACGGCGAAAGGGGAAGAAGTGGATCGTATCGTAGGGCTGGAAATCGGTGCCGACGACTATATTCCCAAACCGTTTAACCCACGCGAACTGCTGGCCCGTATCCGCGCCGTGCTGCGTCGTCAGGCCAACGAGCTGCCGGGCGCGCCTTCGCAGGAAGAAGCGGTTATCGCTTTCGGCAAGTTTAAGCTGAACCTGGGCACGCGCGAAATGTTCCGCGAAGACGAGCCGATGCCGCTGACCAGCGGAGAATTCGCCGTGCTGAAGGCGCTGGTGAGCCACCCGCGCGAGCCACTTTCCCGCGACAAGCTGATGAATCTGGCGCGCGGCCGCGAATACAGCGCGATGGAGCGTTCTATCGACGTGCAGATTTCCCGTCTGCGCCGCATGGTGGAAGAAGATCCGGCCCATCCGCGCTATATCCAGACCGTGTGGGGTTTAGGCTACGTCTTTGTACCGGACGGCAGTAAAGCATGAGGCGACTCCGCTTCTCTCCCCGCAGTTCCTTTGCCCGCACGCTGCTGCTGATCGTCACCCTGCTGTTTGTCAGCCTGGTGACGACCTATCTGGTGGTGCTGAATTTCGCCATTCTGCCCAGCCTGCAGCAGTTTAATAAGGTGCTGGCGTATGAGGTGCGAATGCTGATGACCGACAGGCTGCAGCTGGAGGACGGCACGCAGCTTGAAGTGCCGCCAGCGTTTCGCCGGGAAATCTATCGCGAGCTGGGTATTTCGCTGTATACCAATGCGGCGGCGGAAGAGAGCGGATTACGCTGGGCGCAACACTACGAGTTTCTCAGCCAGCAGATGGCGCAGCAGCTCGGCGGCCCAACAGACGTACGCGTCGAAGTAAACAAAAATTCGCCGGTTGTCTGGCTGAAAACCTGGCTTTCGCCCGATATCTGGGTGCGGGTGCCGCTGACCGAAATTCATCAGGGTGACTTCTCGCCGCTGTTCCGCTACACGCTGGCGATTATGCTGCTGGCGATAGGCGGCGCATGGCTGTTTATCCGCATCCAGAACCGACCGCTGGTGGAGCTGGAGCACGCCGCGCTTCAGGTGGGCAAGGGCATTATTCCGCCGCCGCTGCGGGAATACGGCGCGTCTGAAGTGCGATCGGTGACGCGGGCGTTTAATCAGATGGCGGCAGGCGTGAAGCAGCTGGCCGACGACCGCACGCTGTTGATGGCAGGCGTCAGCCACGATTTGCGCACGCCTTTGACGCGTATTCGCCTGGCCACTGAAATGATGTCGCAGGAAGACGGCTACCTGGCGGAATCGATCAACAAAGATATTGAAGAATGCAACGCCATTATCGAGCAGTTTATCGACTACCTGCGTACCGGGCAGGAGATGCAGACCGAGCGTGCGGATCTCAATAGCGTGGTAGGCGAGGTCGTGGCGGCGGAAAGCGGCTACGAGCGGGAAATCGAGAACGCGGTAATGCCCACGGAACTGATGCTGGATATCAATCCGTTGTCGATCAAGCGCGCGGTCGCCAATCTGGTGGTTAATGCCGCTCGCTATGGCAACGGCTGGATCAAGGTCAGCAGCGGCAGCGAGCTACAGCGCGCCTGGTTCCAGGTAGAGGATGACGGGCCGGGGATCAAGCCCGAGCAGCTTAAGCACCTGCTTCAGCCTTTTGTGCGCGGCGACAGCGCCCGCAGCACCAGCGGCACCGGGCTGGGGCTGGCGATCGTGCAGCGTATTATCGATGCGCATCAGGGATCGCTGGAAATTGGCGAAAGCGAGCGGGGCGGATTGTGTATCCGCGCCTGGCTGCCTTTGCCGCCCAGCACCGCGCCTGCGGTCGTGACGGGATAAGCCGCAACAATGAAAAAGGCCGGATGTCAGACATCCGGCCTTTTTTATCACGCCTGGCCTACAGCTGCGGGCCGGCGGATACCAGCGCCGCACCGGCGGCCGTATCGGTATACTTATCAAAATTAGTAATAAACAGCTGCGCCAGGTCGCGCGCTTTCTCTTCCCACTGTGCGGCATCGGCGTAAGTGTTGCGCGGGTCGAGGATCGCACTGTCCACGCCTGGCAGTGCCAGCGGCACCGTCAGGTTAAAGATCGGCAGCGTGATGGTTTCCGCCCCGGCAATCTCATCGCTGAGGATAGCGTTGATAATGGCGCGTGTGTCCTTCAGCGAAATACGTTTGCCGCTGCCGTTCCAGCCGGTATTGACCAGATAAGCTTCCGCGCCCGCCGCCGCCATGCGTTTTACCAGCACCTCGGCGTATTGCGTCGGATGCAGCGTCAGGAACGCCGCGCCAAAGCAGGCGGAAAAGGTCGGCGTCGGTTCGGTGACGCCACGCTCCGTACCGGCCAGCTTGGCGGTAAAGCCCGACAGAAAGTGATACTGCGTCTGATCCGGCGTCAGACGCGACACCGGCGGCAGCACGCCGAAAGCGTCCGCCGTCAGAAAGATCACCTTACGGGCGTGTCCCGCTTTCGACACGGGCTTCACGATGTTGTCGATGTGGTAAATCGGGTAGGAGACGCGGGTATTCTCGGTCTTGCTGCCGTCGTCATAGTCCACCGAACCGTCGGCGCGTACCACCACGTTTTCCAGCAGCGCATCGCGACGAATAGCGTGATAGATTTCCGGCTCCGCCTGTTCAGACAGCTTGATGGTTTTGGCGTAGCAGCCGCCTTCAAAGTTGAAGACGCCGTCATCGTCCCAGCCGTGCTCATCGTCGCCGATCAGCTGGCGGTTTGGATCGGTCGACAGCGTGGTCTTGCCGGTGCCGGAGAGGCCGAAAAACACCGCCACATCGCCTTTTTCGCCAACGTTGGCCGAACAGTGCATCGACGCGATACCCTTCAGCGGCAGCAGATAGTTCATGATGGCGAACAGCCCTTTCTTCATCTCGCCGCCGTACCAGGTGCCGCCAATCAGTTGGATGCGCTCGGTCAGGTTAAACGCGACAAAGTTTTCGGAATGCAGCCCCTGCTGTTGCCAGTCGGGGTTAGTGCATTTCGCGCCGTTCATCACCACAAAGTCAGGTTCGAAGCTGGCCAGCGCCGCCTCATCCGGCCGGATAAACATGTTCTTAACGAAATGCGCCTGCCAGGCCACTTCGGTAATAAAACGCACGCTGAGACGCGTATCCGGGTTAGCGCCGCACCAGGCATCCACAACAAAAAGACGTTTGCCGGAGAGCTGTTTGGTGACTTTGGCTTTCAGATCCTGCCAGATTTCCTGCGAAAGCGGCTGGTTGTCATTTTTGCCTTTGCCCTGATCGTTCCACCACAGCGTGTCGCGAGTTGTCTCGTCACGCACGATATATTTATCTTTGGGGGAACGGCCGGTAAAGATGCCGGTATCGACGGCAATCGCGCCGGATTGCGTTTCGATACCGCGTTCATATCCGCTCAGTTCGGGACGCGTTTCTTCCCTGTACAGCGTGTCGAAATCCGGGTTGTAAAGGATCTCAACCACGTCCGTGATGCCATAATCGACGAGATCCTGCTGGGTCAGGTCACGCATGTTACTGCTCCTTTGTCGGGTCGGTTGTAATTACAGATGAAGGGAAATCACGTGCCGTTAACCGTAGTGGTTATCAAATTCTTAATAAAGTGTAAATTGCGATCGCGCGCAGTTTACACGGCTAAAGGCAGAGGAAAAGCAACAGGAGGCAGAAATGAGAGGCGACACATGAAACGCTTATTATCGCCTCAGCGTATGCATTTGCGTAAGGGTTTTGCGGAATGACTACGGTAAAAAGGCATAGGATGGTCAGAGAGATGCGCCGCCTGGCGACGGCGCAGTATTATCAGTGCACGCGCTCGTCGCCGGCGGCAGAGTCGTTGCGGATCGCTGCGATATCTACAGCATCGTAAATATAGTGGCTGCCGCAGTAGTCGCAATGCATATCGATCTTGCCGTCTTCGGCCAGGATCTCATTCACTTCTTCTTCCGGCAGGCTGCGCAGAACTTCACCGCAGCGTTCATGCGAACAGGTGCAGCGGAAGATCACGTCCTGCGGATCGTAGAGCGTGACTTCTTCCTGATGATACAGTCGCCACAGCACTTCGTTGGCCGGCAGGCCCAGCAGCTCTTCCGTTTTAATGGTGTCGGTCAGCGTCGCCAGATGCTCGAAGTCCTCTGTTTTGGCGTCCTGCGCGGGCAGAACCTGCAGCAGAATACCACCTGCGCCAGCCTGGCCTTCCGCTTCGCCGGTACGGATAAACAGGCGGGTCGGCAGCTGCTCCGAACGCATAAAGTAGTCTTCCAGACACTTGGCCAGGGTTTCGCCTTCCAGCCCAACCACGCCCTGATAGCGTTCGCCTTTGGCCGGCGTGATGGTGATCACCAGGTAGCCGTTGCCGACCATCTCTTTCAGGCTGCTGTCCGGCGCGATCTCGCTGTTAACACGGGCCACACCGCGCATTTCCTGACGATTGTTACCGTTGATCACGGCCAGGTTCAGCGGGCCGTCGCCCTGAAGCTGCACGGTGATGTCGCCGTCGAACTTCAGCGTGGCGGTCAGCAGGCTGGTGGCGACCAGCAGCTCGCCCAGCACTTTCTGTACCGGCAGCGGGTAATCGTGACCGTTGATAATCTGCTGCCAGGTGTCGGAAACCGTCACCAGTTCGCCGCGTACGGCGTAATTTTCAAACAGATAACGGTGCATTTGGTCTTGATGAGCCATAATTCTCTCTCGTTGTGGCAAGCTTATTCGTCGCCAGAATTTTTAAATTTCATCAGGTCCCGGCGCTCTTTTTTGTCAGGGCGACGGTCAGGATGCGGCATAGTCAACGCGTTCATTTTTCGCGCCAGCGCTATCTTTTCCCGCTTTTCAATACTTTCAGCCGTTTCGGCATACATCTGCTGGGCTTCCGCGGCCGGACGACGCTGGTCGCCCGTTGCCAGAACGATGATCGTACGTTCATCATTGCCCTGGCGTAAGGTTAGCTGGGCGTTCAGCTCCACCAGCTTGCTCGGCTTGCTGCGCTGGCCGTTGTAGTGCACTTTGCCGCCTTCAATCATCTCACGTGCGACCGCGCGGGTTTTATAGAAGCGAGCGGCCCACAGCCATTTATCGAGCCGAACCGCTTCTGCGGATTTCTCTTTCATCGCTGCTCCTGTTTGGGAATATCCCTATGTATGGGTTGCCTGTCGGAAATCAAGGTGCCTCTCCGGCTTAAGCCGGAGAGCGTCATGCGGGATGGCGCAGAGAGGACGATAACCTTAAAAATAGCATAAAACCGACGGGCTCAGAACAGCGGTCGGATAGTCTGCGGCGTGCTTAGCGCGGGGTTAAAACACTTATCGTAATAGTCCTGAATCGCCGTGGTGCGCACGCGATTGAGATGAATACGTCTGAGGGCCAGCAGACCGTTAAAGATAAAGCTTAAGGCAACGATCAGCAGCAGCAAGGTGGTGCCGAGATAGTGGCCCAGTCGGGTGGCGTCCGGCTCGCTGTGCAGCGCGATATGCCGCGTGCCGTTGGCGTCGGTGGTAATGCTGGTCACGATGCCGCTGGCGGAAAACGGCGTGTGCAGCAGCATTCCCGCCAGGCGCTGTAATTCCGGCCACTGGTCGGGCGCGTTGAAGTCGAACAGGGAGATGCCGGGCGCCTGCTGATTGACCAGCTGGCGGCCTTCATCGCTGAGGATCAGAAAACCGCCGGGCGGCGGGCTGTTAAGCGCTTCCGCCGCGCGTCTTGTTTCCCGATAGAAAAACGAAGAGGTGGCGGTGTTAACCAGGTTTTCCAGCGCTTCGGCGCTGACCGGTCGCAGCAGCACATTGGTGCCGGCCAGCGCGCCAGAGTCCGCCCGACGCACCAGCGTTTCCCAGTCTTTAGCGTTGCCAAGGTTGACCAGCGCGTTTTTCAGCCTGACGCAGTCCTGCT
Organism: Erwinia plantamica; assembly: GCF_043420595.1. Taxonomy (NCBI): domain Bacteria; kingdom Pseudomonadati; phylum Pseudomonadota; class Gammaproteobacteria; order Enterobacterales; family Erwiniaceae; genus Erwinia; species Erwinia plantamica. The sequence goes on from NZ_JBGCUC010000022.1 coordinate 16,630, forward strand.
CCTGGCTGCACAGATCCTGCGTTTTCAGCACGATATCGGAAAAGTCATCCAGCAGGATCATGCCTGATTTTTGGATAGCCGTGGCGAGCTGCGGATTAAGCTTGGGATCGGTGCTGTTCTGTGGATGCAGCTGCAGGCTGGTGGTGTTCAGCAGGGCGGTAGCCTTATCGATAATATCCGACTGCGGCTGGGGCAGGGGAGCGGCGTTATTCCAGTAGACGGCCGAACAGTCGAAAGGCATAAACGCGTAGCTGCGGTTGCCCTGATAGGTCGCCGGGACTGAACACATGCCTTCACCGCTGACTTTAAGGGAGTCGCCGATGCGCAAGGCAACGTTTTCCAGATCGCCCACGCTGTGCACCTGGACGCTTTCTGTGCCTTTCAGCCAGGCGATGCTTAGCTTGAGCGGCATACTTAGCGGCACCAGAAAAACCAGCAGCACCAGCACCAGCAGCGAACCTGTAGCCAGCACCAGGTTTTTGCGCCAGCGATGAATAGGGAAATTGCGGACTTCATCCTGTAGCGACAGAAAGCGGCCCTGACGCACGACCTGACGGTTAAGATAGATATCCACTTCGGTAGGCTGGCCTAAATCGTGCGCCACGTAAGGCTGCCAGTGGGGAGGATAGATCAGATCGATAATGCCGAGTGAAATATTGCTGACCTGGCCTTGGTTGGATTCGCCGAACAGACCCCAGCGTTTGGGCGCGCCGCGCAGGCAGTGGATTTCCCGCAGGTCTTTCTCGCCTGGCCGCCGCCAGAGCGACCAGGCGCTGATAAGGATAATGACCAGCGCGGTGACCACCAGCCACGGCATCATTACCGCCGGGCTAATCAGGCTAAAAAAGAGCAGCAGCAGCCCCAGGCTGATAGCTACCGCCTCGCGCGTGCCGTCGGGACGGCTGAGCATATACTCTTCAGGCGTCTCTTTACGCACGCTAAGCAGCTCAATGTTTTCGCTTTCTTCTTTTCTGATCGAGGCGTTTTGCGCCGCAGGCCGCGTTACCGTCCCCAGCGCAGGCGGCTCGTAAACGTAGTTGACCAGCGAATGCCCGTTGAGCGAAACCACCAGCGGAATAGTTTGCGTTTTGATCAGCTCGACGTAATTTTCTTCGGCGATGTACTGTTCCCACAGCGGCGGCAGATGCACTTCAACCGCATCCAGATAGTAACGCCATTTGTGCGGATCGTCGGTGGAAAGGCCGTAGCGGGTAATAGAGCGGGTAACCGGATAGACGTTGCTGCTTTGCGAGGTTAGCGCCAGATTATCGTTTGCATGTGTATTGCCGCCGGGAAGCGGAATGCTGCGGTGCTTCGCTAAAGAGCCGATGTAGCGTTCAACGGCTTTACGCTCGTCGTCGCTCAGCTTGCGAAAAGGCGGACTAATGAATGGCAGCGGTTTCGCCAACGGCGGGCGATGCCGCATAGCGTACCAGAAAAAACAACCCGCTCCGAGTGAACAGGCCAGCATTACAGCCAATATAATGACTATTGTGCTCATGCTTTTCTCCCTGCCATCCTGCTCCTGCCATTGTGCTGGAAATTACCGGCCTGAATCATAGTTATATCGATATTGTGACGGCTTCAGGCAGCGCTGGCAATCCGCGAAGTTTAATAAAATAACGCGCAAAATCATAAAATTAGAATAATAGTAGATTAGCCCCGAGCGAGATGGTAACAAGCCATAGGCCGTAGCAATATCGGTATATTCTTATTTTGTAAAACACGCATTGACTTTTTTAAAACTTTTTAATTACTTACGGGTGGATTTGTTATAACGGTGTAAAATAATTCATGCGCTGATTGGCAACCTTCTTTCACTGCCGCACAATAGCGTAACTGTCGGTAAATTTACCGCGACTGGCGAGCTATTACGCTCATTTTTTTGGCTTTTCCCTGGGGCCACTATGACCGGACAACTGCAAAAACCTAAAATCCTGAATGTTGAAACCGTCGCGCGGTCGCGTCTGTTTACCGTGGAGGCCGTGGATTTAGTGTTCAGCAACGGTGCTGAGCGCGTTTATGAGCGAATGAAACCCACTGAACGTGAAGCCGTGATGATCGTCCCCATTGTGGACAACCATCTTATTCTTATCCGGGAATATGCCGTCGGACTGGAAAATTATGAGCTGGGGTTCCCTAAAGGCCTGATCGATCCGGGCGAAACGCCTGCGGAAGCCGCCAACCGCGAGCTGAAGGAAGAGGTAGGTTTTGGCGCGCGTCAGCAGGAATGGCTGGGCAAGCTCACCATGGCGCCGTCCTATTTTTCCAGCAAGATGAATATCATCGTGGCGGAAGATCTTTACGAAGAGCGGCTGGAAGGCGACGAGCCGGAACCGCTGCCGCAGGTTCGCTGGCCGTTGGATAACCTGATGGCGCTGCTGCAGGAGCCTGATTTTTGCGAGGCGCGCAACGTCAGCGCGCTGTTTATGGTGCGGGAGTGGTTGATTCGCCAGGGGCGGCTGAGCTACTAAAAACGCGACAGCATTCCAAAGAAAAGCCCGGTAAAAACCGGGCTTTTTTGTGGCCATCAGGCACGGGCGACAGGGCCCGGCATCAGAACAGCTCGTGGCTTTCGCCGTTGTCCATCAGCGTGGTGCCGACATCATGGACGGAATACTCGGTCGGCTGTGTGCCGTTGATAAAGTACTCCTGACGGGTATTACCGCCGCCGTTGGCCAGCTTGCCGGTACGGCGATCGATGGTGACGGTAACCACGCCTTCAGGCGGCGTCAGCGGCTGCACCGGTACGCCATCCAGCGCGACCTTCATGTAGTCGTCCCACGCTGGCTGAGCGCTCTTCGCGCCGCCTTCATAGCCTGAAATCTGATCTTTAATCGCGCCGGAAGCGGTCGTTCGGCCCAAATCGCGGCGGTGATCGTCAAAGCCGATCCACACAGAGGTCACCACGCCCGGACCATAGCCTGAGAACCAGGCGTCTTTCGAGCTGTTGGTGGTGCCCGTTTTACCGCCGATATCGTTGCGCTTCAGATCGCGTCCTGCGCGCCAGCCGGTGCCCATCCAGCCCGGTTCGCCAAAGATATTGGAGTTCATCGCGCTTTTGATCAGGAAAGAGAGCGGCGTGTTGATCACGTGCGGCGCGTACTGTTCATCCTGCTGTGGCGGCTGGGAAACCTGCTCCAGCTGCGGCTGCGGAACGACTGCGTTGCCGCCCTGCTGCGATACCGTCGGGTTTTCCACGCTGTCTTCATTCAGCGCTACCGCTTTCTGCGTCTCGCCGTAAATCACCGGCAGATTGCATTCCGGGCAGGCTACTTTCGGCCTGGCTTCAAACAGCGTATTGCCCTGTTCATCCTCGATCTTGCTGATAAAGAAAGGATCGACCAGGAAGCCGCCGTTGGCCATCACCGAATAGCCGCGCACCATCTGCAATGGCGTAAACGAAGCGGAGCCAAGCGCCAGCGATTCGGTGTGCACGATATTCTGCGCCGGGAAGCCAAAGCGTTGCAGATACTGCGCGGCGTAATCAACGCCCATCGCACGCATAGCGCGCACCATGACCACGTTCTTGGACTGACCCAGCCCCTGACGCAGGCGGATCGGGCCGTCGTAGGTCGCCGGTGAGTTTTTTGGCCGCCAGTCGGCGCCCGAGCCGGCATCCCAGCGGGAGATCGGCACGTCGTTCAGGATAGAGGCCAGCGTCAGCCCGCGATCCATCGCTGCGGTATACAGGAACGGCTTGATGTTCGAGCCTACCTGGCGCAGCGCCTGGGTCGCGCGGTTAAATTTGCTCAGGTTAAAGTCGAAACCGCCTACCAGTGCGCGAACGGCGCCGTTGTGCGGATCCAGCGAAACCAGCGACGAGTTAACGTCCGGCACCTGCGCCAGCCACCAGCCGGTATCCATCTGGCGTACCCAAATCTGCTGGCCCGGCTGCACCACTTCGGTCACGGAAGTCGGCGTGCGGCCCTGGACGGTATCGGATTTATAAGGCCGCGCCCAGCGTACGCCAGCCAGGTTCAGCGTCACGCTGCTGCCGTCGCGCATCAGTACCGTGGCTTCTTCGCGGTTGGCTTCGGTTACCACCGCCGGGAAGAGCGGGCCGTAAACCGGCAGCGCCTTCAGCGTTTTCAGGATCTCCGTACGGCCCCAGGCGGTCTGGCCGACTTTCCACAGCACGTTGGCCGGGCCGCGGTAGCCATGACGCATATCGTAATTCAGCACGTTGTCCTGCAACGCTTTCTGCGCGCCCAACTGTAATTTACGGGTAATGGTCGTGGTGACTTTAAAGCCGTCGTTATACGCGTTGTCGCCGTAGCGTTTCACCATCTCCTGACGCACCATCTCGGTCAGATAAGGGGCGGAGAAGGCGATTTCCGGCGCGTGATAGTGCGCTTCCAGCGGCGAAAGGCGCGCTTCGTCATACTGCGCCTGCGTAATGTAATTCTGATCCAGCATGCGGCTGAGCACGACGTTGCGACGAGACAGCGCGCGAGTAGGGGAATAGAGCGGGTTAAAGGTCGATGGCGCTTTAGGCAGACCGGCGATCATCGCCATCTCGCCCAGCGATAATTGATCGACATTTTTGCCGAAATAGACCTGTGCGGCAGCGCCCACGCCGTAGGCGCGGTAGCCCAGATAGATTTTGTTCAGGTAAAGCTCAAGGATTTCGTCTTTGCTCATCATTTGCTCAATGCGAATGGCGAGAAAAGCCTCCTTGATTTTACGCATCAGCGTACGCTCGGGGCTGAGGAAAAAGTTACGGGCCAGCTGCTGCGTGATGGTACTGGCGCCCTGGGAAGCGTGGCCGGAAACCAGCGCAATGCTTACCGCGCGGAAAATGCCGATAGGATCGATACCGTGATGCTCATAAAAGCGGCTGTCTTCGGTAGCGATAAAGGCCTTGACCATGACGGGCGGGATCTGCCCAAGCTTTAACGGGATGCGGCGCTTTTCGCCGTATTGAGCAATCAGCTCGTTATCCGCGCTGTAGACCTGCATGGGCGTTTGCAGCCGGACATCTTTCAGCGTGGCGACGTCGGGCAGCTGCGGCTGTATGTACTGATACAGACCATAAATCGAGCCGGCTCCCAACAAAATGCAACACACTGCAAGGATCAAAAAATACTTTACGAACTTCACCTGATATTTTCCATCTTAAGTCGCCTGGACAGTTTATAAACAATCGCGCGGTAGTATAAAGGCAAGCCAGAGGCCTGGATACATCATTTTTCTACTGAGCAGGGAGACCGCGCGAAATGGCATTTCAGACATGGCAAGTCGGCCTGGATATTCAGAACGGACAGCTTTGCGCCCTGGGTATTCAATACCGTCGTAACGGCTGGCAACTGCGCCACTGGTGGCAACATGCGCTGCCGCACGATACGTTAACCAACGGGCTGGTGCAACGGCCCGACCCGCTTATTCCCCTGCTGCGACAGTGGCGAAAACGGCTGCCGCGGCAGATCTCGCTGCGCGTCGGCTTTCCCGCCCGGCTGGCGTTGCAGCACGCGCTGGCGCTGCCGCAAACCTCACTGCGTGAACCAGAGCGTAGCAGCTATATCGCGGCCGCGGCGAAGCGATTTTTTCCGATAGAGCCTGAAAAACTTGCGCTTGACTACCGCCAGGCAGCTGCCGACAGCGGGCAGCTGTGGCTGACCGCCGCCCGCCGGGACGCGGTTCATGACTGGCTATCGATGCTGAAGACGGCGGGACTCAACCCTCGGGTGCTGGAGCTGGCCCCGGCCGCGCTGTTTGCGCTGGCGCAAAGCCTGCGGCTCAGCCCGGATGCCGTGCTGGTGCACCGTTTACCCGACCACTGGCTCTGGTTTGGCGCGCGGCTACAGCCGCCATGGGGGTGGTGTCCCGCTGATGAAGCGGCCAACCTGGCGGCGCTGCGCGAAAAATACCTCGCCGATGCGGCCACGCTTTACTATAGCTCGGCCTTGCCGGAAGCGCTGCCTGCCAATGCGCTGTGGCTGGAGCCGCTGGCGGCTTTCGCTTTTAAGTCGCTGCCGTTGCCCGCGTACAGCGGCGCTTTTGCGCTGGCCGCCGGGCTGGCGCTGCGGCCGGAGGACGCCTGATGGTCTGGGTAAATTTTCTTCCCTGGCGTCGGCAGCGGCAGCGCCAACAGCTGCGCCGCGACGGCCTGTTGCTTATGGCGCTACTGGTTCTGTTGCTCGCGCTGACGATGCCCTTACTGGAGCAGCAGACGCTCGGCAAGCGGCAGCAGACCGGCTTGCGCTGGCTGAAAGAAACCAACGACCAGCTCGACAGGCTCAGCGCTCGCCTGGCTCGTCTGGAAGCCCGGCGCGATACGCTTCGACGCGCGCTGGCCATCAGTGAAGGCAGGCAGGCGCGCCTGCGCGAGTGGCAGGCATTTACGCGTGACCTGGCCGCAACCCTGCCAGCGGCGCTCTGGCTGAGCGAAATCAGCAAAACCGCGCAGAGTCTGACCGTCACCGGATTTTGCCTGCGGCTGGCTGAAGTTGAGGCGTTTCGTCAGCAGTTAGAGCGGTTTCACCTGTTTCAACAGGTCAACACCGGCAGGCTCAGCCGCGACGGAAAGGGCATTATCCGCTTCAGCCTGGAGGCCACGCTGCCGGAACAGGAACATGAGTAGCGTTCTGCTGCATCGCTGGCTCGCTTTGCCGTTCTGGCTAAGGCTGCTGTTGCTGGTGCTCTGCTTTATCACGGGCGCGCTGATGGTACGCCAGGTCTGGCTGCGGCCTCTTCAGCAGCAGGCTTTACAGGTGGCGCAGCAGCGGCAACAGGAGCACAAGCGCTATCGGCTGCTGCTGCACAATTTGCAACAGCGAAGCTCGCTGCACGAAGCCGAAGCGGATATCGCTGGCCTGCAACTGGCGTTACGGCCTGGGGCGGCGCGGCCTTTCTCGTGGCTACAGCTGAGCGAGGCGGCGGGCAACCGTTTACAGGGCTGGCAGCCAACGCCTCAGGGCGGCGAATTAACCCTGCTGCTTAGCTGGCCGCAGCTGCAGTCCGCGTTTCGCTATCTGAGCGAGCGGCAACCCGCCGTCAGGCTGGCGCAGTTCAGCCTGAAGCGGGTGGATGAACAGCTGCGGTTAAATCTGGTGGTGCAATATGAACGCTAGTGCCTTTTTAAAAGATTGGCTAAAACGCCCGGTAATACTGGTGGCTGCGCTGCTGCTGGGGTGTAGCGCGCTGGCGGCCCGCGATCCCTTTTCGCCGCCGGAAAACATGTTTTGTGACCCCCTGTTACCCATGCCGCCGCCGCAGCTGCGCGGCATCATCGGTCGGCCAGCGAACTACCGCGCCTGGCTGGTGACCCGTAGCGGCAGCGGTAAATTATGGGCTGCGCAGAGCTGGCCGGACGCTTACTGGCAGCTGCGGGACGTCACCGCGCTGGGCATTACGCTGGCGGCCGCCACGCCGTGCAGCGCGCCTTTAAGGATTAACTTGCAAGGAAGCCTTTATGAAACACATTCGCCTGTGGAAAGTTCTTCTCCTGCTGCCGCTATGGCTGGCAACGCCATTGCGGGGCAGCCCGGCGCCGCTTTCCCTGGCATTCGATGACGCGCCTGTCGGGCAAATTCTTCAGGCGCTGGCGGACTATCAGCAGCTGAATTTGCTGGTTGCGCCCGGCGTCGAGGGACGGCTTTCCGTCCGTTTAAAAGAGGTCAGCTGGCAGCAGGCGCTGACGCTGGTTTCCCGCCTGGCGAAGCTGAAGGTGAATAAAGAAGGCAACGTGCTGCTGGTTTTCCCGCAGGGCTGGCAGGAAGAGCAGCAGCGACGGCAAACGCTTGAGCGGGAGGAGGCGGAAAAGGCGCTGCCGCTTGATACGCTGGCGTTGCCGCTGCGCTATGCAGAGGCGGAAAAAGTCTACGGCAGCCTGCAGAGCGCGCAGGCGAAGCTGCTGAGTTCGCGCGGCAGCGTGACGGTAGATAAACGCACCAACAGCCTGATCCTGCGCGACACCCGAGCCGCGCTGAACGAGATCCAGCGCTGGGTCACGGCATTGGATACGCCGCTGGAGCAGGTCGAACTCGCCGCGCATATCGTTACCCTCAGCGAAGAGAGCCTGCGCGAGCTGGGCGTGCGCTGGGGCCTGGGCGGCGAAGAGCAGATCGCCCGCGCGCTGCGGGTCAGCCAGCTGCGCGTTGATCTGCCGGTGGCTAATCCCGCACTGGCCTTAGGCTTTACCCTGGCGCGCCTGAACGGCAGGATGCTGGATCTGGAGCTGAACGCGCTGGAGCAGGAAAACAAACTGGAGATTATCGCCAGTCCCCGACTGTTCACCTCGCATCAGCAGCCCGCCAGTATTAAACAGGGCACCGAAATCCCCTATGAGGTCTCCAGCGGTAGCAACGGTAAAACCAGCGTGGAGTTCAGGGAGGCGGTCTTAGGCATGGACGTAACGCCTTACGTGCAGCCGAACGGCCGCATCATGCTAAAGCTGCATATCAGCCAGAACCTGCCCGGCAGTACGGTACGCAGCGGCGAGGGCGAATATATCGCCATCGATAAACAGGAGATCCAGACCCAGGTCACGCTGAAAGATGGTGAAACGCTGGCGCTGGGCGGCATCTTCCAGCAGCAGCGCGCAAAAGGGCAGAGCCAGGTGCCGTTTCTTGGCTCTGTACCGCTGTTGGGCGCGCTTTTTCGCCATGCGACTACCGGCCAAAAAAAACGTGAGCTGGTGATCTTCATAACCCCAAGACTGATTCGTGACGAGTAAAGCTTTTTTGTAACAAACTGAGCGAGCGAGTGCTTTTTTAGCGGATTGCAGCCATATGCGTTTGACGCAAGGGCGGAATTAGCTTACAAGGTTTAGCGATTTTTGAATTACAGGCCTCGGTTTGGCTTTAAGAAAAAGCATTTACCCGTTTTTTATCGTGCGCAACCGGCGTAACCGATGCTGTGACATCGGCGTGATAAATGAAGCGGACTGAACGCGCCAGCTGTGGGCGCAATGGGCAAGGTCAATTTAATCGGTTGCCAAAACACCTTCAGTGTTGAGATAATTTTCCTCTGACTCTCGCACTATCGCTCATGAGGTTTCAGTTCATGTCCTGTCCGCTGTAGGACGGGGTATCATTAACGAATTGTCTTAGTAATACCGAAAAAATGGCAGAGAAACGCAATATCTTTCTGGTTGGGCCTATGGGTGCCGGCAAAAGCACTATTGGGCGTCAGTTAGCTCAGCAACTCAATATGGAATTTTTCGATTCCGATCAAGAAATTGAGCGACGTACCGGAGCGGATGTGGGCTGGGTGTTCGACGTCGAAGGCGAAGAAGGCTTCCGCGATCGCGAAGAAAAGATCATTAACGAACTCACCGAGAAGCAGGGCATTGTCCTGGCGACCGGCGGCGGTTCCGTTAAGTCTCGCGAAACACGCAACCGTCTTTCCGCTCGCGGCGTGGTGGTCTATCTGGAGACCACGATCGAAAAACAGCTGGCTCGTACGCAGCGCGATAAAAAGCGTCCTTTGCTGCAGGTGGATTCTCCACCGCGCGAAGTGCTGGAAGCGTTGGCGGACGAACGTAATCCGCTGTATGAAGAGATTGCTGACGTCACCATTCGTACCGATGACCAAAGTGCTAAAGTCGTCGCAAATCAAATCATTAACATGCTGGAAAAGAGCTAGCGGCTCTGCTCCGCCTGCGGGCCGAAAAGGAGTGCTTCATGGAGAAGATTACCGTCACTCTGGGGGAACGCAGTTACCCCATTACCATCGCTGCCGGACTGTTTAACGATCCGGCTTCTTTTTGGCCGCTTAAGGCGGGCGAGCGGGCAATGCTGGTCACTAACGACACGCTGGCACCGCTCTATCTTCAACCTGTTCGTCAGCAGCTGGAAAGCACTGGTATAGAAGTGGACCAGGTGATCCTGCCCGATGGCGAGCAGCACAAAACGCTGGCGGTGATGGATCGGGTCTTTACCGCGCTGCTGGAAAAACCGCACGGTCGCGATACCACGCTGATTGCCCTGGGCGGCGGCGTGATTGGCGATCTGACCGGTTTCGCGGCGGCCAGCTACCAGCGCGGCGTGCGATTTATTCAGGTTCCTACCACGCTGCTGTCGCAGGTGGACTCCTCCGTTGGCGGCAAAACGGCCGTTAATCATCCCCTTGGCAAGAACATGATCGGCGCGTTCTATCAGCCGGCTTCGGTAGTGATCGATATCAACTGCCTGAGCAGCCTGCCCGCTCGCGAGCTGGCGTCAGGTCTTGCGGAAGTGATCAAATACGGCATCATCCTCGACGGTGAGTTCTTCTGCTGGCTGGAAGCTAACCTGGATGCGCTGCTGGCGCTGGACGGCAAGGCGATGGCCTACTGTATTCGCCGCTGCTGCGAGCTGAAAGCCGAGGTCGTCGCCGCCGACGAGCGCGAAATGGGGCAGCGCGCGTTGCTGAATTTGGGCCACACTTACGGACACGCCATCGAAGCGCATATGGGCTACGGTAACTGGCTGCATGGCGAGGCCGTGGCGGCTGGCATGGTGATGGCCGCGCGTACCGCAGAGCGGCTGGGCGAGTTTTCCGCTGGCGATACCGACAGGATCATCAGCCTGCTGCAGCGTGCCGGACTGCCGGTGCACGGCCCGGAGAGCATGGCGGCGACGGATTATCTGCCGCATATGCTGCGTGATAAAAAAGTGCTGGCGGGCGAGCTGCGTCTGGTGCTGCCGCTGGCTTTAGGACAGGCCTGCGTGCGCGGCGGCGTTGCGCATGATACGGTGCTGGCAGCGATTAACGACTGTCAGAAACCGGCCTGAGCCGTTAGTTAACTACTGGCGTACACGTAAAGCGGCGCGGCTGCTTTACCGGAGGAGGTGAAATGGACGATTTTAAACCGGAAGATGAGTTAAAGCCTGATACCAGCGATCGCCGTCCACAGCGAGCGCGAAAAACGTCCTCTGCCCCTAAGGTGCCGGTATCACGCCAGCATCTGATGATGGGGGTAGGCGTGCTGGTGCTGCTGCTGATCGTGCTTGGCATCGGTTCAACGCTGAACTCGTCGGACAGCGGCGATAAAAAAGCCGCCCAGACGCCGGCCACCTCCGGCGGCAGCGATAAAAATATCGATCTGACCGGCTCTTCTTCCATGAGCGGACAGAGCGGCGCGCAGCAGCCTGGCGCTGATGCAAGCGCCTCTGGCGCGGGCGGGCAGCCTGCCGAGGGCTCAGCCGCATCCGGTAATGCACCTCAGGAACTGAGTGCCCCGCCGGTCGCCTCCACGCCGACCGAAGCGCAGCCCGTGCAGACCCCGGCGGGCCAACAGCGCGTCGAGCTGCCGGGCGATCTCAATAGCGCGCTCTCTAACCAGCAGAATCAGGTGGATGCGGCCAGCACGGATATGCAGGGCAGCTCGCTGCCGCTGGCACCGGCGACCGTTGCGGGCGGCGGCACGGCTGGCAAACCGGTCACCGCGCCGCAGACGTCTCAGCCTGCGCCTGCACGTTCGGCTACGCGTCAGCCTGCCGCGCCTCAGCAGCACACCAGACCCGCCACGCACAAACCTGCGGCGGCGAAACCGGTCGCGAAAGAGAGCCACAGCGCGCCGGTAGCCGCGCCTGCTGCGGTAACCGGCGGCAACTATACGTTGCAGCTGAGCAGCGCTTCGCGTCCCGATACGCTTAACGCCTGGGCGAAAAAGCAGAACCTGAGCGGCTATCACGTGTATAAAACCACGCGCAACGGCCAGCCCTGGTACGTACTGGTAAGCGGCGCTTACGCCACGCCGGCAGATGCAAAACGCGCGGTAGCTTCGCTGCCGTCAGAGGTGCAGGCGAAAAACCCCTGGGTGAAACCTGTCAGCCAGGTGAAAAAAGAGTCAGCAAATTAACGGCTATTGAGCCTGACGATGTTCTCTGCCAGCCCGCGTTATGCGGGCTGGTAATTTAAAGCGCAGATATGCTGTCGGTGTAACCGCAGCCAGAAGAGTAAGTGTAATAAAACGACGGCATGAAAAAAAATCGCGCTTTTTTAAAATGGGCGGGCGGCAAGTTCCCGCTGCTTAACGATATCCAGCGTCACCTGCCGGAAGGGGATTGCCTGATTGAACCCTTCGTTGGCGCAGGGTCCGTATTCCTCAATACGCATTTCTCGCGCTACGTGCTGGCGGATATCAACAAAGATTTGATCAACCTGTACAACGTGGTAAGAGATCGCGCGGACGAGTTTGTGGCGGATGCCAGCCAGCTGTTCACGACCGAAAGCAACGACGCTGAGTTCTACTACGCTCGCCGGCTGGAGTTTAATCGATCTACTGATGCCTGGCGCCGCAGCGTGCTGTTTTTGTACCTTAACCGCCACTGCTACAATGGACTGTGCCGCTACAATTTAAGCGGCGAGTTTAACGTACCTTTTGGCCGCTACCGCAAACCCTATTTTCCTCAGGATGAGCTGTACTGGTTCTCCGAGCGGTCGCAAAACGCCACCTTTATCTGCGAATCATACGCTGATACGCTGGGTCGGGCGGAGCCGGGATCGGTGGTCTACTGCGATCCGCCCTATGCGCCGCTGTCGGCCACGGCAAATTTCACCGCTTACCACACCAACAGCTTTAGCCTGGCGCAGCAGCAGCACCTGGCGGAGCTGGCGGAGAAGCTGGCGCGTGAAAGCCGTATTCCGGTACTGATCTCCAATCACGATACGCCGCTGACCCGCGAGTGGTATCAGGCCGCTCAGCTGCATCAGATTAAAGCTCGTCGCTCGATCAGCCGCAGCGGCAGCGGGCGTTTGCAGGTCAACGAGCTGCTGGCGCTGTTTAGCAGCGACTGATCCTCAACAGCACTACGTGCCTGTCGCCAGGCGCGCTAAATTGGGAGAAATGGATGAAAAAGTTTTTGCTCGCTCCGTCAATTCTGTCTGCAGACTTTGCTCGCCTGGGCGAAGACACGGCCAAAGCGCTGGCTGCCGGTGGCGATGTCGTGCATTTCGACGTCATGGATAATCACTACGTGCCCAATCTGACTATGGGGCCGATGGTGCTGAAAGCGCTGCGTGATTACGGCATTACCGCCCCGATCGATGTGCACCTGATGGTGAAACCGGTCGATCGCCTGATCCCCGATTTTGCCAAGGCTGGCGCCAGCTATATCACCTTCCACCCGGAAGCGTCCGAGCATGTTGACCGCACGCTACAGCTGATCAGAGAGCATGGCTGTAAAGCAGGGCTGGTGTTTAACCCGGCCACGTCGCTCAGCTATCTGGACTACGTTATGGACAAAATCGACGTGGTGCTGATCATGTCCGTTAACCCGGGCTTCGGCGGTCAGTCGTTTATTCCCGGCACGCTGGACAAGCTGCGCCAGGCCCGTAAGCTAATCGACCAAAGCGGCTACGATATTCGCCTGGAAGTGGACGGCGGCGTGAAGACAGAAAACATCGGCGAAATCGCCGCGGCCGGCGCCGATATGTTCGTGGCCGGATCCGCTATTTTCAATCAGCCTGACTATAAAAAAGTCATTGATGATATGCGCACGGAACTGGAGAAATCTCGTCATGGCTCATTTCACTGATATTCGCGCGCTGGCGTTCGATCTTGACGGCACGCTGACCGACAGCGCGCCGGGCCTGACCAGCGCGGTAGACGCCGCTTTGCAGTCGCTCAACCTTCCGGCGGCGGGTCTGGCGCGCGTCTCCACCTGGATTGGCAACGGCGCGGACGTGCTGATTGAACGCGCGCTGACCTGGGCGCTGGGACACGCGCCGGAAAGCGATCTGCTGCGCGACGCGCGGGTGCTGCTTGATAAGCATTATGCTGTCGTTGTCGAAAGCGGCAGTAAACTCTTCCCCGGCGTGAAAGAAGGCCTGCAAAAACTGGCGGCCACCGGGATGCCGATGGCTATCGTGACCAACAAGCCGACGCCGTTTGTCGCGCCTTTGCTGGCCTCGCTCGGCATTGACGACTGCTTTTCGCTGATTATCGGCGGCGACGACGTGACGGCGAAAAAACCGCATCCGGCCCCGCTGTTTCTGGTGCTGGGCAAGTTTGGCCTGCTGCCCGGCGAACTGCTGTTCGTGGGCGATTCCCGCAACGATATTCAGGCGGCGAAAGCGGCGGGCACACCCTGCGTAGGGCTGACCTACGGCTATAACTACGGCGAGCCGATTGCGAGCAGCCAGCCGACGCTGGTGCTTGACCATTTTAACGATTTGTTGCCCGCATTAGGGCTGTAACGACCAGGACGAAAAAGATGAAACCCATCGTATTTAGCGGCGCGCAGCCTTCCGGCGAACTGACCATCGGTAACTATATGGGAGCGTTGCGTCAGTGGGTCAGCATGCAGGACGACTACAACTGCATTTACTGCATTGTCGATCTTCATGCCATTACGGTACGTCAGGATCCGGCTGCGCTGCGTAAAGCGACCCTGGATACGCTGGCGCTCTATCTGGCCTGCGGCATCGATCCCCAGAAAAGCACTATCTTCGTGCAGTCGCACGTGCCGGAGCACACGCAGCTGAGCTGGATCCTGAACTGCTATACCTATTTCGGCGAGCTGAGCCGCATGACGCAGTTCAAGGACAAATCCGCACGCTATGAAGAGAATATCAACGCGGGCCTGTTCGATTATCCGGTGCTGATGGCGGCGGATATCCTGCTTTACCAGACCACGCAGGTGCCGGTTGGCGAAGATCAGAAGCAGCATCTGGAGCTGAGCCGCGACGTGGCCGCGCGTTTCAATGCGCTCTATGGCGATGTGTTTAAGGTGCCGGAGCCGTTTATTCCGAAATCCGGCGCGCGCGTCATGTCGCTGCTGGAGCCGACCAAAAAGATGTCCAAGTCGGACGATAACCGCAACAACGTGATCGGCCTGCTGGAAGATCCGAAGTCGGTGGTCAAGAAGATCAAGCGCGCCATGACCGATGGCGACGAGCCGCCGGTCGTGCGCTATGACGTAAAAAACAAAGCGGGCGTTTCTAACCTGTTGGATATCCTGTCCGGCGTGACCGGCACCAGCATTCCCGATCTGGAAAAGCAGTTTGAAGGCCAGATGTACGGGCACCTGAAAGGCGCGGTAGCCGATGCGGTTTCCGGGATGCTGAGCGAGCTGCAGGAGCGCTATCATCGTTATCGCAATGATGAGGCTTTCCTGGAGCAGGTTATGCGTGACGGCGCGGTGAAAGCTCGCGCTCAGGCGCAGGAAACGCTGAAAAAAGTCTACGAAGCCGTAGGCTTTGTCGCCCAGCCGTAACGGCTAACCTGAACGGCGCCCTTGAAAGTCAGTCCGGGGCGCCGTTTTTTATGGGCTGGCTAAAACCAGCGCAGCGGCTCGCGTAAGGCCACCACCCGACCGATGATAATCAACGACGGGCTTTGCGCCTGCGTGGCCAGCTCGGCCAGCTCGCTCAGCTGCCCTGCCACAACGCGTTGTCGGGTCGAGGTGCCGTTTTCCACCAGCGCCACCGGCATCCCGCCGCTCATACCGTGCGCCAGCAGCTGCCGCTGGATCTCCGCCGCCTGCGTCAGACCCATATAGAACACCAGCGTCTGCCGCTCCGCCGCCAGGTTTTGCCAGTCCAGCTCACCGTTTTTCTGCACGTGGCCGGTCACCAGCCGCACGCTCTGCGCATAATCGCGATGGGTAAGCGGGATGCCGCTGTAGGCCGAGCAGCCCGACGCGGCGGTAATGCCCGGCACCACGGAAAAAGGAATGCCCGATCCGGACAGCGCCTCCAGCTCCTCCGCGCCGCGCCCAAAAATAAAGGGATCGCCGCCTTTCAGCCGCACCACGCGTTTTCCCTGGCCCGCCTGCTCCAGCAGGATTTGATTGATCTCCTCCTGGGGTACGCAGTGATAGCCCGCGCGTTTACCGACGAAGATCCTTTCCGCATCGCGCCTGACCAGCTCCAGCACCTCTTCAGATACCAGCCTGTCGTAAACCACCACGTCCGCCTGCTGGATCTGCTGTAGCCCTTTCAGCGTCAGCAGGCCCGCGTCGCCTGGCCCGGCGCCGACCAGCACCACTTCGCCCTGTTGCGCCAGCGGCTCGTTAAACAGCGCTTCCGTCAGCTTTTCCGCCTGCTTATCGTCCCCGTTGGCGAGCGTTTGCGCCAGCCGGTCGTGGTGGAACAGTTTTTCCCAGAAGCGCCTGCGCTGCCCGGCTTCGTTAAAGGTTGATTTTACCCGTGGTCGTAACGCGCCCGCCCACGCGGCAACTTTGCCCAAATGCTGCGGCAACAGCGCTTCGATTTTTTCCCGCAGCAGGCGAGCCATCACCGGCGCGTCGCCAGCGCTGGAAATGGCAATCATCAGCGGCGAACGATCGACCACGGAAGGCATGATGGCGCTGGCCTGGGCAGGCGCGTCCACCACGTTGCAGAACATCTGCCGGGCGCTGGCGTAGTCGCTGACCTGCTGATTGACCTCATGACTGTCCGTCGCCGCTATTGCCAGCCAGCAGCCGTCAAGGTGTTCAGGGCTGAAGCGCGCTTCCCGCAGCGTCAGCTTCCCGGCCTGCTGCCATTCGTAAAAGGGGGAGGAAAAATGCGTGGCGCAGACGCGGACATCCGCCCCAGCCTTCAGCAGCAGCCGCGCTTTGCGCTCGGCCACGGCGCCGCCGCCGACCAGCAGGACGGTCTTATGGCGCAGGTCGCAAAAAAGAGGAAACCAGTTCACAGGAGGCTCGCAATAAAAAAGGGCCGCAATGCGCGGCCGTGAAAAAGAGAGAAGGGCTTATATCGCCACTTCCACCAGGCCGTCGCGGACTCTGGCGGGCCAGGCGGGGATCGAGCGGCTCTCATCCTCCATACAGAGGCCGTCGCTCAGGCGAAAACGCTGCTTCTTCAGCGGGCTGGCAACCCACAGGCTTTGCTGGTGCTCGGCAATCAGGCCACGTGAGAGCACGCTGGCCTGGGCAAAGGGATCGATATTGCTCAGGGCGAACACCGCTTCATCGGCGCGAGGGCGAAACAGGGCAACCTGTTCTCCCGCCACCAGCGCACAAACGCCGGTGGCGGGCTGAATACTTTCTAAAGGGCAAACGCTATGCCACTGGCTCATGGCTGTTCCTCCATAACAACGGGAATACGCTCTTCGGGCCGCGCGGGCCGGTGCTGCTGACGCTCCGGCACGCTCTGCACCAGCGGGTCGCGGCTGTCGCTGTTGATAAAGTGGCGGAAGCGGGCAAGCCGCTCCGGTTGCGCAAGGGTTGCCTGCCACTCACAGACGAAGCGCTCGCGCAGGCGGGCCAGGTCGGCCTCCAGCTGCGCGTTGAGGCCCAGCTTGTCGTGGATAATGACCTGGCGCAGATAGTCGATGCCGCCGTCCAGGCTCTCCAGCCACAGCGAGGTGCGCTGCAATTTATCGGCGGTGCGGATATAAAACAGCATAAAGCGATCCAGATAGCGGATAAGCGTGTCCCGATCCAGATCCGCCGCCAGCAGATCGCCGTGGCGCGGCTTCATACCGCCGTTGCCGCAGACGTAAAGGTTCCAGCCTTTTTCCGTAGCGATGATGCCGACATCTTTGCTTTGCGCTTCCGAGCATTCACGGGTGCAGCCCGACACGCCAAATTTCATCTTGTGCGGCGTGCGGATGCCCTTGTAGCGGTTTTCCAGCTCCACGCCCAGCCCCACAGAGTCGCCGACGCCGAAGCGGCACCAGCTGCTGCCCACGCAGGTTTTCGCCATGCGCAGCGCTTTGGCGTAGGCGTGGCCGGTTTCAAAACCGGCTTCGATCAGCGTCTGCCAGATGGCGGGCAGATCGTCTTTCTGCGCGCCGAACAGACCGATGCGCTGCGAGCCGGTGATCTTGGTGTAAAGGCCGTAGCGGCTGGCAACCTCGCCAATGGCTATCAGCCCGGCTGGGGTGATCTCGCCGCCCGCAGAGCGCGGAATCACGGAGTAGGTGCCGTCTTTCTGAATATTGCCAAGAAAGCTGTCGTTGCTGTCCTGCAAAGGCACCAGCGAAGGCTGGAGGGCATAATCGTTCCAGCACGAGGCAAGTAATGACGCTACCGTGGGTTTACAGACCTCGCAGCCGTAGCCCTGGCCATATTTGCTAAGCAGCTGCTCAAAGGTTTGGATCTCTTCCACGCGGATCAGGTGATACAGCTCCTGGCGGGAATAGTGAAAATGTTCGCAAAGGTGGCTGTTAACTTCAATGCCCTGGCGGCTCAGCTCGGCGTTCAGCACCTGGGTCATCAGCGGCACGCAGCCGCCGCAGCCGGTGCCGGCTTTGGTTTCCGCCTTCAGCGCCGCCACGGTATGGCAGCCGTTGTGGATCGCCAGCACCAGGTCGCCTTTGGTGACGTCAAAGCAGGAACAGATTTGCGCCGTTTCCGGCAGCGAATCCACGCCCAGCGCCGGTTTGCTTCCCGCATGGGCGGGCAGGATCAGCGTGTCGGGGTTGTCCGGCAGTTCGATGCCGTTAAGCATCAGCTGCAGCAGATTGCCGTAGTCGCTGGTATCGCCCACCAGCACCGCGCCCAGCAGCTTTTTATTGTCCGCGCTGACCACCAGACGCTTATAGACCTCTTTGTTTTCATCCAGGTAGAGATAGCTGCGCGCGCCTTCCGTCCGGCCGTGCGCATCGCCGATACCGCCGACGTCCACGCCCAGCAGCTTGAGCTTCGCGCTCATATCCGCGCCGGTAAAGGCGTTCTCCCGACCCAGCAGGCTGTCTGCCGTAACCTGCGCCATTTTGTAGCCCGGCGCCACCAGGCCATACACGCGTTCCTGCCAGGCGGCGCATTCGCCAATGGCGTAAATATCTGCATCCGTAGTGCGGCAGCTGTCGTCAATCACTACGCCGCCGCGCGGGCCAATGGCAAGGCCGGCTTCTCTGGCGAGACGATCCTGCGGGCGAATGCCGGTGGAAAACACGATAAAATCGACCGCCAGCTGGCTTTCATCCGCAAACTGCAGGATTTTTCCGCCTGACGGGCCGTCAATAATCTGTCGGGTATTTTTGCTGGTATGAACGGCAACGCCCATTCCTTCGATTTTTTTCCGCAGCAGCTTTCCGCCCAGCGGATCGAGCTGTTCCGCCATCAGCACGGGCGCGAACTCCACCACGTGCGTTTCCATGCCCAGATTTTTCAGCGCGCCGGCGGCCTCCAGCCCCAGCAGACCGCCGCCGATCACCGCGCCGCTACGGCTGTTACGGGCGCAGGCTTCGATTGCGTCCAGATCGTCCAGCGTACGATAAACAAAGCAGCTGTTCCCGTCGGCGCCTGCAATTGGCGGCACCCAGGGATAAGAGCCGGTCGCCAGCACCAGCTTATCGTAACTCACCGCGCGGCCCTGGTCGGAATACACCACCTTTTCCTGGCGGTCGATTGTTAAGGCCTTTTCACCAGTTAGCACGCTTATTTTATGCTTTTCGCAGAAGCCTTCCGCCACCAGCGAAAGGGCCTCGGCGCTGTGATGGGTGAAATAAGCGGAGAGATGCACGCGATCGTAAGCCACGCGAGGCTCTTCGCAAAAAACCGTGATGTCGAACTGCTCCGGCGCGGCCTTTTCGGCCAGCTCTTCCAGCAGGCGATGCCCTACCATGCCGTTGCCAATAATAACGAGTCGGGTGCGCATTTGTGCCTCACATTACAAAATAATGCCGCTACAATAGCGCGCAAAACTCCAGGGTTATTGATGTATATCAAGCCAGTTTTTAAATACCCCTTTATGGGTAGAGTGATGATTTTTAAGCTTTTTTAAGTAAGTTATGGATTTTACTGGTATTGCTCCCGTCTCGCTCCGCCACAAAGGATGGTATGGTTAAAAAAACCACCGACGTTCAGGAGCGTGTTTATGCAGGCTATTCCATTAAAAAGCATTCACCATGTGCGATTGCCGTGGCGTGAGGGACTCTGGCAGATTGCTATCCGCGACGGCAAAATCGCCACGATCTCGCCCCAGTCGCACGGCGCCGCGCCGGAAGGATCGCTGGATGCGGAGGGCGGGCTGGCTTTTCCGCCTTTTATTGAGCCGCATATCCATCTTGATACCACCCAGACCGCAGGCGAACCGGCCTGGAATGAATCCGGTACGCTGTTTGAAGGCATTGAGCGCTGGGCAGAGCGCAAAGCGATGTTGGATCATGAAGATGTCAAAACCCGCGCGCGGCAGACGCTGAAATGGCAGATCGCCAACGGTATCCAGCATGTGCGCACGCACGTAGACGTGTCCGATCCCTCGCTTACCGCGCTGCGGGCCATGCTGGAAGTGAAAAGCGAGATGGCACCCTGGGTCGATATCCAGATCGTCGCGTTTCCGCAGGAGGGCATTCTCTCGTACCCCGATGGCGAAGCCCTGCTGGAAGAGGCGCTGCGGCTGGGCGCGGACGTGGTTGGCGCTATCCCGCATTTTGAATTTACGCGCGAGTATGGCGTGGAGTCGCTGCATAAAACTTTCGCGCTGGCGCAGAAGTATCAGCGCATGATTGACGTGCACTGCGACGAAATCGACGACGAACAGTCGCGCTTTGTGGAAACCGTCGCCGCGCTGGCGCTGCGCGAGAAAATGGGCGCCCGCGTCACCGCCAGCCATACCACGGCGATGCACTCTTATAACGGCGCTTATACCTCGCGTCTGTTTCGGCTGCTGAAGCTTTCCGGCATTAATTTTGTCGCCAATCCGCTGGTGAATATCCATCTTCAGGGACGCTTCGACAGCTATCCCAAACGGCGCGGCGTAACGCGGGTAAAAGAGATGCTGGAGGCGGAGATCAACGTCTGCTTTGGCCACGATGACGTTTTCGATCCCTGGTATCCGCTCGGCACCGCCAATATGCTTCAGGTGCTGCATATGGGGATGCATGTTTGTCAGCTGATGGGGTACGGCCAGCTGGATGAAAGCATTAAGCTGATTACGCATAACAGCGCCCGGACGCTACAGCTGCAGGATTACGGCATTCAGAGCGGCAACAGCGCCAACCTGATTATCCTGCCTGCGGAGAACGGTTTTGATGCGCTGCGGCGTCAGGTGCCGACGCGTTATTCGATTCGTCAGGGAAGGGTGATTGCACAAACGCAGCCTGCGGCGAGCACAATTTATTTAGCGGAGAGCGAAAAAGTGGATTTTCGGCGCTGATAAAAAAGGCCGGTTTCCCGGCCTTTCCCGTTAGTGCGAGGACATATGCCCGTGCAGCTTGTGTTTGCTGACGAAGCCCAGCAGCAGGCACATCACGAACACCACCGCGTACAGCATGTTGGCGGTAGAGAGCGCCGCGTGAGCGCCGTGCTTATCCACAATCGGGCCGGTGACCACGAAAGTCAGCATGGTGCCAACGGTGCCGCAGGTCAGAATAAAGTTCACCAGCTTTGGCGAAGAGACTTTAGTCTGGAGCGATCCCAGCGTAATGATGGTGGTGTAGATGGCGCTGGAGAAGAAGCCCAGGCTCATCATGATCCACTTCAGCATGCTGGCGTCGCTGCTGCTGATAAACCAGTACATCAGCGCCGTCGCCAGCAGCGCCAGTACGGTGACGATGCGCTGCGGATCGAAGAAGCGCAGAATGGCGCTGAACGCCCACATGCCGATCATATAGGCGGTCCAGAAGTTGCCGACCAGCGCGCCAGCCTGGGTCAGATCCATGCCCATGGTTTTTGTGGCGTACAGCGGCACCCAGCCGATAAAGCCAAGCTGGCCGAGGATGTAGCAGAGCGCGGCGACAGACAGGAACAGCACGCCGATGCCCCATTTCTCTTTTTCCACGTTCTGAACGGCGGCTTTTTTGCCCAACACGGGAAACTCAAAGCAGAGCGCCAGCACAAAAATAGCCAGGTAGATCACGCCGATACAGACATAAACCCAGTACCACGGCAGCGAACGCGCCAGCAGCGCGGCGGCGATAATGGGAAAAATAGTGCCCGCCATGCTGAAGAAGGAGTCGGTAAACAGCAGGCGCGAACCGCGCTGACGGCCTTCGTACAGATGGGTGATGAGGAAAGTACCAATCGACATGGTGATGCCGCTGACCACGCCCAACACGAACATACAGAGCGAGAAGACGCTCAGCGAGTGGCTGGTCATTAGCCCCAGTATGGCGAGCACCATCAGCACGAAGCCGAAAATCAGCTGTCGGCGCAGAGGAATGATTTCCATCAGCCAGGCGTTAAGAAACACGGCGACTAAAATGCCGGCGTTCAGGAAGGTGAAGGTGTTGCTCATCTGCGCAACTGGCAGATGAAAATAGTCAGCAATATTCTCCAATACCATACCGGTGACGATTACTACCGCGCCGGTTAGCGCATAGGAGAAAAAGCTGATCCAGGTAAGCCCGATTCGATCGCGATTAGTCATAGTTGTGGCCCGTGGAGTCAAGAGTTGTGAGGCTGGACGCTCACGCTAAGCGCGGGCAGTTTAGCTGGATTCGTGATCTGCTTAAATAAATAATGCAAGTTTCCCCAGCGATTTCAGGATATTCGTGATGAATATCACCGTTTTTTGCCTGGCGAAAGCGTTTGCGTCGGCCCGGCACGCGTAAAAATAGGTAAAACGCTGGCGCAGGGATAAGCGCCTCTTTACAATCAGCTTTCGGCCTGTAGCCCTTAAGTAAGGAATCTTTTATGTTAAAACGTACTTTGACAGCGGTCGCCACCGTGTTTGCGTTATCTACGCTCTCTGCTTCTGCCCTGGCGGCAAAAGGAGATACGCACGTGCTGCTGACCACCTCTGCTGGCAATATTGAGCTGGAACTCAATAATCAAAAGGCCCCAATTTCCACGAAGAACTTTGTTGATTACGTCAACAATGGCTTCTACAACAACACCGTTTTCCATCGCGTGATCCCGGGCTTTATGGTGCAGGGCGGCGGCTTTACCGCCGATATGCAGCAGAAACCTGGCGCCGCGCCGATTAAAAACGAAGCGGATAACGGCCTGCTGAACAAGCGCGGCACCATCTCCATGGCCCGCACCGCCGATAAAGACAGCGCTACCAGCCAGTTCTTTCTCAATGTAGCGGACAACGCTTTCCTGGATCACGGCCAGCGTGACTTTGGCTATGCCGTCTTTGGCAAAGTGGTGAAAGGCCAGGAAGTGGTGGATAAAATCGCTCAGGTGCCGACCCAGAATATGGGGCCATACCAGAACGTGCCGGTTAAACCTGTCGTGATCCTTTCCGCAAAAATCCTGCCTTAACGCTCCGGTCGGGGGATTGCTGCTGATAATCAGCTAAGCTTTTAGCAGCAATTACCCCTTCAAGGAGAACTCATGTCCAGAAAGCTCACCGACAAGCAAAAAAATACGCTCTGGCAGCAGCGTCTGCCGACCAACTTCCTGGCGAGCTTTTTATTAACGGGTTCCCTGCCCGAACTGGGCACGCGCAATCCGGGTCTGCCTCATCTGCGCGCCATGCACCGCGCGCTTTTTCAGGATGTGCTGGAGGAGGCGGGCGAGCTGCGCGAAGTCGATATCGCCATCGGCGACACGCCCTGCTGCCACTTTGAATACATCGAGAAAGAAGGCAACGCGCTGATGCAGGCGCTGGAAGAAGAGAACGGTCTGGCCGATCTGCCGCTGGATCGCATGGCGGAAAGGCTCGCCTGGTACTACTGCGAGCTGACCGTGCTGCATCCTTTTCTGCGCGGCAACGGACGCGCCCAGCGGCTTTTTTTCGAACAGCTGATTATCCATGCCGGTTGCGACATTCAATGGAGCCTGATCGACAGCGAAAGCTGGCAGGCGGCCGTTAAGGCAAGCCTGGCGGGGGACTTATCGCTGCTGGAAGCCGCTTTCGGCAAAGTCATCAGCGAGCGGGACGAAAACGCGTAGAATAGCGGCGTTTCTTTTTTCCCGGAGCTTGTATGCTGCTGCTGATCGATAACTATGACTCTTTTACCTGGAACCTTTATCAATATTTTTGTGAAGCAGGCGCAGATGTTCACGTCAGACGTAACGACGAGCTGACGCTGGCGCAAATAAGCGAGCTAAAGCCTGAACATCTGGTGATTTCGCCGGGGCCGTGCACGCCCAACGAGGCGGGCATCTCGCTGGAGGCTATCCGGGCCTTCGCCGGAAAAATCCCGGTGCTTGGCGTTTGTCTGGGGCATCAGGCGATAGCGCAGGCTTTTGGCGCGCGTATTGTGCGGGCGCGTGAGGTAATGCACGGTAAAACCTCGCTGATTGAGCATAATAACAGCGGCGTTTTTAACGGCCTGAATCATCCGCTACGGGTAACGCGCTATCATTCGCTAATCGTCGAGGCTGCCTCGCTCCCCGCCGATTTTGAGGTGACGGCCTGGTCGCTGCGCGACGGCGAGAAGGACGAGATCATGGGCGTGCGGCATCGTGATTTGCCGCTGGAAGGCGTGCAGTTTCATCCGGAAAGTATCCTCAGCGAGCAGGGGCATCAGCTGCTGAAGAATTTCCTCAGGCAATAAATTTGGTTGCCTTAAAGTGATTTTTTATGCATATTTTGTGATTATAATTTCAGTGGCTCTGTAACGTAAAAAAATGAGGTTGGCAATGGCAGCGGATAAATTAGCGGTAACGCGTTCGACGTTTGATGAAGTGATTTTGCCTGTTTATGCACCAGCGCAGTTTGTGCCGGTTAAGGGAAAAGGCAGCCGCGTCTGGGATCAGCAGGGTAAAGAGTACGTCGACTTTTCCGGCGGTATCGCCGTTACCGCGCTGGGCCACTGTCATCCGGCGCTGGTGGAAGCGCTGAAAACGCAGGGTGAAACCCTGTGGCACACCAGCAACGTCTTCACCAACGAACCCGCGCTGCGCCTGGCCAGCAAGCTGATTGCCGCCACCTTCGCCGAACGCGTGTTCTTCGCTAACTCCGGCGCGGAAGCCAACGAGGCGGCCTTTAAGCTGGCTCGTTATTACGCGACTAAACGCCATTCGCCTTTTAAAAGCAAAATTATCGCGTTTCATAACGCCTTCCACGGCCGCACGCTGTTTACCGTTTCCGTCGGCGGCCAGCCGAAATATTCCGACGGTTTTGGCCCTAAACCGGCGGACATCGTCCACGTGCCGTTTAACGATCTTAACGCGGTAAAAGCGGTTATCGACGACCATACCTGCGCCATCGTGGTGGAACCTATCCAGGGCGAAGGCGGCGTGATGCCGGCTACTCAGGCGTTTATGCAGGGGCTGCGCGAGCTGTGCGACCAGCATCAGGCGCTGCTGGTGCTGGATGAGGTACAGAGCGGCATGGGCCGCAGCGGCAAGCTGTTTGCGTATGAACACTACGGCGTCCAGCCCGATATTCTGACCACCGCCAAAGCGCTGGGCGGCGGCTTTCCGGTCAGCGCCATGCTGACCACCAACGAGATCGCCTCGGTGATGGCGCCCGGCGTGCACGGCACCACCTATGGCGGCAACCCGCTGGCCTGCGCGGTAGCGGAAGCGGCGCTGGATATCATCAATACGCAAGAAGTGCTGAACGGTGTAGAGGCGCGCCGCGAACAGTTTGTCGCCGCGCTGAAAGCGCTGGACGCGCAGCTGGATCTGTTCAGCGACATTCGCGGCAAAGGCCTGCTGATTGGCGCGGCGCTGAAGCCGCAGCATGCCGGTAAAGCGCGCGATATTCTGAACGCCGCCGCCGCCGAAGGCGTAATGATCCTCAATGCCGGGACGGACGTGATCCGTTTTGCGCCGTCGCTGGTCATTGAACCGACCGATATCGAAGAGGGCATGAACCGCTTCGCCACCGCCGTGAAAAAACTGCTGGCTTAACCCGTCAGGCCGGAAGCCTCGCGCTTCCGGCTAAACAGGCGCATCGTCTGCACCAGGCCGCTTACACGCGCCGAAAAACTTTTGCTCAGCATCATCAGGCTGATTTCCGTAAATGGCGCGACAGCCAGCGGCCATGATGAGGTCGGCTGCTCCAGGCCAACGAAGAAATAGTGTGCATCACGCCAAGATGTTCCAGAATGCGCTTTATGTGCCTTTCCATTACCGTGGTCGCGCCCTGCTGAAAGGGCGTATCCGTCTCCAGCACGTTGTTTGTGGAACTCGGCCCGTCATACTCCAGCCGCTGCTGGCAGCGCTGTAGCGCAATTTCGCACGCCTGTAGATAGCGCTCGGCCAGCTGCGGCGTCAGCATGGTATGTTCACGCGCTAAAATGGTCATGGCGTTGATATGCTCAACGATAAACTGACTGTGCGTAACCCAAAGCTTCATATCGGCCAGGTAGCGGGCGTCGAAACCCGGCTCCTGCATCGCCTGGTTCAGCGAGTTAAACAGCGCATTGTGCGCCTGGTTAACGCGCATACGCTGCCAGGCAAGCTTCTGCGGACTCTCTTCGTCCCCCAGCAGTTTCTGGAGCGCTTCCTGATAGGTTTCCAGCGCGTCGTGCGCATTCTGCCGCAGCAGGCCGCTTTGCCACTGCGGCCACAGCCAGATCATCCCGGCAAAGGCGATCAGGCAGCCCATCAGCGTATCCAGCAGGCGCGGCAGCAGAAAGTCGGCGCCGTTCAGCGACAGCAGCTGAAGCGAATATACCGCCGTCACGGTAAAGCCGATCGTCGCCAGGCCGTAATATTTGCGGATCACCAGATAGCCCGCCAGCGTCAGCGTCAGCATCACCAGCAGCACAGCCGATTCCGGCACCTGAAAGCGTAGCGTCAGCGCGGCCACCACCAGCCCGCCCAGCGTGCCCAGCGCACGGTGCTGAATGCGTACCCTTGTCGCGCTGTAGCCGTTCTGGCTGACAAACATCACCGTCATCAGCAGCCAGTAAGGCTTGGGCAGATTAAAGGAGAGCGCCAGGGTGCTGGCGAAAGCGAGCATAACCGCAAACCTGGCGGCGGTGCGCAGCGCGGCGGATTTCAGCGACAGATAGCTTCTGATGGCAGATAGCAGCGGCAGTCGTTTCTGACGATCCGCCATGAGATCGCGCTGGTAAAGCGGACGCTGGGTACGCAGCACGCGGGCGATACGGCTGAAATGCCAGGCGCAAAAGTTGCCGACCGGGTTGGCGGGATGCTGGCGGGCAATTTTTTCCAGCGCCTGCAGCTGTTTATCCATGCTGAAACGTGTCGGCAGACGGTGATAGAGAATATCGTCCGCCAGCTCGCGCAGCCTGGCCGCAATGGTCTGCGCGTTCCAGCGGATCACCGCCTCGGCATGGCTCTGCTCCACCAGTTTCTGCACCTCTTCCGGCTGATGCAGGCTGACAGCGATATGCTCCTGCAAATCCAGCGCAACCTGAAAAGCGCGGGTCAACCGCTTATGGTGATTATCGTTGCTGGCGGCCAGCATGTGCATTTGCTGATAGCAGGTATTGATAAGGTCGACCGCTTTTTGCTGGCGAGCCAGCAGCGGCGGCAGCGTTTTTTCCGGGTCGGCGAGCTGCGTCAGCAGGCTGTATTTGGCCTCGCAGTAGCCGGCCAGCTCGCGATAAAGCAGGCTGAGCGTTTCCCGCATCGGCTGCTCTTTCCACAGCCAGAACCAGAACCAGTTAAAGAGGCCGTACCAGACCGTGCCCAGGATATAAAGCGACGGCGGCTGCCAGATGGGCATCCGACCGGCCAGGCTCAGGGTAAAGATGCCGGCAATCAGCGCGCCGGGCAGCAGTCTGCCATGCAGCGGGCTGATTTCGCCGGTCACGCCCAGCAGCATGGCCATGGAAAACAGGATAATGGGCAGGGGAACGGCATAGTCGCCAAGATACTGCACCAGAAAGCTGCTGAAGGCGAAAAGGCCGCCGCCGATCAGCAGACGTTTAAAGAAGCGTTTATGGGGCGTATCCAGACCGGCGATATTGCAGCAGGCCGGCACCAGCGAGAACAGCAGGCCGTTTTGCAAATTGCCCAGCAGCCAGCCGACGGCGACGGGCAGGCAAAGCACCAGCGTCTGCCGCAGGGCGTAGTTAACTTCGGGATGGTAGATGAGTCGGCGCCACATTGCTTTGTACCCGCTGAAAAGGCGCAACGAAGGCATTGCGCCATGCAATCAGAGCGGTTTAGCGTGTACCGTAGACCACGATGGTTTTACCGTGTGCGGAGATCAGATTCTGATCTTCCAGCATCTTCAGAATACGGCCGACGGTTTCGCGCGAGCAGCCGACGATCTGGCCAATCTCCTGGCGGGTAATTTTGATCTGCATCCCATCCGGGTGGGTCATAGCGTCCGGCTGTTTGGCCAGATTCAATAGCGTTTGCGCGATGCGACCTGTCACATCGAGGAAAGCTAAATTGCCCACTTTCTCGGAGGTAACCTGCAGGCGGCGCGCCATCTGTGAAGAGAGACGCATCAGGATATCCGGGTTGACCTGGATCAGCTGGCGAAACTTCTTATAGGAGATTTCCGCCACTTCACAGGCCGTTTTTGCCCGCACCCATGCGCTGCGCTCCTGGCCTTCTTCAAACAGGCCAAGCTCGCCGATAAAATCGCCCTGGTTAAGGTAAGACAGGATCATCTCTTTACCTTCTTCATCCTTGATGAGCACCGCTACCGCGCCTTTGACGATGTAGTAAAGGGTTTCTGCTTTCTCACCCTGGTGGATCAGCGTGCTTTTGGATGGATACTTATGAATATGGCAATGTGACAGGAACCATTCAAGTGTCGGGTCTGTTTGCGGTTTGCCGAGAACCATTCGCTGTTATCCTCTGTTGTTATCGTGCCTAAATACAGGGGCAGAGTTCCCTGACAGGCGTTGAAATAGTCAAGCGCTTCCCATGCAGGAAAGTTATTCGGCTCTCTGTTGAGTGCCGGGCTCGTTATGTCGTCCCGTTTCGTCTGGTCTGTAGAGTACTGACGAAATACAGCCTTGTTTGTAGCACAGCTTTGCATGGGTGTCTTCTGTTGTCTCGCTTCAGCATAGCGGGAAATCTGCCGCGCTGCTGTTTTAGTTGCCTTAAGCCGACCGCGGCTTAACTAAATGAATTAGAGGAGTTTGTTATGCAAGCGAGCGTCAAATGGGTGGAAGGGCTGACCTTTTTGGGAGGATCCTCATCGGGCCATCAGATCGTGATGGACGGCAACGCGGGCGATAAAGCGCCCAGCCCGATGGAAATGCTGCTGATGGCGGCAGGCGGCTGTAGCGCGGCGGAAGTGGTTGCCATTCTGCAAAAAGGGCGTTTCACGGTAGACAACTGCGAGGTGAAGCTGACGTCAACCCGGCGCGAGAAGCCGCCGCGCCTGTTTACCCGCATCAACCTGCATTTTATTGTCAGCGGCAGCGGGCTGACGGATAAGGCGCTGGCGCGCGCGGTCAGCCTTGCGGTCGGGAAATATTGCCCGGTCGCGCTGATGCTGGGTAAGGGCGTGACCCTTACCCATAGCCATGAGATGGGCGTTACTTGATAGCTTTGCCTTCCATCAGGCGCTTGACCAGCGGCCCCATAATCAGCTCCATCGCCAGGCCCATTTTGCCGCCCGGCACCACCAGCGTGTTGATATGGGAGATAAAAGAGCCTTGCAGCATCGCCAGCAGATAGGGGAAGTCAATCTGTTCCAGCGCCTGGAAATGGATAACCACAAAGCTCTCGTCGAGCGAAGGAATGCCGCGCGCGGCAAAAGGGTTGGACGTATCCACGGTAGGGACACGCTGAAAGTTAATATGGGTGCGGGAAAATTGTGGCGTAATGAAGTTAATATAATCGTCCATTGAACGCACCACGGAATCCATCACCGCCTCGCGTGAATGACCGCGTTCGCTGGTATCGCGGATCATTTTTTGGATCCACTCCAGGTTGACGATAGGCACCACGCCCACCAGCAGATCGACATGCTGCGAGACATTGTTCTGCGGCGTCACCACGCCGCCGTGCAGCCCTTCGTAAAACAGCACGTCGGTGGGTTCCGGCAGCGGCTGCCACGGCGTAAAAGTGCCGGGCACCTGGTTCCAGGGCACCGCTTCGTCATAGGTGTGCAGATATTTTCTGGACTGGCCGCTGCCGCTGCGGCCATATTCCGCGAAGGTTTGCTCCAGCAGCGAAAAATCGTTGGCCTCCGGGCCGAAATAGCTGATATGGCGGCCCATATCACGCGCTTTGCGGATCGCCATATCCATTTCGGGACGGGTATAGCGATGGAAGCTGTCGCCTTCCACTTCCGCCGCGTGCAGGTTCAGCTGCTGAAAAATTTTGCGGAAGGCCAGGCTGGTGGTGGTGGTGCCCGCGCCGCTGGAACCGGTCACGGCAATCACTGGATGTATGGCGGACATAAACGAGTTTCCTGTGAACGTTATTCCGCCATTGTTATCACGTTTTGCTATAGCCTGTCATCTTCTGCCCAGGGGTGAGCGCGCGGCAGAGGTTATGCAATAAAGCCAAGCGCGAACAGCGGTTTAGCCGTCAGGGAAACGAGATCGCCGTCTTCCGACTAGCTAAGCGGTAAGAAGAACACGGCGTCGCCGATAGGCTTTTGCCCCCTCAGCGGGAGGCGTTAACGGATCTGGCCTTTAGGCATGATATTGACCGTCTCGTGCAGCTCTGACCAGACCAGCACCGCCTCGCCGTTTGTCAGCTGACGACGAACGTCATTGACTTTTTGCTCCAGCGAGCGCTCCTGCTCGCCATAGTCGGTGCCTTCCCGCAGCACGAAGGCTTCAATCAGGTTAGCGAGCGTGTCCGGGTCCAGTTCTTTCCAGGGAATAATCATCGTTGTCCAGCCAGGTTGAAAGCCATTGCGGTATACGCTGCTCCAGCCACATTTGCGGCCTGCGCAGCGTTCCCCCCACGAATCCCACATGTCCGCCGTGCTGCGTCAGCTGATACGTTACGCAATCGGGCAGCCTGTCGGTTGCAGGAATAACCTCGTCGGTCATAAAGGGATCGTCTTTAGCATGAATAATCAGCAGAGGTTTACGCACGCCGGAAAGCAGCGGCAGCGCGCTACAGCGGCGATAGTAATCCGTCGCGTCCACAAAACCGTGCGCTCTGGCAGTAATGGCGTCGTCAAACTCCCTGAGTCTCTTAAGCGCCTTAAGCTGCGTCAGATCGACAGGCAGCGTGCCGGGCCAGGCGTGCAGTTTGCGGGTGGCGTTCTGCTTCAGCAAGTTTAGCAGGTAGCGCTGATAGACACGCGAGAATCCCTGCTCCAGCCGCTGGCTGCAGGGTTCCAGCATCAGCGGCGCGGAAACGATAACGCCGGCATCCAGCAAACAGCTGTCGCCCTGTTGGCCCATCAGGCAGCCCAGCATATTACCGCCAAGCGAAAAGCCCACGGCAGCGGTCGCCACCGTTCCCCAGGTTTCCCGTAGCCAGCGTAAAAAATAGCTGGCGTCTTCGGTTTCGCCCGAATGATAAATGCGCTCGAGACGGTTCGGTTCGCCGCCGCAGCCGCGAAAATGCATCACCACGCCCAGCCAGCCGCGCTGTCGACAGGCCTGCAAAAGCCCGTGCGCGTAAGGGCTGTGAAAGCTGCCCTCAAGGCCATGAAAAAGCACCACGCGCGGCTTGTGGCTCGCCTGCGCCGGATCTTCGCTCCAGGCAAGATCGACAAAATCACTGTCCGGCAGCGTCAGGCGCTGCCAGTGCGGCTGCAAAGCGATACGGCGACGGACCAGGCGCGGCAGGATGGTTTGCAAATGCGCGTTGCTCATGCCCGCCAGTGGACGAAAAGTATTTTCCAGCGACCCGTCAAAATTCATCTTCAAAAGGCTTCCCGGATCCTTGTCATACTGTTAGCTTCGATAAGTTTGTTGTTAAGTGGGGTGAGGAGCGCCCGTTTCATATGGAACTGAAACTGTTTTTGTCGATGCTGGGTTTTTTGTGGGTCGCTGCGATCACGCCAGGCCCTAATAATATGTTACTCACCGCCTCGGGCGCCAACTTTGGTTTTCTGCGTTCGCTGTGGCTGCTGATCGGCATCATGATCGGGATGCAGGTCATGCTGCTGCTGGTCGCGTTCGGTATTGGCGGCCTGATCCTGCTTTATCCTGCTTTGCATCTGGTGTTGAAAATCGCCGGGAGCGTCTATCTGCTGTGGCTGGCGTGGAAAATCGCCACGGCGAAATATGAGCGGCTGGATACCGGCACTCTCCCCACAGCGCCAATGCCGTTCTGGCAGGGCGGCCTGCTACAGCTGATCAATCCCAAAGCCTGGCTGATGGCGCTGGGCGCGGTCGCCAGCTTCAGCCTGGGCGGTGAGGCTTATCGGGGATCGGTAATGGCTATCAGCTTTGCGATGGCGCTGGTCAACCTGGTTTCCGGCCTGATCTGGCTTGGCTTTGGCACGCTGATTGGCCGCCTGCTGCGCAGCCGTCGCGCCTGGACGCTGTTCAATATGGCGATGGGCGTGCTGACAGCGGCCTGCGTGCTGCTTATCTGGCGCTAAGCAGAGTGCCTGGCGAACGTCGCTTCGGGCAAAGTGCTTTCCCCATTCTCAATTCGTAAGCAGCGGGCGCCGTTACGGCGGGTTTTTGAACCCGCTACTTACGCTGCTGCCAGCCTCTGACGTCTTAAAGGCAATCCCACTCTCCGGCATTAAAATCCTGTTTTTCTTCTAAGGACTTATCGTTATAACCGATAATTTTTTATTACTTTATCGCGGCAAGCGCTCTCGGTTACAAAGGCGTTGTTCACTTTTATAACAATAACGACCGGAGCAAAGCATGGCGCATAAATTTACTCTTTCACTGCTGGCCTTCAGCCTTTCTTTTTCGGCGCTGAGCGCACAGGCTTTGGACGTTACCGTGGCGTATCAGACCTCGGCAGAACCGGCCAAAGTGGCCCAGGCCGATGACGCTTTTGCCAAAGCCAGCGGCGCAAAAGTGGACTGGCGCAAGTTTGACAGCGGCTCCAGCGTGGTCAGAGCGCTGGCTTCGGGCGATGTGCAAATCGGCAATATCGGCTCCAGCCCGCTTGCCGTAGCGGCCAGCCAGCAGGTGCCGATTGAGGTGTTTCTGCTGGCGTCGCAGCTCGGCAGTTCCGAAGCGCTGGTGGTGAAGAAAAGCATCAAGGATCCCAAAGATTTGATTGGCAAACGTATCGCCGTGCCTTTTATCTCCACCACTCACTACAGCCTGCTGGCCGCGCTAAAGCACTGGGGCATCAAGCCGGGCCAGGTGCAAATCGTCAATCTTCAGCCGCCCGCGATTATCGCTGCCTGGCAACGTGGCGACATTGACGGCGCCTACGTCTGGGCGCCGGCGGTGAACGAGCTGGAGAAGGAAGGAAAGGTACTGACCGACTCCGCGCAGGTCGGCAAGTGGGGCGCGCCAACGCTGGACGTCTGGGTTGTGCGTAAAGATTTCGCGCAGCAGCATCCTGAAGTGGTCACCGCTTTCGCCCGTAGCGCGCTGGAGGCGCAAAAAGCCTACCTCGATAGCCCTGAGCAGTGGCTGAAAGATGACAATCACCTCAACAAGCTGTCGCGTCTGAGCGGCGTGCCGACACAGCAGGTGCCGGGGCTGGTAAAAGGCAACACTTACCTGACGGCGCAGCAGCAGGTTGAACAGCTGGGCCAGCCGGTCGATAAGGCTATCGGCGATACCGCACAGTTTTTAAAAGAGCAGGGCAAAGTGCCGCAGGTTGCCAGCGATTACAGTGGCTTTGTCACCAACCGCTTTGTTAAAAATCTTACCCAGTAAGGAGCCGCCATGCTTTCAGTCTCGCATCTGACGGCCCGCTACGACGGCCACCTCGCGCTTGAAGATATTAACCTGACGATTGCCGGGGAAGAGCTGGTGGTGGTGCTGGGGCCTTCAGGCTGTGGCAAAACCACGCTGCTGAATCTGATTGCCGGTTTTCTGACGCCGGAGTCGGGCAGCATTACGCTGGACGGCCAGCGCGTAACCGGGCCGGGAGCCGAGCGCGGCGTGGTGTTTCAGCATGAAGGGCTGCTGCCGTGGCGCAACGTGCTGGATAACGTCGCCTTTGGCCTGCAGCTGGCCGGGATGGATAAAGCGACGCGCCATCAAACGGCCCGTCAGATGCTGAAAAGCGTCGGACTGGGCGGCGCGGAAAAGAAATTTATCTGGCAGCTTTCCGGCGGGATGCGCCAGCGCGTAGGTATTGCCAGAGCCTTAGCCGCCGATCCGCAGCTGCTGTTGCTGGATGAGCCCTTCGGCGCGCTGGATGCCTTTACCCGCGAGCAAATGCAGGAGCTGCTGCTGAACCTGTGGCGGGACAGCGGCAAGCAGGTGCTGCTGATTACGCACGATATCGAGGAGGCGGTTTTTCTGGCCAGCGAGCTGATCCTGCTGTCGCCCGGCCCCGGCAAAATTATCGAGCGTCTGCCGCTGGCGTTTGGCCGCCGCTATGCCGCCGGCGAAGCCTGCCGCAGCATTAAATCCGATCCCGCTTTTATCGCCACGCGGGAATATGTATTAAGCCGGGTGTTCCAACAGCGCGAGGTGTTTTCATGAGCCTGTTATCCACGGAGAAAGTCGCGGTGCGCCGATTGAGGCTGCGCTGGCCGTTTGGCCGTCAGCTTACCCTGAGCGTGGCGACCCTGCTGGTGCTGCTGGGCATCTGGTGGGCAGTAACCGCTTTTGGCCTGATCGCGCCGCTCTTTCTGCCCGCGCCGCAGCAGGTTTTCCATCAGCTGCTGGTGGTTGCCGGCCCGCAGGGTTTTATGGATGCGACGCTCTGGCAGCATCTTGCCGCCAGCCTGACAAGGATAGCGATAGCGCTGCTGGCGGCCACGCTGATCGGCGTGCCGGTTGGTATCCTGATGGGGCTGAACGCCACCGCGCGCGGCATCCTTGACCCGCTGATTGAGCTGTATCGACCGGTGCCGCCGCTGGCCTATCTGCCGCTGATGGTGATCTGGTTCGGTATCGGCGAAACGTCCAAAATCCTGCTGATCTATCTGGCCATCTTCGCGCCCGTGGTGATGTCCACGCTGGCGGGCGTCAAAAGCGCGCAGCAGGTTCGTCTGCGCGCCGCGCAGTCGCTGGGCGCCAGCCGCTGGCAAACGCTGTGGTTCGTGGTGCTGCCCGGCGCGCTGCCGGAAATTTTAACCGGGCTGCGGATCGGTCTTGGCGTCGGCTGGTCAACGCTGGTGGCCGCCGAACTTATCGCCGCCACGCGCGGGCTGGGCTTTATGGTGCAGTCCGCCGGTGAATTTCTGGCAACCGATGTGGTACTGGCAGGCATCGCCGTTATCGCGCTGATTGCTTTTTCGCTTGAGCTGGGGCTGCGAGCCTTACAGCGCCGTTTAACCCCCTGGCATGGAGTCACATCATGAACGAACGTCTGTCTGTTACCGCGCTTGGCCCCTATATCGGCGCGCTGGTCGCTGACGTGGATCTCAGCCGCCCGCTGAGCGACGCGCAGTTTGAGCAGCTTTACCATGCGCTGATCCGTCATCAGGTGCTGTTCTTCCGCAATCAGCCCGTTACGCCTGCCCAACAGCGAGCGCTGGCGGCCCGTTTTGGCGATCTGCACATCCATCCCGTCTATCCGCACGCGCCGGATGTGGAAGAGATTATCGTGCTGGATACGCATGATGATAACCCGCCGGACAACGATAACTGGCACACCGACGTGACCTTTATCGAGACGCCGCCGGCCGGGGCGATCCTGGCGGCAAAGCAGCTGCCGGAAACGGGTGGCGATACGCTCTGGGCCAGCGGCATTGCTGCTTACAACGCGCTTTCAGAGCCTTTTAAGGCCCTGCTTGCCGGCCTGCGGGCGGAGCACGACTTCACCAAATCGTTTCAGGAATTTAAGTATCGCGGCAGCGAGGAGGAGCATGCGCGCTGGCGGCAGGCCGTGGCGAAGAATCCGCCGCTGCTGCATCCGGTCGTGCGCACGCATCCGGTTAGCGGCAAGTCGGCGCTGTTTGTTAATGAGGGATTCACCACGCGCATTGTCGATCTCAGCCCGAAAGAGAGCGACGCGCTGCTGAATTTCCTGTTTGCGCATATCACCAAACCGGAGTTCCAGGTGCGCTGGCGATGGCAGCAGGACGATGTGGCGATTTGGGATAACCGCGTGACCCAGCACTACGCCAATGCAGACTACCTGCCTGCACGGCGGATTATGCATCGCGCCACTATTCTGGGCGACAAGCCTTTCTATCAGCCTGGCCGGGCATAAACGCCACGGCCTAATCGGCAGGCATAAGATTACGCGTAAAGTTGTGCACGTCGGCCTCTTTCCTGCGGCGGTACAGTTTGGCTTTGCGCGCGCCGGTAGCTACGCTCTCGCCCGTTTCCTCAAACATCTCTGAGGAATCAAAGCGGCGGATCAGGCTTTTCCGCTGCACCGGGCGGCCAAGGATGGCTTCGGTGGCTTCCTGTAGCTGAGTCAGCGTAAAGCGTTCCGGCAGGCAAAACACCGGCAGTAGCGTATACAGCGTTTTTTGCCGCAGCCTTTTTAAGGCGCTGGTAATAATAGTCTGGTGATCGAAGGCGATATCCTTGCGCTGCATCACGGTGTTGACCGGCAGCCACGCGGCGTCGCTGACATCGCCGCTGTACGATCGACAGCTCTCCTGCGCAATCAGCGCATACCAGGCGGTGGTCAGGCTCCAGCCGCGCGGGTCGCGATCGGGGCCGGAAAAAGTTTCGAGCTGTTCCAGCCACGGCGGAACCACACCGGTTTTCTCCTGCAGCTTCCTTAACGCGGTGGCGCGCGTTGAGGCATCATGCTGCATATCGATAAACCCTCCCGGCAATCCCCACCAGCCTTTTTGCGGATGATTGGCCCGCTGTACCAGCAGTACGCAGAGCTGTTGCTCGTGCAGCGTAAAAAGTACGCTGTCGACGGTCACAATGGGAGAGGGGTAGCGCGAGGCGTCGTAGCTGGCCAGATACTCTGATTCTGAAAGCATAAGCTTTTCCGTAAATAATTGTCGCTCAGACACATTAGCATTGCGGACGGATATCCTGCAATGTACGACCGCCTTTTCATTTTTTTAATCATTATTAATCAGCTTGTTAATTGATTTTTCCTTCAGGGAGGTAAATTCCGCTTGCTAAATAATGTCACAGGGACAATTATATAAATGTCACAAAGACATTATTAGCCCCGGAGGAAAACAATGCTGCTGGAACTCTTTCTTGATGGAAACAAAGTCGCGCTGGAAACAGGCCGCTTTCCCGATGGCGCAGTCCGCGTAAGGCTGCTGCCGCCACGGCTTCCCCGGGCGGAAAAATTGAAAATCCGCGCCACGGCCATGCGCAATATGGACGATTTGATGCTGCTGGCGCAGGTTATGGACGCCGCCCGCAGCCAATACGATTTGCACTGGACAACGCTGGAGCTGCCCTGGCTTCCCTATGCCCGTCAGGACCGCAGTATGCAGGAAGGCGACAGTTTCGCCCTGAAGATCTTTGCCGGTTTTTTGAATCAGCTGGGCTTTGACCGGATACGGGTGCTGGATCCCCATAGCGACGTGGCGGGTGCCGT
Organism: Erwinia plantamica; assembly: GCF_043420595.1. Classification (NCBI taxonomy): domain Bacteria; kingdom Pseudomonadati; phylum Pseudomonadota; class Gammaproteobacteria; order Enterobacterales; family Erwiniaceae; genus Erwinia; species Erwinia plantamica. The sequence goes on from NZ_JBGCUC010000022.1 coordinate 53,781, forward strand.
GGTCAATAACATGGTGGCTATTCCGCAGCACCTTTGCCTGCGACACAGCGCGAACCTGATAGAAAAACTGCAAAGCGGCATGATGCTGATGGCGCCGGACGCGGGCGCGCTAAAAAAAATCCACGCTGTTGCGCAGCAGGTGGCGGCCCGCGAGTACGGCATCCTGGGGAAACACCGCGACCTGAGCAGCGGTGCGCTGAGTGGTTTTTCACTGCTGCAGGGCGACGTAGCCGGCAAAGATGTGCTGATAGCCGATGATTTGTGCGATGCGGGCGGCACCTTTATCGGCTCGGCCGCGGTGCTGCGTGCGGCGGGCGCGCGTTCGGTCAGCCTGTACGTTACCCACGGCTTGTTTAGCCGGGGCGTCGCCGCGCTGTTGCAGCAGGGCATCGACCATATCTGGACGACGACTTCAGTAGCCGATCCGGCGATAGCCGGGGAGCGGGTTGAACTGATTGATATTGAAACTATTTATAACAACGAAGGAGCGGCCCATGCGCATTAATCCCATTCTGGCTATCGACGGCTATAAAACCTCCCATCGCGAACAGTACCCGCAGGGAACCAGCCGCATTTACTCAAATTTTACGCCGCGCGGTAACCGCTTTTTTACCTCGCCGCTGTCGGATAACCGGCTGGTATTCTTTGGGCTACAGGGCTTTCTGCAGTGGTTTATGGTCGATCTGTTTAACGAGGCGTTTTTTGCCCGACCCGAAGAGGAAGTCGTCACGGAATACCAACAGCTGATGGACAGCTATCTGGGCAAAGCGCGTATTGATGTGGAACACATCCGGGCGCTGCATCGGCTGGGCTATCTGCCGCTGGAAATCAAAAGCCTGGACGAAGGCAGCAAGGTGCCGATGCAGGTGCCGGTTCTGACCATTACCAACACCGTTGATGATTTTTTCTGGCTGGTTAATTACCTGGAAAGCGTGATGTCAGCAGAATTATGGAAAGCCTCTACTAACGCCACTATCGCTTACCATTACCGGCTGGTCTGCGAGCGTTGGGCGGCCCTGACCTGTGATGACCAGAGCCATCTGGATTTTCAGTGCCATGACTTTTCGCTGCGGGGCATGTCCGGGCTGCACGATGCCGCCCAGGCGGGCGCCGGCCATCTGCTGAGCTTTACCGGCACCGACAGCATTCCTTCGATTCTTTATCTTCGTCAGTACTACACGCCGCCCAAAGACTATTTTATTGCGGGCAGCATTCCGGCGACGGAGCACAGCGTTATGTGCATGGGCGAAGAGCAGGGAGAGATCGCCACCTTTCGTCGTCTGATCACCGAGCTCTATCCCCACGGCTTCGTTTCCATCGTCTCGGATACCTGGGATTACTGGAAGGTGCTTACGGAATACAGCCGCGAGCTGAAAGCAGACATCATGGCGCGGCAGGGGCGTCTGGTTTTTCGCCCGGACAGCGGCGACCCGGTGGAGATCCTTTGCGGAACCAGCGACGATAGCGACAGCGATCCGGCGCGGACGCCACAGCAAAAAGGCTCGGTAGAGGTGCTGTGGGATATTTTTGGCGGCACCGTTAATGCGAAAGGCTACCGGGTGTTGGATGAGCACGTTGGGCTGATCTATGGCGACTCGATTACGCTGGAGCGGGCTAACCAGATCCTTGCCCGTCTGGAGGCTAAAGGTTTCGCCAGCAGCAACGTGGTCTTCGGCGTCGGATCTTATACTTATCAATACAGTACGCGCGATACGTTCGGCTTTGCGATGAAGGCGACATGGGGCGAGGTGCGGGGCGTTGAGCGTGAGATTTTCAAGCAGCCGAAAACCGACGGCGGCCTGAAAAAATCCGCCAGAGGGCTGCTACGGGTAGAGCGGGATAGCGCAGGCGACTACTACCTGTTGGATCGGCAGAGCCGGGAGCAGGAGCAGGGCGGCGAACTGAAAACCCGTTTTTTAAACGGCAAACTGCTTAACGCTGAGGATCTGTCCACGCTGCGTCGACGCCTGGCGGAGCGGTAATCAGGTCGGGAGAAAGAAACCTTTCTCCCGGCTCTGTTTATGAAGCCAGCATCGTTTCGAGCTGCTCCTGCGCATCCAGCCAGTCCATCTCGCACGCTTCCAGCGCGGATTTCGCTTCAGCCTGCTGCTGCAGCGCCGCCGTAAGATCGGCCTTGCGGCTCTGATCGTACAGCGCGGTATCCGCCAGCTTTGTTTCCGCATCGGCCAGCGTGGCGTTGAGTTTTTCCATCTGCTTTTCCAGCTTTTCGATCTGCTTGCGCAGCGGCTGCGTTTGCGTGCGCAGTTCCGCCTCGCGGCGCTTCTGATCCTTTCTGGCCTGCGCGCTGTTGCCGCTCTCCTGTTTAGGTTCAGCGGCGGCGCTGGTCTGCTTTTGCAGATCGCTCAGCCACTGCTGGTAGTCTTCCAGATCGCCGTCAAAGGCTTCTACTTTACCGTCGTGGACCAGGTAGAGATCGTCAGTGGTGGAGCGCAGCAGATGGCGGTCGTGCGAAACCACCACCAGCGCCCCTTCAAAATCGATCAGCGCTTCGGTCAGCGCCTGGCGCATATCCAGATCGAGGTGGTTGGTCGGTTCATCCAGCAGCAGCAGGTTAGGGCGCTGCCAGACAATCAGCGCCAGCACCAGCCGCGCTTTTTCGCCGCCGGAGAAGCGTTCGGTCTGCTCGGTGACCTTATCGCCCTGAAAACCAAAGCCGCCCAGGTAGTCGCGCAGCTGCTGTTCCAGCACTTTTGGCGCCAGCCGCACCAGATGCTGCAACGGTGATTCATCCGCCCGTAAGAATTCCAGCTGATGCTGGGCGAAGTAGCCGAGCTTGATGCCTTTCGCCAGGCCGATATCGCCTTTCAGCGGGGCCAGCTCGCCGGCCAGCAGCTTAATCAGCGTGGATTTGCCCGCGCCGTTGCGGCCCAGCAGACCGATGCGCGAGCCGGGAACCAGGTTCAGCTTGATAGAATCCAGAATGATGCGATCGGCATAGCCCGCGCTGACTTTTTCCATCTTCAACAGCGGATTAGGCAGGCTTTCCGGCGCGCGGAAGCTGAAAGTAAAAGGATTATCGACGTGGGCGGGCGCGATAAGCTCCATGCGCTCCAGCATTTTGATGCGGCTTTGCGCCTGCTTCGCCTTGCTGGCCTTGGCCTTAAAGCGGTCGATAAAGCTTTGCAGATGCGCCACCTTCTGCTGCTGGTTTTCAAACATCGACTGCTGCTGCGCCAGTTTGGTGGCGCGCTGGATCTCAAACGAGCTGTAGTTGCCGGTGTATTCAAAGATCGACTGCTGTTCGATATGCAGGATTTTATCCACCACGGGATCGAGAAAGTCGCGGTCGTGGGAAATCAGGATCAGCGTACCCTGATAGCTTTTCAGCCAGCGCTCCAGCCAGATCACCGCGTCCAGATCGAGGTGGTTGGTTGGTTCGTCAAGCAGCAGCAGGTCGGAGCGGCAAATCAGCGCCTGCGCCAGGTTCAGGCGCATCCGCCAGCCGCCGGAGAAGTCGCTGACGGGGCGCTGAAGCTGTTCCTGAGAAAAGCCCAAACCGTTAAGCAAGCTGGCGGCGCGCGACTGTATTGTCCATGCCTGGACGGCGTCCAGCTTGCCGTGCAGCGTGGCGATAGCGTGCCCGTCGTCGTTCTCGTTGGCCTTCGCCAGCTCCGCCTGCAGCTGGCGGTACTCGCGATCGCCATCAATGACATATTCGATAGCGGGCGTATTCAGCGCGGGCGTCTCCTGGTTAACCCAGGCCAGCGACCAGTTGCCCGGATAGGTAAAGCTGCCCGCATCGGCGCTTATCTCGTTCTTAAGCAGCGACAGCAGCGTGGATTTACCGCAGCCGTTTTTGCCTACCAGCCCCACTTTCTGACCGGGATTGATGGTGGCGGAGGCGTTATCCAGCAGGACGCGCACGCCGCGTCGGATTTGTAACGATGAGAAGAGAATCATAAGCGCCGTAATAACCAGAATATGTTAAATTGAAACATCATAAATGCTTTGCGGAATGCACGATTCCGCGGTGTCGAGCATGGTAGCGGAATTTCCCCGCCGTGACGACGATTTGGAGGGGATTGATGTCGCAGCCGCCCAAAGTTTTGCTGCTTTACGCGCATCCGGAATCCCAGGACTCGATTGCCAATCGGGTTTTGCTGGAGCCGGCTAAAGCGTTACCTAACGTGACCGTTCATGACCTGTACGCGCACTATCCAGACTTTTTTATTGATATCCACTACGAACAGCAGCTGCTGCGCGAGCATGACATCATTGTTTTTCAACATCCGCTTTATACCTACAGCTGCCCCGCGCTGCTGAAGGAGTGGCTGGATCGCGTGCTGTCGCGCGGCTTCGCCAGCGGCCCTGGCGGCAACGTGCTGGAAGGAAAATACTGGCGCAGCGTGGTGACCACCGGCGAACCGGAAACGGCCTACCACCAGGAAGGGCTTAACCGTTATCCGCTGTCGGCCATCATGCGGCCGTTCGAGCTGACGGCGCAAATGTGCCGTATGCACTGGCTGACGCCGATGATTATCTACTGGGCGCGACGGCAGACCCCGGAAGTCATGAAAAATTATGCGCGCGCCTACGGCGACTGGCTGTCGTCACCTTTGCCCTATGGAGGCACCTGAATGGAAGGACAAACCCTGCTCACGGCTGGCGTGGTCTATCTTTTTGCGGCGGTTATCGCCGTTCCGATCGCGGCCCGGCTCGGCATTGGTGCGGTACTGGGCTATCTGCTGGCCGGTATCGCTATCGGGCCGTGGGGACTGGGCTTTATCAGCGACGTAGAGGAAATTCTGCATTTCTCCGAGCTGGGCGTGGTCTTCCTGATGTTTATCATCGGTCTGGAGCTGAATCCTTCCAAACTCTGGGAGCTGCGGCGCTCGATTTTCGGCGTTGGCGCGGCGCAGGTTATTTTCAGCGCGGCGATACTGGGCGGCCTGCTCTGGCTGACCGACTTCTCCTGGCAGGCGGCGGCGATCGGCGGTCTTGGCCTGGCGATGTCCTCTACGGCGATGGCGCTGCAGCTGATGAGCGACAAGGGCATGAAGCGCAATGAATCCGGCCAGCTGGGTTTTTCGGTGCTGCTGTTCCAGGATCTGGCGGTGATCCCGGCGCTGGCGCTGGTGCCGCTGCTGGCGGGCGGCGACAGCGGCCACACCGACTGGATGAAAGTGGGCATGAAGGTGCTGGCGTTTGCCGGGATGCTGGTCGGCGGCCGTTTTCTGCTGCGGCCTATTTTCCGCTTTATCGCCGCTTCCGGCGTGCGGGAAGTTTTTACCGCCGCTTCCCTGCTGCTGGTGCTGGGATCGGCGCTGTTTATGGACGCGCTGGGGCTGTCGATGGCGCTGGGGACCTTTATCGCCGGCATTCTGCTGGCGGAAAGCGAATACCGACACGAGCTGGAAGTCGCTATCGATCCTTTTAAAGGCTTGCTGCTGGGGCTGTTCTTTATCTCGGTAGGCATGGCGCTGAATCTGGGCGTGCTTTATACCCATATCGGCGAGATTTTAGTGGGCGTTGTGCTGCTGGTCGCGATCAAAGCGGGCGTGCTTTATCTGCTGTCGCGTATCTTTGGCCTGCGCAGTTCTGAGCGGCTACAGTTTTCTGCGGTGTTGAGCCAGGGCGGCGAGTTCGCGTTCGTGCTTTTTTCCGCCGCCTCGTCGGCAAAACTGTTCAGCGGCGACCAGATGCCGCTGCTGCTGGTGACGGTAACGCTGTCGATGATGACCACGCCGCTGCTGATGCAGAGCGTGGATAAAATCCTGGCGAAGCGGTTTAACGACGGCGACGACAGCGAAGAGAAGCACTTTGTCGAAGACGACAAGCCGCAGGTTATCGTGGTCGGCTTCGGACGTTTTGGTCAGGTGGTGGCGCGTTTGCTGATGGCCAACGAAAAGCGGATCACGGTGCTGGAGCGCGATATCAGCGCGGTCAGCCTGATGCGAACCTATGGCTATAAAGTATACTATGGCGATGCCACCGAGCTGGAGCTGTTACGCGCCGCAGGCGCAGAAACGGCGCAGTCTATCGTCATTACCTGCAACGGCCCGGAAGACGCGATGGAAATCGTGCGGCTCTGCCAGCATCATTTCCCGCATCTGCAAATCCTGGCGCGGGCGCGCGGCCGCGTGGAGGCTCACGAACTGTTGCAGGCCGGCGTCACCCAGTTCTCGCGTGAAACCTTCTCCAGCGCGCTGGAGCTTGGCCGTAAAACGCTGATGTCGCTGGGGATGCATCCGCATCAGGCCTTTCGCGCGCAGCAGCACTTCCGCCGTCTGGATATGCGCATGCTGCGCGAGCTGATGCCGAACCACGGCGACAGCCAGCAGATTTCCCGCGTGAAAGAAGCCCGGCGCGAGCTGGAAGATATCTTCCAGGCCGAAATGCGGCACGAAAAGCGCCAGTTTGACGGCTGGGACGAATCGGAATAGGGCGGGGCGAAAGCCTCTTACTGAGTCGGCATCGCTTTGCGTTGCCTTTTATTTAATCGGAAAACCTATGCGTAAAAGATTTATTGCCGGGGCGACTTGTCCAAAGTGCCAGGCTAAAGATACCCTTGCTCTGTGGGTTGAAAATAATGTCGATGTGGTTGAATGCGTTAAGTGCGGTCATCAGATGCGCGAAGCAGACAAGCATGTTCGTGACGAAGTTCGCACTAATGAGCAAGTGATCGGAATTTTTCATCCTGAGTAGCGTTATGGCTCAGCTTTTTTTAAGCTGTATCTTACAGCGGCGTTGAAATTCATTACAATCAGCGCAAACTCAGAGCTTGCCGGCAAATCCGCCGATGTTTCAAGCTCTCAACGGTTAGGAGTAATCATGAAAGTAGCAAAAGACCTGGTAGTCAGCCTGGCATATCAGGTACGTACGGAAGACGGTGTGTTGGTTGATGAGTCTCCGGTGACCGCACCGCTGGACTATCTGCACGGTCATGGTTCCCTGATTTCTGGTCTGGAAAAGGCGCTGGAAAATCACGAAGCCGGCGACAAGTTTGAAGTGCACATCGCAGCTGACGAAGCCTACGGCCAGTACGACGACAACCTGGTGCAGCGCGTGCCGAAAGACGTCTTTATGGGCGTTGATGAACTGCAGGTTGGCATGCGTTTCCTGGCGGAAACCGATCAGGGCCCGGTACCGGTTGAAATCACCGAAGTGGAAGATGACCACGTGGTGGTTGACGGTAACCATATGCTGGCTGGCCAGAACCTGAACTTCAACGTGGAAGTGGTGGCGATCCGTGAAGCGACCGAAGAAGAGCTGGCTCATGGCCATGTTCACGGCGAGCACGACCATCATCACGATCACGACCACGATCATGACCACGGCAAAGGCGGTTGTGGCACCGGCGGCTGCGGCTGCAGCCACTAAGCTTAAATGAAAAAAGGCCACCGATAAGGTGGCCTTTTTTTTGGCGCGAAATCAATAGTGCGGCGGCGGCGTCTCTTCCGACTGCGAGGCGACCATTGACGGCGCTGCCGCCTTCAGTTTGTCGGTCAGCAGGCGCATCTGTTCGCGCAGGCGGGCCATTTCCAGCTCGTGATGAACCACCGTCTGGTTCAGCTCTTCGATAGTGTGCTCCTGAAAGGCCAAACGGCTTTCCAACAGCTCTAAGCGCTGCTCAAACACGGATTGTTGCATATTCTTTCCTCTTGCTGCCGCCAGGGCTGGATTGTTCCGATTCTAACGACAAAAACCGGGCCAGCACAGGCATAGCCGGTTTAATTTCGCCCTTACCGTTGAAAAAAGCCCTGGTTGCCTGCATCTTCATAGTGAAACTTTCGGACAGACAAGCGGTCGGAAGTAGTTAGTTTTCATTGCGAGAGTATGCAGTTTGCTCGCGCACGGTTGTTAGAGTACAGGCTCTGTCTGTAAAACGATTTCCGAGGTGAGAGGCTTCGGTTTTGGAGAAATGGATGAAATCACTATTTAAAGTCACACTGTTAGCCACCACCCTGGGCGTTGCGCTGAACGCACCGCTGGCCTCAGCAGCCGAAACCGCCGCGGCGCCATCAGCTCCAGCCGCACAGCAGGCACCGAAGAATGCCGCGTTTACAAACGAAGACCAGCAGTCTGCCTATGCACTGGGCGCATCGCTTGGCCGCTACATGGAAAACTCGCTGAAAGAGCAGGAGAAACTGGGCATCACGCTGGATAAGCAGCAGCTGATCTCCGGCGTCCAGGACGCTTTCGCCGGCAAGAGCAAGCTTTCCGATCAGGAGATCGAGCAGACCCTGCAGGCGTTTGAAGGCCGCGTGAAAACCGCCGCTCAGGCGAAGATGGAAAAAGATGCGAAAGAAAACACCGAGAAAGGCAACGCTTTCGCGACTAAATTCGCCAAAGAAAAAGGCGTGAAGAAAACCGAATCCGGCCTGCTGTATCAGGTAGAGAAAGAAGGCACCGGCGACGCGCCGAAAGACAGCGATACCGTAGTGGTTAACTACAAAGGGACGCTGATCGACGGCTCCGAGTTCGACAACTCCTACACGCGCGGCGAGCCGCTCTCTTTCCGTCTTGACGGCGTGATCCCTGGCTGGACCGAAGGCCTGAAGCACGTGAAAAAAGGCGGCAAGATCAAGCTGGTGATCCCACCGCAGCTTGCCTACGGTAAAAACGGCGTACCGGGTATCCCGGCTAACTCTACGCTGGTGTTCGATGTAGAACTGCTGGACATCAAACCGGCCGCTAAAGCGGACGCTAGCGCGCAGGCACCGACCGAAGCGCCAGCCGCTGCCCAGACCAAATAATGCCCGTGCCGCCACGCTCGTGGCGGCATTTTCCCCGCTTTTTCCTCCCCCGCGCTATGTCCACAAGAAATACATGACAAAGGTCAGGACAGGCATTTCCGATATTTGCTAGACTGACGCTCTTCGAAACTAACCTGCGCGAGCCGCATACCGCGGGCTCTTTTAAGGGTGGTGTCTTAATGTCTGGTTCAATTTTTACCGGTGATGTGAACGATCTGGAATTACTGGAGCAGCATCCCTTCGAACAAACCGATTTTGATATTCTTAAATCTTACGAAGCCGTGGTCGACGGGCTGGCGATGCTGATCGGCTCGCACTGCGAAATCGTCCTGCATTCGCTGGAAGATTTGAAATGCTCGGCGGTCAGGATCGCTAATGGCGAACATACCGGCCGCAAAATCGGTTCACCGATAACCGATCTGGCGTTGCGAATGCTGCATGATATGACCGATGCGGAAAGTAATGTTTCCAGAGCCTATTTCACCCGCGCCAAAAGCGGCGTACTGATGAAATCCGTGACCATCGCTATCCGTAACGGCAAACAGCGCGTTATCGGTTTGCTGTGTATCAATATGAACCTGGACGTGCCTTTCTCGCAGATTATGGCGACTTTTATCCCGCCGGAAACGCCGGAGATGGACTCTTCCGTCAACTTCGCCTCCTCGGTAGAGGATCTGGTGATGCAGACGCTGGAGTTTACGATTGAAGAGGTCAGCAACGACCGTAATATCTCCAACAATGCCAAGAACCGCCAGATTGTGCTGAACCTCTATGAGAAAGGCATCTTCGACATCAAAGACGCGATCAATCAGGTGGCGGATCGACTGAATATTTCCAAGCACACCGTTTATCTCTATATCCGCCAGTTTAAAAACGGCGACTTCCAGGGAAGCGAGCGCTGATGCGTTACACGCTGTTAGTCACCGGCCCGGCCTATGGCACCCAGCAGGCCAGCTCGGCCTGGCTATTCGCGCAGGCGCTGCTGGCGGAAGGCCACGAGCTGGAAAGCGTCTTTTTTTATCGCGAGGGCGTACTTAACGCCAGCGCGCTGACCTCGCCGGCCAGCGACGAGTTCAATCTGACCCAGGCCTGGCAGCAGCTGCATCGTGACCATCACGTTGCGCTCAATATCTGTGTGGCCGCCGCGCTGCGCCGCGGTATCACGGACGAGCAGGAAGCGAAAAACCAGGGCCTGCCCGCCGCCAATCTGGCTGAAGGCTTTCAGCTTGCCGGCCTGGGCGCACTGGCGGAAGCCGCATTAAGCAGTGAACGAATGGTGCAGTTTTGATGAAGCGAATCGCCTTTGTATTCAGCCAGGCGCCGCACGGCTCCAGCGCCGGAAGAGAGGGGCTGGATGCGGTGCTGGCCGTTTCCGCGCTTAGCGAGGACGTGGCGCTGTTTTTTATCAGCGACGGCGTGATGCAGCTGTTGGGCGACCAGCAGCCGGAAAAAGTGCTGGCGCGCAACTACGTCGCCACCTTTGGCGTGCTGCCGCTCTACGATCTGGAAAATTTTTATGCCTGTTCAGCTTCGCTGGCCGAGCGAGGCATTGACGCCGCCGCGTTAAAGGCACTGCCGGTAGCGGTGCTGTCGCCTCACGCATTGCGTGCGGAGCTGGAAAAATACGATCAAATAATTTCTTTCTGAGGAAGTATGCTGCATACGCTGATCAACTCGCCTTTTAAGTGCGATTTCAACGCCATGCTGCGGCTGCTGGCGGAAGGGGACGAGGTGCTGCTGCTTCAGGACGGTGTGCTGGCGGCGCTGGAAGGTAGCCGGGCCCTTGAATCGCTGCGTGCCGCCCCCATTTCTCTTTACGTGCTGCAGGACGATGTTATCGCTCGCGGGCTTTCTGCTCAAATTTCATCCAGCGCGGCCGCAGTAAGCTATACTGAGTTCGTCGCGCTGACGGTAAAACAGACTCAACAAATGACCTGGTGAGTACGATATCCTGGTTATTTCTTGACACCTTTTCTGCTCAGCCCTAAAATTCCGCGTCCTCGTTATCTGACGAGGCGATTTATTACGTGTTTACGAAGCAAAAGCAAATTCCAGGAGCTATTTAATGGCAACAGTTAACCAGCTGGTTCGCAAACCACGCGCACGCAAAGTTGCAAAGAGCAACGTGCCTGCGCTGGAAGCTTGCCCGCAGAAACGTGGCGTATGTACTCGTGTGTACACCACTACCCCTAAAAAACCAAACTCCGCACTGCGTAAAGTTTGCCGTGTGCGTTTGACCAACGGGTTTGAAGTTACCTCCTATATCGGCGGTGAAGGTCATAACCTGCAGGAACACTCCGTGATCCTGATCCGTGGCGGTCGTGTTAAAGACTTGCCAGGTGTGCGTTACCACACCGTTCGTGGCGCGCTGGACTGCTCAGGTGTTAAAGACCGTAAGCAGGCTCGCTCCAAGTACGGCGTGAAGAAGCCAAAGGCTTAATGGTTCTCCGTTAAGTAAGGCCAAACGTTTTATCTTAAATGTCATAATAAACTCGTAGAGTTTTGGACAATCCTGAATTAACAACGGAGTATTTCCATGCCACGTCGTCGCGTCATTGGTCAGCGTAAAATTCTGCCAGATCCTAAGTTCGGATCAGAGCTGCTGGCCAAATTTGTAAATATCCTGATGGTAGATGGTAAAAAATCTACTGCCGAATCAATCGTTTATACTGCACTTGAGACCCTGGCTCAGCGTGCTGGTAAAGGCGAACTGGAAGCATTCGAAGTAGCCCTGGACAACGTCCGCCCAACCGTGGAAGTTAAATCCCGTCGCGTTGGTGGTTCTACTTATCAGGTACCAGTTGAAGTCCGTCCGGTTCGTCGTAATGCTCTGGCAATGCGTTGGATCGTTGAAGCTGCTCGTAAACGCGGTGATAAATCAATGGCTCTGCGCCTGGCGAACGAACTTTCTGATGCTGCGGAAAACAAAGGTACCGCAGTGAAGAAACGTGAAGACGTTCACCGTATGGCCGAAGCCAACAAGGCGTTCGCACACTACCGCTGGTAACAGCTCAGTAGTTGTTATTAACCCAGCGGGCGTTCAGTTGACCCCGCTGGGATTTAACTTTGAACGTCCTAGAATCAGAGGAATCAAATGGCTCGTACAACACCCATTACACGCTACCGTAACATTGGTATCAGTGCACACATCGACGCCGGTAAGACGACCACTACCGAACGTATTCTGTTCTACACCGGTGTAAACCATAAAATCGGTGAAGTTCATGATGGCGCAGCCACAATGGACTGGATGGCGCAGGAGCAGGAGCGTGGTATTACCATTACCTCCGCAGCGACTACCGCTTTCTGGTCAGGTATGGCTAAGCAGTTCGAGCCGCACCGCGTTAACATCATCGACACCCCAGGACACGTTGACTTCACCATCGAAGTAGAACGTTCCATGCGTGTTCTTGACGGCGCAGTAATGGTTTACTGTGCAGTTGGTGGTGTTCAGCCACAGTCTGAGACCGTATGGCGTCAGGCTAACAAATATAAAGTTCCACGCATCGCGTTCGTTAACAAAATGGACCGCATGGGTGCTAACTTCCTGAAAGTAGTTGGCCAGATTGAAGCACGTCTGGGCGCAACTCCGGTTCCTCTGCAGCTGGCTATCGGCGCAGAAGAGAACTTCACCGGCGTTGTTGACCTGATCAAGATGAAAGCGATCAACTGGAACGACGCAGACGCAGGCGTGACCTTCGATTACGAAGAGATCCCAGCTGATATGCAGGAACTGGCTGAAGAATGGCGCCAGAAACTGATTGAAGCCGCAGCTGAAGGCTCTGATGAGCTGATGGAGAAATTCTTTGGCGGCGAAGAGCTGACCGAAGAAGAGATCAAAACTTCTCTGCGTAAGCGCGTACTGAACAACGAAATCATCCTGGTTACCTGTGGTTCTGCATTTAAGAACAAAGGTGTTCAGGCGATGCTGGATGCCGTGATCGAATATCTGCCGTCACCAACTGACGTTACAGCGATCAACGGTATTCTGGACGACGGTAAAGATACGCCGGCAGTTCGTCACTCAGACGACAACGAGCCGTTTGCTGCGCTGGCGTTTAAAATCGCGACCGACCCGTTTGTTGGTAACCTGACATTCTTCCGCGTTTACTCTGGTATCGTTAACTCTGGCGACACCGTGTACAACCCGGTTAAATCTCAGCGCGAGCGTCTGGGCCGTATCGTACAGATGCACGCTAACAAGCGTGAAGAGATCAAAGAAGTTCGCGCAGGCGATATCGCTGCGGCTATCGGTCTGAAAGACGTGACTACCGGTGACACCCTGTGTGACCCGGACAACGTTATCATTCTGGAGCGCATGGAATTCCCTGAGCCGGTAATCTCTATCGCTGTAGAACCGAAAACCAAAGCTGACCAGGAAAAAATGGGTCTGGCTCTGGGCCGTCTGGCTAAAGAAGACCCATCATTCCGCGTATGGACTGATGAAGAGTCTAACCAGACTATCATCGCCGGTATGGGTGAGCTGCACCTCGACATCATCGTTGACCGCATGAAGCGTGAATTCAACGTTGAAGCGAACGTCGGTAAACCTCAGGTTGCTTACCGCGAAGCGATTCGCTCTAAAGTAACTGACGTCGAAGGTAAACACGCCAAGCAGTCTGGTGGTCGCGGTCAGTACGGTCATGTTGTTATCGACATGTACCCACTGGAGCCGGGTTCAAACCCGAAAGGCTACGAATTTGTCAACGACATCAAAGGTGGTGTAATTCCTGGCGAATACATCCCTGCAGTTGATAAAGGCATTCAGGAACAGCTGAAAGCTGGCCCACTGGCGGGTTACCCGGTAGTAGATCTGGGCGTGCGTCTGCACTTCGGTTCTTACCATGACGTTGACTCCTCTGAGCTGGCGTTTAAACTGGCGGCATCTATCGCCTTTAAAGATGGCTTTAAGAAAGCACAGCCTGTGCTGCTTGAGCCTATCATGAAGGTTGAAGTTGAAACGCCAGAAGAGAACACTGGTGACGTTATCGGTGACCTGAGCCGTCGTCGTGGTACGCTGCGCGGTCAGGAATCCAACGTGACTGGCGTTGTGATCCACGCTGAAGTGCCGCTGTCCGAAATGTTCGGATATGCTACACAGCTGCGTTCTATCACCAAAGGCCGTGCATCTTACTCCATGGAATTCCTGAAGTATGATGACGCGCCAAACAACGTCGCTCAGGCTGTTATTGAAGCCCGTGGTAAATAATCGGGTTTAACCAATTGATCCCGTGCTCTCCTTTCCACAGGGGAGAGCACAGAAAGTAAGGAATATCGCCGTGGCTAAAGAAAAATTTGAACGTTCCAAACCGCACGTCAACGTTGGTACTATCGGCCACGTTGACCACGGTAAAACTACC
>NZ_JBGCUC010000023.1:0-62712 GCF_043420595.1 Erwinia plantamica
CTTACCGCTCATGGGCACCTCTCTTTCAGCCATCTTAAATGACTCTGAGGTGTCTGTTAAACCCGTGGCGATTCAGTTTCTGCCCAGTTTTTATTCCTTCCTGAGCGCATCATATCAAGTAATGCAGCATCCATTTATGTTCTCCCTTTTTATTACATAGCCGATGATAACCTTTTATTTTTGGCTGTAAACCGTCGTTTAAGCCGGGAATATGTCGGTCTCGATATGTCTGTTTTCTCCGAAACTACCTTAAATGAAACTCTCTGAGGAATCAGAGCCGAAGCTGTCGTCGGATGAGGCTTTCTGCCGAACCGAAAACCAGAGGCCATCGCAGCACCCCGCCCGTCATTGGTTCGTTTCAGAAAGCGCTTACGCTCAGCCTCCGCCACAGCTGCAAGGATCTGAATGATCATTTTGCCCATCGTGCCTTCCGTACTGAGACCATTTTCCAGAAAACGGATGGCACTCCTCTTTTTATAGCAGGTGTCAACGATATGAATCACCTCAGCTTTAATGCGCACGAGGCTGTGTGTTTTTAGTACAAATGATGATGTCGGCTTGTTCAGCCCGGCCAGGCACCGCTTCAGTCCTTCCCGTTCGTCAGTGACCCCGGTCATTATGTCATTAAAAATCTAATTCTTTTGCATACCGGCAGTTTTCGGTTCAGCCACCTGGAGAGTTAACATCCCGTGACTGGTTAATACCCTGGCATAGCCCAGTAAAGGATCGCCTGGAAAACGGAAATATCCTGCTTTAAGTTTCATAAGCCTAACGGGTGATTTTATTTCATTGAGCGCGAACCCTTAACCGTAAGGAATGTACGTAGTGATCACACTATCCGTTAATGGCTTCTCTTATTTTGCTACGCGGTGACTATATACTGTACGCAACGTTCAGTTTGGGATACAGAAACACAGTAGCGCTGCGATTCAAGGTACAGGTAAGAGCAGACAGGTTACAAGGTAGTCTTGGTATGGTTAATTTTCCCTTTTCCAGGCGGGCCCTTGGGGTATTGCTTCAGATTTCGTGTACACGCCCGTAAGTGCCTCACAGCACTAACGCGGAGATAGAGGCCTTGCCATGATCACCCCGATGGCGCACAAGGGGTTCTTCACCGGTACTGGCAGCTCTGACTTTGCAGCGAGGAGGGTTGGTGAAATATGTCAAACCGTAGCCGCCTTTGCCGGGCTACGGTACTACTCACCGACAAAACGGCATTTAAAATCTCCTGACGCTTTCAGGCGACATCAATGGATTGGTATCGAAAGGCTTGTTATACCCGAGCGCTCCTCAGAAGCCTATACCAGACCTTATAAGTACCGCATCCGGGAGGACTGACAACGCCGCTGCCGGTCACGACAATGCGCTTTTGAATTTCAGGCGCCACAGGTTAAACCTCCTCACTCAATTCGATATAGTAAAGGGCGTGATCCCTTCTTCAGAGATCACGCCTGATTAAGCGCTATGGTCGCTTCAAGGCTTCTTCGTCAGCAGAGGTCGGTTTATCAGGACGAATGTTGAACCAGATTGCGTACATAGCGGGCAGGAACACCAGCGTGATGATGGTGCCGCCCAACGTACCGCCAATCAGCGTATAGGCCAGCGTTCCCCAGAACACGGAATGCGTCAGCGGAATAAATGCCAGAATGGCAGCCATTGCCGTCAGTAACACCGGGCGGGCGCGCTGTACCGTTGCCTCCACCACCGCATCAAAAGGTGCCAGCCCTTCCTGCTCATTATGGTGGATCTGTCCTGTCAGGATCAGGGTGTTACGCATCAGGATGCCCGACAGGGCAATCAGTCCAACCAGTGCATTAATGCCAAACGGCTGGTTAAAGAGCAGCAGCGTGGGCACTACGCCGACCAGTCCCAGCGGCGCGGTAAGAAAGACCATCACCATCGCTGACATCGACCGCACCTGCAAAATGATGATTAGCAGCGTCATGGCGATCATAATCGGGAACAGCGGCGCCATCGCTTTCGTCGCTTTACCGGATTCTTCAATCGATCCCGCCTGCTCAATGCGGTATCCGGCCGGAAGCTTATCGATGACCGGCCGCAACGCTTTCATCATTGCCGTAGAAACATCCGGCGGCTGCAGGTTGTCGGCGATATCTCCCCTTACGGTAATGGTCGGAGTACGATCGCGACGGCGCAGAACAGGATCTTCCATTCGTACCTCAACCTCGCCTGCCTGAGAGAGCGGAATGCGCTGGCCGGAAGCCCCCACTAAGGTAAAGCCCGCTATTTTTGCCGGATCGAGCCGGATATCACCTGCAGCCCGTCCCATCACCTGCACCGAACGGATATCCTCCCGCACAGAGGTGATCGGAACCCCTGAAAGCAGAAACTGAAGCTGCTGCGCAACCGCGTTTGTTGTCAGCCCTACCGCCTGAAGGCGGTCCTGATTAAGCGTGAAATGCAGCGTCGGTACCCGTGGCCCCCAGTCGGTGTTGACGGTTCTCATCATCGGGCTGGCCTGCATCACCTTCTCTACCTTATCTGCAATTTCACGCAGGGTGGCGGGATCCGGCCCCATAACCCGGTAGGCCACCGGATAAGGTGAATACGGACCGAACACCAGTTGCGTCACGCGTACGCGCGCCTCAGGCGCCAGACCGCCGGCTGCCGCTTCGCGCAGGCGGAACTTAAGCGCCTCACGTGCATCCTGGCTGTCCGTCAGCACGACAATTTTCGCAAACGACGGATCGGGAAGCTCGGGCGCCATGGCCAGATAAAACCGCGGCGGCCCCTGCCCGATGTAGGAGGTGACGATTTTTGTCTCTTTCTGCTTTCTCAGCCAGGCTTCAATTTTCGCCGTGGTGGCGCTGGTCTCCTCAACAGAGGTGCCATAAGGCATCTGAACCTCAATCAGCACCTCCGGGCGATCGGAAGTGGGGAAAAACTGTTTTTTCACCAGCCCCATCCCGAGAACAGCAACGGCAAAGAGGGCAATAACGGTGCCGGCCACCAGCCATTTTTGCGCGATAACGCGGGTCAGCACCCGTCGAAAGCGGTTGTAATGACGGGTGTTGTAGAGGGCCGTATGCCCTCCCTCTACCGTTTTGATTTGCGGCAGCATCTTCACGCCCAGATAAGGCGTAAACACCACCGCCACAACCCAGGAAGCAATAAGGGCGATACCTACAATCCAGAACATATTGCTGGTGTATTCACCTGCTGTGGACTGTGCAAAACCGTTAGGCATAAAACCAACGGCGGTAACCAGCGTGCCGGCGAGCATCGGGGCGGCTGTGTGGCTCCAGGCATAGGCCGAGGCTTTGATCCGGTCGTAGCCCTCTTCCATTTTCACCACCATCATTTCAATGGCGATGATGGCATCATCAACCAGCAACCCGAGCGCAAGGATCAGCGACCCCAGGGTGATACGGTCAAAGTTTTTGCCGGAAGCCTCCATCACCATGAAGACAATAGCCAGCGTTAACGGCACGGCGGCCGCGACCACAATGCCCACGCGCCATCCCATACTGACGAAGCACACCACCATGACCACCAGCAGCGCGACATAAAATTTGATCATGAACTCATCAACAGCGGAGCTGATGTTGACTGACTGATCGGTGACCTTGGTCAAGGTCATGCCGAGCGGCATACCCTCATTGATTTTGGCCGTTTCAGCATCCAGCGCGCTCCCCAAATCCAGGCCGTTCCAGCCGTCCCGCATGATGATGCCCAGCAGCAATGCCGGTTCACCCTGATTACGGATCAGGAAAGTCGCCGGATCTTCATAGCCACGCTCAACGGTTGCGACGTCAGAAAGTTTCAGGGTTCTGCCCTGCGCAACGATGGGTGTTTCCCGAATTTTTTCCAGTTTATCGAAAGCGCCATCAAGGCGGATAAAGACCTGCGGTCCCTGGGTATCAATTGAACCGGCGGGTGTCAGTACGTTCTGGCTGTTGAGGGCGGAGAAAATATCCTGAGGAGAAATACCCAGCGTGGCCAGCCGGTCGTGGGAGAACGAGACAAAGATACGTTCCGCCTGCTCCCCGATAATATTGACTTTCTTGACCCCTGGGACATGCAGAAGGCGCTGGCGCAACGATTCCGCATCGCGGACCAGCAGTCGCTGTGGTTCCCCTTTTGCTTTCAGCGCAAAGAGCGCAAAGGTCACATCGGAAAATTCATCATTAACCATCGGCCCGATAACACCAGCCGGCAGGTTTTTGGTCTCATCACCCAGCTTTTTACGCGCCTGATAGAATTCTTCCTGCACTTGTGAAGGCGGCGTACTGTCCTGCAGCGACAGCAGGGTAAAAGCCAGTCCGGGACGCGTGTAGGTTTCACTCCGATCATACCACCTGAGCTCCTGCATGCGTTTTTCAAGCGGTTCGGCCACCTGATCCTGCATTTCCTGTGCGGTAGCGCCCGGCCAGGCAGAGATAATCGTCATCTGCTTGACGGTAAAAGGGGGATCTTCAGCCCGTCCCAGTTCGAAAAATGAAAGAACGCCCGCGACCGTAATCAGGATGATCAGGAACAGGGTGATTGAGCGCTCACGAACCGCAAGCGCTGAAAGATTGAATCTCCCCTCGCTCATAGCTGGCTCCCGGCGACGCGGGTGTCGCTTTGTTCCATGCGGACGGCCTCACCGTCATGCAGCAAATGCGCACCCAAAGCAACCACCTGCTCGCCTGGCCTGAGGCTACCCGTTATCTTTGCAGCATCGTCAGCCAAACCCAGCACCTGAACGGACCGCCATGACACTTTGGCGGGCTTACCTGAAATACTCCAGACACCCGGCCCTTTTCCTAGATCATAGATTGCCGCTAAAGGTACCTGCATCACCTGCCGGGCTGCTTTATCTTCTGCAATATGGAGCGTAACGGTAGAACCCAGCGGTGCGCCTGCCAGCATCCCTTCCAGCACATATCTAGCCTCAAAGGTGCGCGTCACGGGATCGGCCGCATCGGAGAGCTGGCGCAGCTTCGCAGGAGACGACTGTTTTCCTCCAGCGTATAACGTTGCATTAGCCTCGCTTCCGGGAGCCGGGCGTAACGTCTCGGGCAGCTGCACAACCGCTTCGCGCTGGCCTGCTCTGGCCAGCCTGACCACAGGCTGCCCTGCACTGACGACCTGGCCCGGCTCGGCCAGCGTATCCATGACCACGCCATCGGCGTCGGCCAGCAGCACGGCATAACCCGTTGCGTTTTGTGCCACTCTGGCCTGTGCCTGAGCCGCACTGAGCTCAGCTTTTGCCGTATCCGCTGCGGCTTTTATCTGGTCGTAGGCCGATGCCGATACGGCGCCTGTAGCGACCAGGCCACGATAACGCGCCTCATCATCAGCCGCCTGTCTGGCACGAGCCTGTGCAGCCGCGACGGTCTGAAGCTGAGCCTGTGCCTGCAGACGCAGGTCAACGGGATCCAGACGCATCAAGGGCTGGCCACGCTTAACGGCCTGGCCGGTATCAACCAGGCGTTCAAGGATCTTTCCCTGAACTCTGAAACCAAGGTCGCTTTGAACGCGTGCGACAACAACGCCGGTAAATGCGCGGGAGGTATCGACAGCACTCACTACGGTTGCGGCTCTGACCAAAGGGGGCTGAGTACGTGGATCGCTGGCGTCGGAAGGCTCGCCGCAGGCCACAAGGGCAAGCGGCAACAGGCATACGGCAAAGGTGGCAGGTTTAAGCCTGTGCATGGGTTCCCTTTTTGATTTAACAGGACGGTGACAGCATTCTCAGACTAGTGACTATTAATGTCAATAGTCACAAAATCAGGGGGCAGGCTTCTCAGTATCAGTGATGGCGGGAGCGCAGCAGCAGCCGGCGTCTTTTCCGGCTGAACCGGACAGATATAAGGCCGCATGACCGGATATATTGCATGTGCAGCCTCGTCCGGCAGCGTTATTCGTTAAAAATCTCCCGCCTGCCGCCCGTTAGCCATGATGCGCTCATTCAGTGGCCGCAGACGTGCTCAGTGTTTGCAATACGGGCGCCTGACAGAAGATATTACCCACCGATTGCTACTCAACGGATTAAGGATTACGTGGAATATGCAGACTATAAGGATCCTGCCAGCCTGGGTGAGCTGGCGAAAAATTTTATTGTTCTGGCATTTCAAACCGGAGGGACTGGTAATTCTTGCGCAGATGCAGGCTCTGATACCCTGGCATAACGCCTCTGATCCCCTTAATCAGAAAGCCGCTACTTATCCCGAAAGCCAGGCAGAGAATAAACTTCTTTGCAGGACTGGCGGGATCACAATTAAGACGTTTAATGACGATATAAAACCCTTCACGGATTTTCTCGTCGGGGCTTCTGAGCCATCGGCTAAAAGAGATGAAACGGTTCAGGCCCTGGCCGGCAGCCATGAGTTCTGGAAGCATGATTTCAGCATTGCAGAAGACAGCAAAACGCATGAGCCCTTTTAATTATTACCCGGGATCCGGGGCTTTATCTTCCGGTTAAAATTTACGCAATGAACAAAAAGAGGTGGCAGAGGTAATTCTTTACGCCTTTAATATCAAAACCAGGTGCGAAAAAGGCATTAAAAATAAAACTACTTGTGACGATACAGGATTTTAAACAGGCCTCGAACGTACCAGCAGGACGGAAATACCATCAGCGATTTGTAGAATTCATGGTTATTTTCCGTTCCTGCTGTTCAGTCAGACCGGGGTTAAATTACGCCAGCGTATCTTACGGCTGGCCTGTTTTTTTCTGGTATTGTGCCATTAAATATTTCTGCTATTCCGGAAAGATGGCAAATGGGCATCATGTTCGCTTTCCGCGATGGTTCCCGTTCCGCTGCTGGAGACAGTTGCACCAGTAGTCAGGCCCGACAAGGCCATACCGGGATTATCTCATTACGCTACTCTGGCAGGCTTTTTTCAGGATTGCCCATCACCATTGCGACGACCAGCCGTACCGCATCTTATAGCGAATAGCGTTTCCGCCTGTGACAGTGAATTAAGCACTAATGCCTGTAAACCCTACAGCAATGTACTTTACGGCTACATTTATGCACCGCGTAACGACAGGCAATAAGGAAAAACCTGAATCGAAACGAACTATAAGTAAGGCTGATTCTACGGTTCATCATTTCATGTTATGTTGCATTGCCTGCAAAAACAGAATTCGTAAGAATCAAAATGGATCTTTATGGATAAAACAATTTATCTTGTCGACGACGATGAATCCGTCATTAGCTCGCTGCAAAATCTTCTCAGGTCGGAAGGCTATCTGATCTCGGCCTTTACCCGCCCGTCAGATTTCCTTGAGCAGAGAGATTATCCTACGCCTTGTTGTCTGATAGTGGATTTGAATATGCCCGGATTTGACGGTTTTGATGTTTCCGTGCACCTTAACGCTCGCGGCCACGTTATCCCCACCATTTTCCTGACCGGCTACGGCACTATTCCGCTCACGGTCAGGGCAATGAAGGCCGGCGCGTTTGAATTCCTGACCAAGCCCGTTATGCCGGACGATTTACTGCGGGTGGTTGCTGACGCGCTTGCGCTGTCTGAAAAAAGCGCGGTTATCTCCCAGGAAAAGCTGGAAATTACCGGTCGATACGCTTCGCTTACTCCCCGTGAAAAAGAGCTGATGCAGTTTGTTCTTCTGGGGCTGCTGAATAAACAGATTGCCGCGGAAATGGGCATCAGTGAAATAACGGCAAAAGTGCATAAGCGCAGGGTAATGGAGAAAATGAAAGTCCGGTCGGTCTCAGAACTTGTCAGAACGGCGGAAAAGCTGGGGCTGCTGCAGGAGATGTAGTCATCCCGGCCCTCTTAAGACGCTCCCGCACGGGGCGGGAGAATATTGAGGCTTACACAACCCCCTCAACCGGCAGGGTAAACCAGAACAGACACCCGCCATCCAGGCGGTTTTCCGCCCGTAGTTCTCCTCCGTGGCGTTTAATTATCTCTTTGCTGATAGTCAGCCCCATTCCCATTCCTTCCGCTTTCGTGGTGTAAAAAGAATCGAAAATCTTTCCTGTTACTTCTTCAGACAGGCCGATTCCGTTATCGGCAACCTCAATACGGATAAGATCGCTGGCGGGATGGGAAGAGGCGATCCGTAAAGTACGCGCGCCGGCATTATTGGCCATCGCTTCAATAGCGTTGATAACCAGGTTAAGCAATACCTGCTGAATTTGTACGCTCTCGCAAAAAACCTCGTCATTTCTGGCAGTCAGATCCAGCTCCAGGGAGACGAAACGGCGTTCAAGCTCGAGCCGGGAGAGAACAATAATGTCTCGCGTAAGGCGATGCATTTTTGCTGGCGCAAACTTTGCAACCTGATTACGTGTGAGCGCCTGAAGACCGTGAATAATATCACCGGCCCTGCGGCCTTCACGGATGATTTCATCAAGGCTTTTGCTGGCGTTTTCCAGATTAGCGGGGTCGCGTTTAAGCCACCGCTGGCTGGCACCGGCGTTGGCCACGATAGACATCAGCGGCTGGTTGATTTCATGTGCGATAGAAGAGGTTAGTTGCCCAACGGCGGTTGCGCGTGCGACGCGCGCCAGTTCCGCCTGAGCGATCCTGACCGCATCCTCTGACTGGCGCTGTGCGGTAATATCCGTAAGCGTGCCGAAATACTCCGCTACTTCCGGCCAGTTTTCATTCGGCTCGCCGATCCCTTTAATGTAACGGCACTCCCCATCATCGCGGACAATCCGAAACTCTGCCTGCATGGTAACGCCCTCACGCACGCTGGTTTCGATCAGCTCTCTGAGGCAGGCAATATCATCCGGATGTACGCGCCGCTGGAACTCGGCCATGGAGGTCGCGACCTGCTCCGCAGGCAGCCCCATGATGCGTTTATATTCATCAGAGATGTACTGGATATCGGGCTCCAGATGCCAGTGCCAGGTGCCGGTATGGCTGATTTTTTCCCCGAGCATCAGCGAGGTCTGGCTGGCGCGAAGCTGCTTTTCAATTTTGCGGCGCTGAATGTTTTCATCGACCAGTTCAGCGTACAGACGGGCCGTTTCCAGCGATACCGCAGCCTGTGCCCCGAGCATGGCAACGATCCTTGAGTGATCGGCGGTGAACACGTCGGGCATTAACCGATTTTCCAGATAAAGCACGCCTACCATCTGCGCCTGTCTGAACATCGGTACGCACATGACCGCCGCGCCGGACGCCACCAGATAGTTATCCTGGCTGAACGGGCTGAACACTTCTGGCTTACCGGTACGGATTTCCTGGCCGGTACGGATCACGGCAGAAAGCACCGAAAGCGGAAGGTCGGTTGCTACGGGCAGCTCCCGCACGATTTTAACCTTAACCCCTTCCGTGGTCGTGGAGGCTCTTGCCTGAATCTCGGGCACATTGCCGTCAATCAGGCGGATCAGCATGCAATGCTGCGCCCCGGCACGCTCCACCAGCATCATCATCAGGATATGGATAAGCCGATCCAGATTGATTTCTTCTGTGAGGGCCCGCATTACGGTCACCATGCTCTGCAAATCGCTTGTGACCGCACTCTGCTCAAAAGATACGGTGCTCAGCGCAGTCCGGGACGTGTGGCTGGCGAGGGCCGGATACTGCGCTTCCAGCTGGCGAACTTTGGCGCCTGCTCCCCAATGCTCCCAGGCCGCCATGGCGCCTTTAATATAGGCATCACCGGCAAACGCCATCTCCCGGGCATACGCCATACGCGCGGCCAGTTCGCAGGCAAGGCCGTTGATATGATGAAATTGCTCCTCATGGGACAGCGTGATAGCTCGTTCAAACTGCTCCGATGCCCGCGCCGTTTCACCTTCAAGGCGAAGCAGCTCCGCGCGCAGCAGCGCCTCCTTGTCTGAAAACGTTTTCGCGTTTTCATTTGACCATGTCACGATCCTGTCGAGGTGCTTCCCTAACTGTAGCCGTAACGCGTCGGTCATAGAGCCGGAGCTGAGCGGTATCGTGACCGAAAGCGCGCTGTAAAGATGAAAATCGAGCATATGCACATGCCCCGGGATCAGCGCGGTAAACGGCGCGGCCTCTTTAAACCACCGTTGTGCGTCGGCGTATTCGTTCGCAAAAAAATGCGCCATCGCTTTATAAAGACGCAACCAGAACTGCATCAGATACATGGGTTCAACGGCATTTTCAGGTTTAACCACCGCCAGCACCGGCGTGACGAAATGATTACCGGTGAAGAGGCCGTCCCTGGGCTTACGCAGAAAAAGAACGTAGTCCAGCTGCATCCCGAGGATCACTTCAACGTCTTTATACTGCGCCTTTCTGACAAACAGCAGTCCGCGCGTAATTGACGTATGCACCCCGTCAAGATGGTCGCCGCGGGCAAGATAGTTCATGATGAGATGGCGCAACGCCAGGCAGGCAGATGTGCGATCGCCCGTTTCCACCCCAACGTCGAAAGCGGCTTTTGCCCGTTCAATGGCATAGGTCAGCGGCATCGTCCAGACGCTGACCTGATCCAGCGGCAGCAGCGTACGGGCTTTAAAACTGACGAAGTCATGCTTATAGACCAGCTCCCGCGCCAGAAGCGTGCTGGCAAAGCCACGACTGTATTCATCATAGCGATCGCCACACACCACTCCGTACCAGGAGAGGGCCAGCGTCGAAGCTCCGCTCAGGCCGTGCGCCATCGACAAATGCAGCAGCCTGCACAGGATTATAAAATGCAGCCGCGGATTAATGAAGGCGGCAAAGGTGCTGGCGCTGGCCAGCAGATCCATCACGGCTTCCGTGTTTTTGCAGGTAACCAGCGGCAGAGAACGGAAACGGGTATAGGGATTTTTCCCTACGTCCTCCTTCAGGACGATCCTTGCTTCATCACACTCTTCCTGAGCCGGGTTGCGGTTCAGCTGGATGCCAAACACCGCAAGCCAGGCGAGCGCCGTTTCCAGCGCAAGCTTGCTGTCCGACTGGCGCATATGAATTTCGGCAATCAGGCAGGCGGCCTCCGCTTTGTCCGCGACTTCACCAGGCGAAGCGTGGATCGCCGCGCTTAATTTCAGCGCGGCGGGCAGATTGCCGTTCAGGAACTCACACTCCGCTTCTTCAAGCAAAAATTCGCCGCTTTCTGCCTTACCCGCGCCCTGGTTAAGCAAACGAGCGGTTTGCAGGTAACGCAGCGCTGAAATATAGTCGCCCATGGTTTTGGCGCGCCTGCCGGCTTTAAGTAGCAGCTGACAGAACCGCGCTGCATCTGGCGTAAGAAGAGAAAGCGTTTTGACAGCAAGCAGATGATGCGCCGCCCGGAAAAGCAAAGCGTTGGTAACATCAAGGCTGGATTCGTGAATGTAATAAAGCGCAGCAGCGCAATGGAAGCTGTCTTTATCTTCATCGTTCAGAAGATTAAGCGCCGCCTCGTGCATGGTGTCATGCATAAAGGCATATCCCGCCTCATTCAGCGTTATCAGCCGGGCCGTGACGGCCGGCAGAAGCGTTCGTTCTATTTCCGAAACGGGAACAGTGATAATCCTGCTCAACACGTCCAGCCCGCCAGCGCTGCCCAGCGACGCCAGCCTGCCCAGAAGATGCCGGGTCGGCAGCGGCAACGAGGTCAGATGCCGCAATACGCTGGCTGCAACGTTCGCCGTATAGTGGCAGTTTCTGAGGGCCTGCGGATCGCAGCTCCATTTTAATGGCGCATGATGGGTAATCAGCCCGTCCCGAACGGCCTGACGAAAAAATTCTCGGGTAGCGAGCGGATTACCGGCCGTTTTTTCGTGGATCACCCGGGCCAGTTCGCTTGTTGCCGAGCTGCGGGTATGAAAAAGTCCCGCAAGCCAGTCGGCGATGTTTTTTTCGGAAAGCGGTTCCGGCGTGATATCGGTAATGCGGACCGCACAGGCCCGTATACGATTCAGGTTGCCGGCGATGGTAGGACAGGGCAGCGAGACGCTGTCACGATAGGTAATCACCAGCAGCAGGGGAATATCTTCGCTTAAGCTCAGCAGATTCTGTAACAGGAGCAGCGTAGCCCGATCGGCCCAGTGCACATCGTCGATAAGCATGACCAGCGGCCGCCCGGAAGCCGTAAACGCCTTGACCAGGCTGCAGGCTACAAGATTGAAGCGATCTTTTGCATCAAGGGGATGCGAGTGCATCTGAACGGCGGCTTTCTGGTTGAGAAGGATGCCCAGCTCGGGAACCAGGTTAACAGCCAGGCCGGCATATTCTCCCAGCAGGCGCGTAATGTGGGTTTTCCAGCGCGTCATTTCCTGGGTGGGAAGGCCCAGCACATGGAGAGTCAGCGTCCTGAATGCGGCAGTAAAAACGGCATAAGGCAGGACAGGCGAATGCTGGTCTGCCTTCACGACGGTAAGCAGCGCTTTCTTATGGCGTAGTAATTTCAGCGCAGATCCGATTAGCGACGATTTCCCTGCGCCGGGCACCCCGCTTATCGCCACCAGACTGTGCTTGCCGCTGCTGCTGACCTCATCAAAAGCCGCCAGAATATCGGTTGCCTGCGGATGATCTGTACACAGGCTATCGGGTGAATAGTCCGCCGGCTGTGAATCCTGTAGCCCGAGCGTAAAAGATGCAATCATGCCGCCCGGCATCAGCGTGGCCGCACACCGGCCGAGATCGGCGAGGACGCCCTCAGCCGTCTGATAACGGTATTCCGGCGATTTGGCCAGCAGCCTGAGAATAATTGATGACAGAATAAGCGGGACGTCAGGACGAATAAGGTGGGGCGGTAACGCTTCCGAGGCAATATGGTGATGCACCCATTCGGCGTGCCTGCCTTCAGCGCTGCCGTAGGGCAGCCTGCCGGTCAGCAACTCATAAAGCACGATCCCCAGACTGTACAGGTCGCTTACCCGACTGACGGGATGGGCAGAGCGGGAAGTGTGTTCCGGGGACATGTACGCCAGCGTTCCACCTGCCACCGGCAGACGAGGATGCTGAAGTAGATCGTTGTCGATGAATGACAGCCCAAACCCGCCAAGATAAACGGTTCCGTTATCGTTATAAAAAAAGTTTGCCGGCTTGATGTCGCCGTGCACCAGCCCCTGCTGATGCATGCTGCCCAGCGTATGGCAGAGCATTGCGGCGCGGCCAAGAAAGTCGGGAATGCCGCCGGGCGGCATACACAGCATATCCGCCAGGGTACGATAATTAAACGTCCTGTAGATCAACGCATAGCGGCCCTTAAAAAGGGTATGCCGCTGGGGCTTCAAAGCCCAGCTTTCCGCCAGGCTGGCGCGAAGGGCATACTCGTTTTTAAGCAGCTGTGTGACGTGGAAAACCGCCTCTTCACTGGCTGCCGTGGCCAGCACAAAGGTTTCGCCGGTGGTGGCGTGTCGGCACAAAAGCCAGTCGATATTGCCCTCCTGCGCCAGCTGGCTAAAAGCAATATCCTCTGACAGCATCATTTCATCGCTTTCTGCGGCATTCAACTCCTGCGGATCCATACTCATTGAGGGGCAGCCTTTGAGGAGAACTCCTGACGGATGTGTTCAAACAACGTATCAATTTCGATGGGCTTTGGCAAAAACGCGATGGCGCCCAGATGAACCGCATACCGCAGCATGTTTTCATCGCCGCTGCCGGAAATGATAATACCCGGCGGCTTTTCCAGCCGCCGGGTAAGATTGATAAAAAGCTCAAAACCATCCATGCCCTGCAGTTGCACATCGATAATAAAAAGCGCGGCAGTCGCCATCGCTGCTTCATCGCCAAGAAGAGATTCTGCCGACTCGAAGGCATCGGTAAGATAACCTTCAGACTGAAGCAGGTTGGTCAGGCCATTGCGGACAGAACGTTCATCATCGACGACGACGATGCGCTGCGGCAGCTGCATGCTATGTTCCTTTATAAAGCTAAGGCCTTGGTGAGGCGCTTCCCTGGAAGGTTTAGTCGCCCGAAGACGGTGGGTTGTCGCCAATTTTATGGTGATACTCATGGCGAAACCAGCGCAGGTTAACGGGCTGACGGCTAAGCAGACGTTTTATCAACGGGATAATATGTTCGCCGATCTGCATGCCTGCCAGGCCTGCCAGCGCAACGAACGGCGGCGCCGGAGAGCTCACGTCCAGAACGGCGTAAATAACGCCTGCCAGAACGCCGACCGCCAGCGAAACAGAATAGGTCTTTAACATATCAGCCTGCCTGTTTTGCGATAAGGGATGGCGATACCGGGCTTTTCTCGGTGACGGCCTGGATGTGTAAGCCAGAGGGTGCCCGGGCTATTGGTACATTGTTCAGCAGCTTTCCGCCCAGCGTGCTGCCGATGACCATGCCCAACAACCCGACAAGCGCCACGGCAGGCGGAGCAGGAGAGCGGACTTTGAGCAGCGAATAAACCAGCCCGATCAGCGCGCCCGCGCCCAGAGAAATGATTAAAGGACTCACAGATCCTCCTTTCCAGGATAGCCGGCCAGCCCGGTAAGGGGCCAGCCGGATCGATTAACGTACCGGTGCGTGTACTGGCGCCAGGGTACGGTGCTCGCTCTTCTGACGAGAAGGCGCTTTGTGCACCATGGTGTAGGCGTAGTCGACGCCGATGCCGTAAGCGCCTGAATGCTCTTTGGCAATGTCCATAACGGCGTTGTAAGTGTCTTTGTGCGCCCAGTCACGCTGCCACTCCAGCATCACCTGCTGCCAGGTCACCGGGATCACGCCAGCCTGGATCATGCGCTGCATCGCATAGTCGTGCGCTTCTTTAGTGGTGCCGCCGGAGGCATCAGCCACCATATAAATTTCGTAATCGCCTTCCAGCATGGCGCACAGCGCAAAAGTGTTGTTACAGACTTCGGTCCACAGGCCGGAAACCACAATCTTCTGCTTGCCGTTGGCCGCCAGCGCATCACGAACTTTCTGGTCATCCCATGAGTTCATTGAGGTGCGCTCAAGAATGTCCTGGCCCGGCAGCGCGTCCAGCAGTTCCGGGAAGGTATGGCCGGAGAAGCTTTCGGTCTCAACGGTGGTCAGTACGGTCGGAATGTTGAAAACTTTGGCCGCTTTAGCCAGCGCAACGACGTTGTTTTTCAGCACCTGACGATCGATCGACTGGACGCCAAAGGCCATCTGGGGCTGCTGGTCGATAAAGATAATCTGGCAGTTCTGCGGCGTCAGTACTTCAAGTTTACGGTTAGTCATGTTTTGGCCCATTGAGGTGAGTGTTCCGAAGGAAATACGGCGGTTAATCAACGGCCCTGAAAACGTTATCAAATGCCGTCGTTACGCCGGGTAACTGTCTGCTCGCAGTGTAAGAACCTTTTTATTTTCAAACTATTATCTATAGGTATAACTATACGAACGTATACTTATCCCTTTGTATAACTAGACGCTCTCCTGGCCTCCTGAACATAATCCAGCCATCCCACCAGCCTGCTTTACGGCAGGAAAATTCTCTGTCCGCAGTGGTTACCGCCGCTTCGGCACTCTCATTCAGGAGCTTTTATGGTTACCCTTGGTAAAGCCGACGTCATTCTCACTAACGGCCGATTTCACACCGTCGATCGCGAAAAT
Organism: Erwinia plantamica; assembly: GCF_043420595.1. Classification (NCBI taxonomy): domain Bacteria; kingdom Pseudomonadati; phylum Pseudomonadota; class Gammaproteobacteria; order Enterobacterales; family Erwiniaceae; genus Erwinia; species Erwinia plantamica. The sequence continues at coordinate 15,406 of NZ_JBGCUC010000023.1, forward strand.
CCTGTTGCCGATGCCGTGGCCATCCGCGACGGTAAGTTTCTGGAAGCAGGCAGCCTGGCGGAAGTCATGCAGCATCACTGCGAAGGCACCAAAGTCATCGACCTGAAGGGCCACGTTGCCGTGCCGGGCCTGAACGACTCGCATCTGCACCTGATCCGCGGCGGCCTGAACTACAACCTTGAGCTGCGTTGGGAAGGCGTGCCTTCCGTTTTTGACGCGCTTCGTATGCTTAAAGAGCAGGCGCTGCGCACGCCGTCGCCTCAGTGGGTACGCGTAATAGGCGGCTGGACCGAGTTCCAGTTTGCCGAGCGCCGCATGCCAACGCTGGATGAAATTAACGAAGCGGCGCCCGATACGCCGGTATTCGTTCTGCACCTGTATGACCGCGCGCTGCTCAACCGCGCCGCGCTAAAAGTCGTGGGCTATACCAAAGAGACGCCGAACCCGCCGGGCGGTGAGATCCAACGCGACAGCAACGGTAACCCGACAGGGATGCTGATCGCCCGCCCTAACGCCATGATCCTTTACGCCACGCTGGCAAAAGGGCCAAAGCTGCCTTTAGAGCAGCAGGTAAACTCAACCCGCCAGTTTATGCGTGAGCTGAACCGGCTTGGCCTCACCAGCGCTATCGATGCGGGCGGCGGTTTCCAGAACTATCCGGAAGATTATGCAGTGATCGCCGAGCTGCATGAGAAGCAGCAGATGACCATTCGCATCGCTTATAACCTTTTCACTCAGCGTCCGGGACACGAGCTGGAGGATTTTGAAAAGTGGACGGACATGCTTACGCCGGGCCAGGGCAGCGACTATTTCCGCCACAACGGCGCGGGTGAAATGCTGGTTTTCTCTGCGGCCGACTTCGAAGACTTCCTGGAGCCGCGTCCGGATCTGGCGCCGGGCATGGAGGATGAGCTGGAGCGCGTGGTTCGTCATCTGGTGGAGCACCGCTGGCCGTTCCGCCTGCATGCCACCTATGACGAGTCGATCGGCCGCATGCTGGACGTCTTCGAGAAGGTCAACCGCGACATTCCGTTTAATGGCCTGCACTGGTTCTTCGACCATGCCGAAACCGTCACCCAACGCAATATTGACCGTATTAAGGAGCTGGGCGGCGGTATCGCGGTACAGCATCGCATGGCGTTCCAGGGAGAATACTTTGCCGAACGTTACGGCATCGAGGCTACCCGGCATACGCCGCCGGTGGCGCGCATGCTGGAAACCGGCGTGCCGGTCGGTCTTGGCACCGACGCCACGCGCGTCGCCAGCTATAACCCCTGGACCGCGCTCTACTGGCTGGTCTCTGGCCGCACCGTGGGCGGGATGCAGATGTATGACGTCAATGCCCGGCTGGATCGCGACACCGCGTTAATGTTGTGGACACAGGGCAGCGCCTGGTTTTCTAACGAACAGAATAAAAAAGGCCAGATCAAAGCCGGCCAGCTGGCCGACCTGGTGGTACTGAGCAAGGATTACTTCAGCGTGCCGGATGAAGAGATCAAGGGCATTGAGTCGGTACTGACCGTAGTCGATGGCAAAATCGTTTACGCTGCCGGCGCTTTCAGCAGCGAAGCGCCGCCGTCGATACCGGTATTGCCCGAATGGTCGCCGGTGGTAAAGGTGCCGGGCCACTATCGCAGCGCGCCGCCAGCCACGACAGCGCGTGTGGGAATGCAGCAGATGCCTCATCAGTGCAGCGGCCCGTGCGGCGTGCACAGCCACTCGCACGGTATCGCCCGTGGCGCTAACCTGCCGGTATCCGAGGAAAACGCCTTCTGGGGGGCGCTCGGCTGCAGCTGCTTTGCGTTCTGATAATGATGAAACCTTTATTTTCTCAGCCGCCCCGCATCGATGCGGGGCTGTTCTTCCTGCGCCTTACCGGCTGCCTGCTGTTGCTGTATGTACACGGCCTGCCAAAGGTATTCCATTTCAGCGAAGAACTGACGCGTATCGAGGATCCCTTTGGCCTCGGTCCTTATATGAGCCTGCTGCCGGCTATTTTTGCCGAAGTGATTTGCCCGCTATTTATCCTGGCCGGCGTATTCACACTCCCAGCCTGCCTGTCCGTTATCGGCGTGCTGCTGGTCGCCATGGTGTTTGTTCATCCTGACTGGAGCATGGTGGAAGGTCAGTTTGGCTGGCTGCTGTTGATTATCTTCACCACGCTGGCCATAACCGGCCCGGGACGGTGGCGGCTCGGTGGCGGTACGCGAAGAGAGGTACGTTATGGCGCAGGTTAACGATATTAACGATGTGACCGGGAGCGAGGAGATCGCTCCCGCTCCGGCGATCGCGTCCCCCTGGCAGCCGCTGCGTCAGCCGGTGTTTCGCATGCTGTGGCTCGCCACGGTTGTCTCCAATATTGGCTCATGGATGAACGATGTGGGCGTCAACTGGACTATGCTGACGCTCAGCGCCGATCCGCTGAGCGTGGCGCTGGTTCAGGCGGCAAGCAGCCTGCCTATGTTCCTGTTCGCGCTGCCTTCCGGCGTGCTGGCCGACATTATCGATCGCCGTAAATACCTGCTGTTTTCTCAGCTCTGGGTATTCATCGCGGCAGCGGGTCTGACAGTGCTTTCGTTTACAGGGCACGTCACCCCACTGGTGCTGCTGATCGCCGCCTTCCTGATGAGCATGGGCGCCGCCATGAGTTCGCCGCCTTTTCAGGCCATCGTGCCGGATCTGGTGAAAAAGGCGGAGCTGGGGCCGGCTATCGCGCTGAACTCGCTGGGTATTAACATCAGCCGCGCCATCGGCCCGGCGCTCGGCGGGCTGATCCTGTCTTTTGCGGGGCCGTGGATGGTGTTCCTGCTCAACGCCCTCTCCGTGCTGGGCGTCGCCTGGGTGCTTTACCGCTGGAAAGAATCCCCCAACGTGCAGCGCCTGCCGCCGGAGCATTTCTTTTCGGCGGTGCGCGCGGGCCTGCGCTACGTGCATGCTGCGCCGGTGCTGCGTAACGTGCTGGTCCGCACCGTGGCGTTTTTTGTGTTTGGCAGCGCCGGTTGGGCTTTGCTGCCGCTGGTTGCCCGTCGCGAACTCGGTCTGGGACCCGGCGGCTACGGCATTATGCTGGCCTTTATCGGCGTAGGCGCCATCTGCGGGGCGGTGCTGCTGCCTCGCCTGCGCAAGCATTTCAGCGCCGATCGGCTGATGGTGCTGGCCAGCCTGCTGTTTGCCATGACCCTGCTGGCGCTGGCGTTTATCCGCCATTTCTGGCTGCTCAACGCCTTTGAGTTCTTTACCGGCTTTGCCTGGATCACCGTGCTCTCCACCCTGAATCTGGGGGCGCAGCGCAGTGCGGCAAGATGGGTTAAAGCGCGTGCGCTGGCTGTTTATCTGACCGTGTTCTTTGGCTCGATGACCGTGGGCAGCGCGGTCTGGGGGCAGCTGGCTTCGCGCTACGGCATTCCGCTTTCGCTGTGCACCGCAATGCTGGGGATGGTGCTGGCCAGCCTTACCGTGCTGCGCTGGCGACTGGATAAGGATCCGGATCTGAATCTGGACGTCAGCGAGCTCAGCGAGCCGGTTCCGACGCTGAACATTCATCACGATCGCGGGCCGGTCAGGGTGAGCTACGAATATCAGATCCGCGCAGAAGACGCGCACGCGTTTACGGTCTGTATGCAGGACATGAGGCGCGTTCGCCGTCGCGGCGGCGCCATAAACTGGGCGCTTTATGAAGATATCTTCCAGCCCGGCATTTTCGTTGAAACCTTTGTGGTCGGATCCTGGATGGAGCAACTGCGGCAGCTTGAGCGCTACACCATGAACGATCGCAAAATTCAGAGCCGTGTTTACGCATTTCACCAGGCCGAACAGACGCCCGTTGTACGGTATCTGATTGCGCCTGAATAACCGCTGCTTTTTCATTCAACATCGCAAGGAAAAGACAATGAGCACGATTAAAACTGCTGACGGTACGCAAATTTACTTTAAAGACTGGGGCAAGGGTAAGCCGGTGCTGTTCAGTCACGGCTGGCCGCTGGACGCGGATATGTGGGACAACCAGCTGAACTTTCTGGCTGAAAACGGCTATCGCGTCATCGCTTTCGATCGCCGCGGCTTTGGCCGTTCGGATCAGCCGTGGACCGGCTACGATTACGATACTTTCGCCTCGGATATCAACGAGCTCATCACCAGCCTTGATTTGCAGAAGGTGACGCTGGTCGGCTTTTCGATGGGCGGTGGCGACGTTGCGCGTTATATCAACAACTACGGCACCGCGCGCGTGGATGGCCTGGTGCTGCTTGGCGCGGTAACGCCCGCCTTCGGTAAGTCCGATGATTTCCCGCAGGGCGTCGACCAGTCCGTTTTTGCCGGCATCCTGGCGGGATTGCGCCAGGATCGCGCGCAGTTCATCAGTGATTTTGCCGTACCGTTTTACGGCACTAATGCCGGCCAGACGGTTTCAGAAGGCGTACTGACCCAGACGCTGAATATTGCGCTGCTGGCTTCGCTCAAGGGCACGCTGGACTGCGTTAAGGCATTTTCCACCACCGACTTCCGTCCGGATATGGCGAAAATCGACGTGCCCGCGCTGGTTATTCATGGCAGTAACGATCAGGTGGTGCCGTTTGAATCAACCGGCAAGCTTGCCGCGGAGATGATTACAGGCGCGCAGCTGAAAGTGTATGACAATGCGCCGCATGGCTTTGCGGTCACCCATTCCGACCAGCTGAACGTGGATCTTCTGGCATTCCTGAAATCCCTTTAAGGACAGCGTAAGGCCTTGGTTTTAGGCTTATACAGGAGCACAGACCGGCTTTTCAGCCGGTTTTTTGCTTCGTGCTTCTCTTGCACGGGCAGCTGCAGACCTGCAGTCGGAAACCGGCACATCCGGAAGGAAATCACCTGCAATAACGTTCAAAGTCGGCCTCGCGCTGGCTCAGAGAGCTTCCTGCGAAGCGAATCTCTCCAGGGCCGGGCCGTCAAGCCGGTATCGAACCCATTCGCTCAGAGGAAGCGCATCAATACTGCGGTAGAAATCTTTGGCTGACTTATCCCACTCCAGAACGTTCCATTCGATCCGGTTACAGCGGCGGCTAACGGCCAGCTGAGCGATATACTGCAACATGGCTTTTCCTGCGCCTCGTCCCCGGTAATCAGGAGTCGAATAGAGGTCTTCCACGTTAAGGCTGTAGCGACCTGGCCAGGTTGAATAGCCCAACGAGATAACCGCATAGCCGGCAATATCCCCCTCAATCTCGCAGATATAGGCCTCCGCTGCGGTATCGGCAGAAAACAGGAACGTTCGGATTTCGTCAACATCTGGCATAGCCTCCGGCGGGCTTTCGCGGTAAACGGATAAGCCATTTATCATATTACAGATAGCATCCATATCTTCCGGACCGGCCTGCCGAATAATAACGCTCATAAACTTTCTCTCACCAATATAGTTTGCTGCCTGCAAGGATAATCGGTATTGTTCGATGAAATAAGTGCAATAAAATCAATGGCAGGTGAATTTCATGCATCATGTACTACGGCGTCTCGATCTCAACCTGTTGCCGGTTTTCGATGCTGTTTACCGACACCGCTCGGTCAGGCTTGCCGCCGCTGAACTTGCCATGAGCACTTCAGCGCTGAGCCATGCTTTGACGCGCCTGCGTGAATTTCTCAAGGACCCGCTATTTTATCGTGAGGGGCATAAGATGTGCCCCAGCGTATTTGCCTGCCAGCTGGCGCCTTATATAGCGGGATCGTTATCCACGCTCAATCAACACCTCAGCCCGTTACAGCCCTTCGATCCGCTTGCAAGCACGGAAACGTTCAGAATTGCCGTGACGGATTACACCGCCTTTTGCATATTTCCCGGGTTAATGAAGGAAACAGAAAAAATGGCGCCGGGCATTACTTTCGAGTTGTGCCATTTGCCATATAACCCAGCGCTAAAGGAATTGCTGGCAGGCGAAATTGACCTCGCGTTGAGTTTCAGCGAAGCGAATGAGGGTAAACATCAGGATTTAGAAGAGGTTGATTTATTTAGCGATGAGTTTGTCGTTATCAGTAATATTAATCGACTCAGCATGACGCTGGAAAACTACCTGTCAGCAGGGCACGTAGTGGTCACCCCGTGGAATGAGAAAAAAGGTTTACTGGATGCACACCTCGCGCGTCTGGGGCTGGAACGCAGGATCTCCCTGAGAACGCCATCGATGCTTGCTTCGCCACATATTATTGCTGAGAGCGATCTGTTGATGGCCATTCCTGCCTTTGTAGCCAGCAAGATTGCCGAGCTGGCCAGTATTAAAACCTTTCCCTTACCTTTTTATGCACCTCCTTTTACGGTAAAAATATATTCTCACAAACGAAGCGGTAAAAAATCATCTACCGACTGGCTTAAAAAATTTATTTTGCAAAGCATAAAAGAGAAAAAATAGCTTAAAACCTTCCATACGAGGTTGATGGTTTAGCATTACCCTGACTTAATTTTAAGAGCCTGCTCTGATATCTTTTTCCCCGAGGCGGCGGAGTTAGTAGCAAGGTAAGGGTTTTCATTCCAGCAATAAACCTGGGGAATAGTGTATTACAGGAAAAACGGCCTGATTTTTATTACTATCCACCGTAAAACACCGGCCGTTTTTTTTTGCTTCTCTTTATTTAGAGGGCACCCGGGTTTTCTACGCAGATAGACGAATAATTAAGCCATGCGCATAAAACAACGTCAATCCGGTTTTGTTTGCTGCGCAAAAGCGTAACGGCAGGTAAGCAAGTTTTAGATTTATGCATTTTGACGACGCGGCGTGCGCGGATTGACTATGCTCAGAAGCGTTCAGGCTTCCTCCACTTACTCCAGGAAAAATATTATGAAAAAATTATCTGTAATCGCCATCACTGCCGGAATGCTTTTGGTTATGAGTTCACAGGCTGATGCAAAAGGGTGCCTGAAAGGAGCCGCTGCCGGAGGCGTGGCAGGCCACGTTGCCCATCATGGCGTAGCTGGTGCAGCAGCAGGCTGTGCGGTTGGCCATCATATGGCTAAAAAGAAAGAAAAAGAAAAAGAGGCAAACAGCAAGCAGGAGCAGAAATAACAGCCAGGCCGATCAGATGTTTTTCGCCATTCGGCGGCGATCGCATAACAACCGCGCCACAGCGGTGGCATTATCCGTCGCTTTCAGGCAACGGGTAATGCCAATGACATCCGAACCGACGCGTAGTTAGCTAATGCTGACGGCTATCTGTCAGAGCTGCTTTGACACAGCAGCCAGACCGCCTTCTTTTCGAACCAGGGCGTCAGGGAAAAGGCCGCCCGCTCTGGGGGTAAGCGCGTCTTATGGCGCAGATATCAGCTTATCGGTAAAACATGCCTGAACACTCGCTGTGGTAAGCAGAGCGGCGGCCCGATCTGCCGGTACGGGCCGGCTGAAAAGATAGCCCTGGCCGTAATCACAGCGTCGTTTTTGCAGCCACTCGAGAGTAATAGCGTCTTCAATTCCTTCTGCCGTCACCGTTACCTTCAGCTCCTGACACAGCGCCAGCAGGGTTTCCACTACCTTTTGCTGCTGCGAGACGCTCACAACGGTGGAGATAAACGAGCGGTCAATCTTGATCCGGGTAATACCAAGGCCCAGCAGAACCGACATATTGGAGTAACCAGTGCCGAAATCATCCAGCACCACGCCAATACCGTCGTCCCGCAGGGCACGAATAGCTCGTCTGGCCTCTTCTGAAATGGTCATCACATTCTGCTCCGTCACCTCCAGCTCCAGCTGTACCAGTGCCGCTTGCCGCATAATGCCGGACAGGCGATCCGTCAGCACCGGGCTGAGCAGCTGCTCCGGCGTGATATTCAAAGACAGATGCAAACCTGCCGGCCAGCCTGAGGTGATGCGAACGACGGCCTGCAGCAGTTCAACAGTCAGAGTGTCCATCAGGCCCAGCTTTTCCACTACGGGAATAAACACCGCAGGTGCAATAACCTTACCGGGGCCGGGTATCCAGCGCGCCAGGATCTCGAATCCGGTAATGCGGCCCGTTTGCAGGGAGACAATAGGCTGCAAAAAAGGGACGATGGTATGGCTTTTGATAGCCTCGGTAACGTCGTGCTCGAGCTTTTCCCTCTGGAGAAATCGTTGCTCCATATCCGGTGAGAAATGGACCAGATGCAGCGTTTTGTCCCGTTTCGCTTCGTACATGGCCAGGTCCGCCGCCCGCACCACGCCAGAGCTTCCGCTACAGGTTGAGCAGGCTACGCCTACCGACAGGCCCAACATGGTATCAGGCCCGGTCCGGATCTCCGCAGCGCGCTGACGGAGGGTTGCAGCAGTTCTGACCGCCTCTTCAGGCTGCCCGCCCCCTGAAGTCATAGCAAATTCATCACCGCCGATGCGGAATACATGGGTTTCCGGGCCGGCAGCTTCTGCCAGCAGGCCTGCCAGAGAAATCAGCGTGGCATCCCCCTGATGATGCCCGTTCAGGTCGTTGATGCTTTTAAAGTCGTTGATGTCGAGTAATGTCAGAAAATAAGGCTGCCCGACCGCTTCAAGCTGGGCAATACGAGCGCTGAATGCTCTCCGGTTACCCACGCCGGTCAGCTCATCGGTATCGGCCAGCCGAAGGGCATTTTTTTCAGCGGCAAGCATTTTGCGTATGAGCCTGCCGATCAGCAGGCCAGGAATGATCATGGCCAGCAGAGCAAAGGCAGAGGACGTCAGGATAAACCTGAGCCTTTCGCTGGTTTCAAAATCGGCGCTATAGCCCAGACCGAGCAGCACGGAAATCTGCGCCTCAAGTCCGTACTCCCATAAGGTGGAAAGCAAAAATATGGTTACAATATTAAGCATTGCTAACCATAAAAGTTTCAGGTGCATCCGAGAACCCCGGCAATATAATTAGTTGAATATTCAGTAGTTATCACTAAAAAACGCAATTTAATTCCGCATAATATTGATGGCATGCCGGAAATCATGTTATTTATAATGAAATAAATCTATTGGAATAAGCATTTACCTCTGGCAAGTTGCAGACGCCCTGCCCATCCTTTGCCAGGCGCGATAAAAGAAACCCGATCCTATATCGGCAGAATTTGCCAAATTAACAGACCATGTCGGTAAATTTTATTCACTATTGCAGATTGGTGCTGTAAATTTGCCTTATCAGGCGAAACGACCATAGAAAAAGTCAGGCTATTGTCGTGAAGAAAATAACCGCTACCGATGACTTTTTCGGTTTCTGTTTCAGGTCCCGAGAAGGCGATCGGGTAAATATGCTGATGTAATCCGCACAGAGTTATAATGATTATGATTTATAACTCAAGAGACTGCTTAGATTTACCTTTAAAATGTCGATAAAATAAAAAGCAAAGGCCACCCATTACCAGGTGGTTTTAGAAAAACTTATCTTACTTCACCTAAGGGAATATTTAATTCTTGTTCAGATCCTGAAATCCGCAATCCATTTTCAGGCCAGATTACGGATCCCACGCTTAAGCGGCCAATGCCATTTACTCTGGCCTATCAATAATGATGATGCGATGAGCAACGGCGATAAGATCTTTTTCAACAATATCAGGCTGTTTGCCAACGCGTAATACCGCATTGCCCGGACGAGCAACCAGTGCACCTTTCCAGCCGCAGGCTGTTGCGCCCAGGATATCCCAGGTATGCGCAGCGACAAGCCGCAACAAATCGGCATTCACGCCGAGCCTCTGTGCCACGCTGGTGTAATTCTCCGTGGCCGGTTTGAAACGTTTGATCTCTTCAACCGAGAACTGCTTTTCAAAAAAGTGGGCAAGGCCCGATTGTTCCAGCACCTTCTCGCCAGCCTGAGTGGATGAATTGGTGAGCGTCACCAGACGGAATCCGGCTGCCCGCAGCATTTCCAGCGCGGGCAACGCATCCGGGTGAGCAGGAAGCGTCGCCAGACGCTTCCGGAATTCATTTATGTCTTGCTCTGAAAGTATGGTACCTCTTATCTCAGCCACCATTTGCAACACGGCTACAGCAAGCTCGCCAAAGGGCATGTAACTGCCGCTGAGAGTAAGCGACTGGGAATAAATGATTAATTCAGAGAACCATTGGCGCAAAATTCGTTCGTCACCAAATACCCTTTCAAAAATGGGGTTCAGCGCCCCTGTATCCAGAAGCGTTTCATTGACATCAAAAACTATTATCTTATTGCACATTATTTCCCCCTCTGATTAAAGGTTAAGTGTAGATGCAGATTGCGTGATGGCAATATTTTGGAAGTATTGTATCGGTTGACAGGGAGCACTTTCCGCTTAAAAATATAAGTCACCCTTCCAGTTTTCACTAAACATATATTAAGGATGTGTTTATAAATTATATTGTAGTTATTTTTATTTGGAAAATTACATCTGAACGAAGAAAGCGTTAATACCTATGGACGTGATTATCCTTTCCTGTTTGTTCAGAAAACCGGACATCCTGAATACAATGGTTTTATGTAAATCACCATAGAGATTTATTATTTTCAGGCATTTAAAATTTCTTATTTTACCTGTTAGCGGCTGCTCAAAAAAAGCAACACCGACTGTTGATATTTACAGGAATGCGCTGACAGATAACGGGATTATAAATCCGTTAGTTAACGGCATTGCCAGCATGGTGGAATCAAGAGCAGAGGGTAAAGCGCTATTACCTCCATTTAACTCTCCTGGTTCAAATCCAAATCATGAAATTGAAACCTATAATTACTTTGTCGGCCAGGATAATCAATCTGTTAATCTGCATTCTGGCGGGCACCAGCGTATACAAAAGGTAACTAAATAAAGCGCGTTCACTCTGATGGTGGCAGAACAACATCAGGATAGCAACATCTCATTTTCATAGATAAAAAATCAAATAATTCATGATGTTATTTTTTTATAAAGTTAAAAAAAAATAAAATTAAAGGGTAGTTTTTAGAAAAGACGATTTTCTTGCCGACCTGACTATTCCTGTTTATAAAAACCTGCCCAGGTATACAGAGGAATGGGATGATAATCATGTCACAAAAATTGAGATCGTTCACAAAAAATAATGGCGAAGCCTTTTTATACTTAGCAACCGATGCAAACTGGCATCATCTTTATAATAATATGCACTGGGAAAGCGATACATTACCTTATCAAAGCTAAGCTTATTCTGAAAAAATCAGATTTTTTAATCATCCTTATCATGAGTCCTCTGTACCAATGGCTATCCTGCTTTAGCCCAACGAATGACTATTGTGGGAAAAACCGGCTCCGGCATTAACGGCAACAGGCTATCAGCGGTAGCGCCTGTTTTAACCAACCGTTACCACTTTGGGTGATTTTTAACCTTTCAGCCGCATTCAGCCGTAAATTAATGACTTTATATAAGGGGACTTATATAAAGTCAGGACATCAGGCCCGGAAGCAGGTATGCTTTTCCAGGCGGGTTCACAGCAAAAAGCGACTGTGTATCTCTCGGCATACGTGATTGAAATGCAGCCTGTAAACTGGCATCGCTACGTAAATTATTAGGGGATTAGCCCCTCTTACTCATGCAGAATTCACGTAGCGCGATCGGAAAAAATTGAGGAGATTATCAGACGAAAATGGGTGAAATCATAGCCAACGGTATGGTATCGGCCCTTACCGCCGATGAAGATATTGCAGCACGGCTAAAGGAGTTCGTGCAGGACAAAGATGCCTTTTCATCCAATACCTGGCGGCAGCTACTTAGCGTGATGCGTGTCTGCTATCGCTGGGCCAGGGAGAATGCACGCACCTTTTTGCCTATGACTGACGCCGATCTTCGCGATTATCTCAATTTCCTACAGCTGACAGGGCGAGCTTCTTCGACGATTGCTACTCATGCTTCACTGATTTCGATGTTACACCGTAACGCCGGATTGACGCCACCAAACACTTCGCCGATCGTTTTCCGTACTATCAAAAAGATTAACCGCGTGGCTGTCGTAGGCGGCGAGCGTACCGGTCAGGCGATCCCTTTCCGACTCGCTGACCTGATGAAGCTTGATAGCCTGTGGTTTAATTCCTCTTTACTGAGGGAGAAACGCAATCTGGCTTTCCTCCATGTTGCGTATAATACACTGTTGCGCGTCAGCGAACTCTCCCGCCTTCGGGTCCGCGACGTCACCTTTGCCGATGACGGACGCATTATTCTTGATGTGGCCTGGACAAAAACTATCGTACAGACGGGCGGACTGATTAAGGCACTCAGCAATCTTTCTACCCAGCGGCTGATGGAATGGATTGCGGCTGCGGGGTTGGCCGCAGAACCGGATGCTTTCCTGTTCTGTCCGGTTCATCGTTCTAATAAAGCGGTAATGATCGCCGAGCGGCCGCTCAGCACCCCCTCTTTTGAAACTATTTTCGCCCATGCCTGGCGAACGTCAGGGCATTCAAAATCAGCGAAGCTGAACAAAAACCGCTATGGCGGCTGGAGCGGCCATAGTGCCCGCGTCGGTGCAGCGCAGGATATGGCGAAACAGGGCTATGCCGTGGCGCAAATAATGCAGGAAGGAACCTGGAAAAAACCGGAAACGTTGATGCGCTATATCCGTAACGTTGATGCTCATCAGGGAGCCATGGTGGATTTAATGGAGAAGAAACCCTGATTTGCCCGCTATGCAGTTGCGCCGCCCCCCTGACGCTGGCGCATAAAATGCCCGTTAGCGGTCCAATCCTGACAGGCATTTTATCCACAGAAAAAGTGGATAGCCTGTGCACAGAAAAGTATGGTTTTATGCCAGCGGTCGATTATTTACAGTAATCCCTGTGGATGGCCCAGCCCGACAAAGAGTTTGAGCTACCGCCTTTTAAGCCTGCTGTTGTACCAGCCAGGAGGCGGTTGTACTATACAACCGGTTAATTAACAGGGATTTTCCAATCAAATAAGGGAGGGGGCTGATGAAAGCTTTACGGTCAATGTGCAGCCAGTCCGTTCACCACGCATGCAGTAAAAACAATTATGTCTGATAAAAAAGCAAAGGGCGGAAAGAAAACCTCTCCAACGCCACACGACCTGGCATTCAAACAGTTCCTGACCCATCCCGATACCGCGCGGGATTTTATGCAGCTGCATCTGCCGTCAGAACTGCAGGCCGTTTGCGATTTCAACACGCTAAAACTGGAGTCCGGGAGTTTTATTGAGGAAAATCTGCGCCCCTATTTTAGCGATGTGCTTTACAGTCTGAAAACAGCTGCAGGTGACGCCTATGTGCATGTTTTGATTGAGCATCAGTCCACACCGGACAAGCACATGGCCTTCCGGCTTTTCCGCTATGCAATAGCGGCTATGCAGCGCCATCTGGACGCCGGTCATAAAAAGCTGCCGCTGGTGATCCCGGTTTTATTCTATACCGGCCGGCGCAGCCCCTATCCTTACTCCACACGCTGGCTGGATGAATTTGCCGATCCGGTGCAGGCTGAAAAGCTCTATAGCGGTCATTTCCCCCTCGTCGACGTTACGGTTATACCTGACGACGAGATCATGGAGCACCGCAGTATGGCGGCCCTGACGCTGCTGCAAAAACATATCCACCAACGCGATCTGGCCGAGCTGCTGGATCGGCTGGCGACGCTTCTGCTGAAGGAACATGTTACAGGACAGCAGCTGGCATCGCTGATAAACTACCTTATACAGGCAGGCGAAACTTCAGACGCAGAGGCCTTTGTACGTGAACTGGCACAACGGGTGCCGAAACATGAGGATGCACTGATGACCATCGCGCAACAGCTTGAACAGAAAGGCATTGAAAAAGGGCGGGCCGAAGGTATTCAGCTCGGCCGACAGGAAGGCAGATATGAAGGCAGGCTTGAAGGAAAGCTTGAAGGAAAGCTTGAAGTAGCCCGCACTATGCTGCAAAACGGCCTCGATCGTAACACCGTGATGAAAATGACCGGTCTTGGCGAAGAAGAACTGGCGCGGATCAGGCATTAATGGTGGCAGGTGCTTAGGCCAGGGTTACGATCGCTGCGGGTGCCGAAAAAATGTACCCTGTTGGCTGGCTGTGCAATACGCCAGGCCGCGTTATTATACCTGGCTCCGACGTATTGCATTGAAAAGTATGCAGAAACCGCACCTGAAATCACTTTTCGATTTAAATTATTCCACACATCCCGCATGCTATACCTGCCTCCAGCACCCGATTTTCCCAATGACCAAATCCAAACGGGCACGTAGGTTTGTATAGCCCAATCCGCCCTTACTAAACCTCTTATAGCGTTGCAATATATCGCGAGAGAAAACGGCGCTGCCTGTCGATAAACCCAGGCTCAGACGGGGCCAATAATATCCAGACGCAGCCCCTGCGCCTGAAGAATTTCTTTGCAGGTATCGGGTAAATCAGTATCGGTAATGACGTGGCTGAAAGGGTGTTCAGGGGCGAGCGGATACGGATGGATCTGACCAAATTTCGACGAGTCGGTCAGCGCAATAGTATGGGTGTTTTTAGCCATCAGGGCGTTAACGACATCGCAGCGCAGCATATTACGACCGGTAAAACCGGTCAACGCGTCCCAGCCATCTATGCCGATAAAGACCTTATGGAAGTTGAGGTGCTGGATACAAAGTCGGGTCAGCGGCCCTACCACGGATTCGCTGCTTTTTTGATACAGGCCGCCAAGAATAATAACCTCCCCACCCGTCTCCCTGAGCAATCCGGCAATATAGTGGCTGACCGTAATAATGGTAATGTCCCGTCTTTCACTCAGCTCCCTGGCCAGCAGCGCGTTGGTACTGCCTCCCTCAATGAAAACCGCCTCTCCGGCATTCACCAGTGAAGCCGCATGCTCTGCGAGACGTTTCTTGACGGCATAGCGGGTGCGCATCCTTGCGCCCACATCATCACTTTCAGGCGCAACGGCCGATCCGTGCACGCGACGCAGAAAACCGCCTTTTTCCAGCACGTTCAGATCCTGACGTACCGTTACCTCGGAAACACCAGTGATTTGAGAAAGTTCGCTGACGCTGACGCTGCCGCGTTCACTGACGAGCTGAATAATATTCTGATGACGTACGTTCATGGTGCCTGCCGGTAAGCTTTTTTAGCAAGCTTACCAGAAAGACAGGCCGCTACAAATGCTGCCGATCCGCCGAAAGCGGGTCGGCAAGGGTCTCATTCCAGTCCGAGACTGCGGCGCCCGTTCGCGTTCAGCTTTTCAGAGGTGAAGCGACCTTTCCAGGTGACTTCATAATCTTCCTGTGGAAAATCGGCGGGCGATTCGCCTGATGCCAGCGCCTGCGCAACGGCGGCCGCGCAGACGGCGTTCTTGTCACAGAGAGGCGCGGCCGGGATATACATTACATTTCCCCAGCCCTGCTGATTTTCTACCGGGGCAACGGAATGAATAACATCACAATGCCACCAGACTGAATCCCCTGCCTGGAGTGAAGGTATTGAGCACAATCCCTGAATCAGTTCAGGATGCCATTTTTCCGACACCGGCAGCACTTTCCCGGGCGCAACGCCGCACAGCTCCTCCTCCGGGACATCTTTCAGTAGCGGGCGCAACAGCAAATAAGCCATTGCTTCGGGTACCGGCACGACATGCAGCAGCCCCTGCCCGACCTGCATATCAGAAAGCGCCGTCCAGCCCTGAAAGGTACGAAATGCCGAACATTTTGTTGTGGTGCCGGCCTGGTACTCATAAACATCGGTACGCCAGGCTGCGTCCCACGGATCGTATTCATTAAAACGGTTCGAGAAAATTTTGCGGAACACTTTTTGATAAGCAGGAAGCAACCACCGCTCCAGCGCGCCTGAATCTGTATGCGCACCCAGCCCTTTTGAGGTTGTGCCCGGCAGACGACGTCGTATGCGGTCGGGATAGATGATGTTCACATCAGGCTCAAACCAGCGTATACCTGCCGATTCGAATTTCCAGAGCCGGTTCAGGAAAGCCTGAGTTTGCGCCATGGCGTCGCTCTGCCGCGCTTCCATCTGAGCCGGAGACCAGTAAACAGGGTAGATTTCAGGGCGTGAAGCGTCGAGGCTACCGAAAAAGTTGTCACCAGGCCCCTGGTACACGCCATCGAAATCGTTGGCGTCCAGGTAGTCGAGCATCGATTTATCCCATCCCAGCGCCTGCTCACGGTTGAAAGTTTGCCTGACCACCACACACCCCCTGCGGCGAATATAATTCCTGGTCTCTTCCGAAACACGTCCTGCGGCAATCTCTTGCAGGCTGACTTCCGGCCATGCGGAGCCCTGCTGCTGTTCTTCGGTACGTGCCGCCTTGAGCTCGCCGACAATCTTCGCTCTTACCTGTTCGAATAATCCTTCCACATCGCCAATTTCTTCCCTGAGCGCCTTTTTCATCAGGCGTATATTTTGCTTAGCGTCTTCTGGTTGATCGACTGAAGTGAAGCTGGTGTCCATGGTGCTCTCCGCTGCTTTCGCCATCTCTGTTTCGAGTGAAACAAATATAACCTTCATTCACAACAAAGAACCAGTATTCAACATCTGTTTAACAATGAAAGTCTGATGAAGATCACATTAAAGGGCTTAAAAACAGCGCAAGGGCATTTGGATGAAGGGTAGTCAGTAATAAAGAAGGGTTATCGGCCGTGTTTTAAGAGCATTTTTCACTGTTGTGCACGGCCGAAAGGCCCGTAAGCGGAGGCATAAATGAACGCGCTGTCATAAGCATGGATCGGGGAAGCTACGAAGAAAATTCATCAGTTGATAAGTCTGGTTCTGGAAACTGACCCATTATTTCCTTATCAGGCTGGTGCCCATTTATTATCTCTTACCAGTGCGGTGTTGTCAGATGACAGCCAGTGGAAGGCGCGGAGGTTTAAAGGATCTTCAGCCGGGAGGGAGAGCGAGGGGGAGCCATTGTCTGTAACATCGGCAGGTGCGGAGAAGATTAAACAAATATTTTCGACGGTTTGTACTGCTCAGCATAAAGAAGTCTGTCAGGAAAAATCTGTGTCACAGCGTGGTCCTGGCAGCCCACGCTATGATCCTGTAAATATTTTTCCTGGCCCGAAGGCTTATATATTGCAAATCCAGAACCGGCGTTAATTTTTAGCCAGAACGTTCTTATCGTCTTCATCATAATTAAATGATATCCGGGCACCGTGTTCGTTCGGCAGCCTGCGCGCTTCCAGAAATACCGATTTCCAGTAAACGTTATCCAGTGACGATCGCATTACGCCACGGCTGGCCGAAGCGTGAAGGAAATGCCGGTCCGTATCATAAAAGCCTACGTGCATCTGGCGGTTAATACGGAAAAAGACCAGGTCGCCAGGCTGCAAACGATCGGGCTGGATACGTTTTCCCATATGGATCAGCTGGCTGGTGGTGACTCGCTTCATGGGTAAATTGAACCGGTCTTTAAGGGTTCGCCAGACAAAGCCCGAACAGTCCACGCCGGAGAGTTCCGTACCGCCCCACTGGTAAGGCGTCCCTTCCCATGCGTACATCTGGTCATGTAATGCCGCGATAACCGGAATAAGATCGGGTTCGCCAGCGCGATGGGTGGTATCGGGACTATTATCGTTCGCTTCATCGGGCTTATGGGAAGAACAGCCCGCCACAATCATCAGCGCCAAAACCGTTATCGTGCGAAGGGGGAGTAATGGTGGCATCTTTTCCTGTCCGGATCCTGAATTTTAGCCCTGAATAACGGGGTAAATAACGGTTAAATTTGGCTTAATATCATCGGTTCGTTATTGTTATAAATCATTCGTTTTTACTTAAATTTACAGCGCTTTATTTCCGATAAATATTATCACACAGGGGTACTAATTTTCGCTCAGTAAAGTTATCTGAAAAAATTGCTGCCGACACAGGCAAGCAGCCTTAGCGGCTGCTGTGACAAAACTACTCGTTGCCCCACTGATTAAGAAACGAGGCGATATCATCGATACGGCTCTCGTTGATACCGGCTTCTTTAGCCATCTCTTTCTGCGCGTCTTCACCGATCTCTTCATTATTTGATAAGCGATCGAGCAGCAGCTGGAAATAGTGCGCCAGGGATTTACGCTCTGCCTCAGCCACGGGTGCTGCGCATTCTGTCGAATACTCATCCACGATGTCGTAGTATTTAAGCGGGATTTCATCGTTCATAAGCTACTCCAGATATTTAATTTAACGTCAATTTTAGCTGCTTTCTGCATCGTCCGGGCCGATTTCATCGCTGCTGTCAGACGACAAATGTAAGAATGGCATCACCAGGCACCGGCCCGGCCTTAAAGATTGCTAAGATTAACACGTAGCATCCTGTTTTATCTCAATAATTTTACTGCATCTGTCCAGCCTGTACACCGGCATTGACTGGCCGACACAAGGGCAACGTTGCGCGATCGGCTCCGGTTTCAGGCCCGGCATTAGATATTCTCTTGAGAGGCGTCATGACCCGCCGTGCACGCAGTCAAAGGACAGATGAAAAGCGTCGGGGATGATTTATCGGTTGCATAGCGAGCCAGCCGGGAGCGGCTTTTTAGCCTGCTCCCGGGGCTCTCCTCTTCAGACGCGGAAGGTATTCACCATTCCTCTCAGGGCATGAACCTGCTCCGCCAGCGATTGGGAAGCGGTCGTGGACTCTTCTACCAGCGCGGCGTTGCTCTGAGTTACGCCGTCCATCTGGCCAACGGCCACGGTCACCTGAGAAATGCCCTGCATCTGCTCGTTTGAAGCCAGCGCGATTTCATCCATTGCCTCAGCCAGCTCGCTGACCTTCCCGGTCACGCTCATGATATTTTCCGCAGTGCCGTCGGCCACTACCACGCCAGCCTCCACCATGGTCACCGCGTTTTCAATCAGGCCTTTGATGTCCCGCGCTGCCGTCGCGCTACGCTGCGCCAGCGTGCGGACCTCGCTGGCCACCACGGCAAATCCCCGCCCCTGTTCGCCAGCGCGTGCGGCTTCAACCGCCGCATTCAGCGCCAGAATATTCGTCTGGAAGGCAATGCTCTCAATGGTGCCGGTAATATCGCGAACCTTCGCCGCGCTGGCAGAGATATCGGCCATCGTTTCGGTCATCTGGCGCACGTTTTTTTCACCGTCACGGACAAGCGCGGCCGCCTCCCGCGCCGATCCAGCCGTATAAGTGGCGCCCGCCGTGTTGCTTTTCACCGTCGCGGTTAACTCTTCCATGCTTGCGGCCGTTTCCTGCAGCGCAGCTGCCTGCTGTTCAGTACGGGCCGAGAGTTCGGTATTCCCTCTGGCGATTTCATCAGAGGCAAGGGCTACGGAAGCCGAAGCGTCCTTAATCCTCGATACCAGTTCGCCCAGGCGATTCTGCATTCGGGCGAGCGATGCCAGCATGCTGGTATTATCGCCGGGACGAAGCATGACCTGAGACGTCAGGTCACCGTCGGCTATCGCTGCCGCCAGTACCTGCGCCTGCGCCGGTTCACCGCCCAGCTGGCGCATCAGGATCCGTATAGTCATGAAACCGGTGCCGCCAGCAAGCAGCACAGATACCAGCACCAGGCCGACCAACAGAAGCCCGGCACGACGGCTTTGATCGCTGCTGCTTTCCACGGCGCTGCGGGCATTTTGCATCTGCACCTCTGTCAGGGTATTGAGGGCTTCCTGCAGCGACCGCTGCGCCGGGCGAGAGACGGTCATCAGGTAAGTCACGGTCTCCTGCTGCAGATTCTGCAATCCAAGCTGACCTGCCTTTTCAAAGCTTGCCAGCGCCGGTCCTTCTCTTTCCACTATTTTCCGGTATGCCTCCCGGCCCGCCGGTACCGAATCCGTTTCCATCAGCCGACCCAGTTCCTCACGGTTTTTGAGGAACAGACGTTTCTGGGTCTGCACGCGGTCCCATTCGGGCGCCATTTCCTTCGGGTCGGTCAGCAACGCCAGGTTTCTTACCGCGATAGACAAATCACGTACGCTGGCGCGCATATCCAGCGCAAGCTGGAACTTTTTCATTTTGACGTTTACCACGTCACCCATATCGTCCCGGGCGTGGTTAAGAGCATTGATAGCCACGCCGGCGCAAATGACCAGCAGCAGTACCATGAGGCCGAAGCCTCCGACAATACGGGTTGAAACTTTCATGGGAGAATACCGAAAGGCAGATGATTACTGTTTGTATCGTCATCGTGAAGAAACTCTTGAGAGTACCGATTAAATTATGTGGTGTATTTCACAATGCGCAGGTAAAGGTTGCAGACAGGGAGCGCTGAATGATCCGGGATGAACAGGAGATAGCTGGGAGACGTCCTGGCAGGGAATAACGTTGCTGAATACGGTATTTATCACTCAGTCCGGCTGGCATGGCCCAATCCGGACTGAGTTTTCAGAAAATTAGCTGGTCAGCAAGGTTACCTGGCCAAAATTTCTCTACGAACGATTTCTGCGCCGGCGCTGAGGGCATTCAGCTTGCCCCTTGCTACCTGACGGGATAAAGGCACCATGCCGCAATTGGTGGAAGGATAAAGCTTGTCGGCATCGACAAACTGGAGCGCTTTACGTAGCGTATTGGCTACTTCTTCGGGCGTCTCAACGGCATTGGTCGCCACATCGATAGCCCCAACCATCACCTTTTTGCCGCGGATCAGTTCGATAAGATCCATTGGTACATGAGAGTTCTGGCATTCCAGCGAAATGATATCGATAGCCGACGTTTTCAGCTTAGGGAAAACCTCTTCATACTGTCGCCACTCTGAACCCAGCGTTTTTTTCCAGTCCGTATTGGCTTTAATGCCGTAGCCATAGCAAATATGCACGGCGGTTTCACATTTAAGCCCTTCGATGGCTTTTTCCAGCGCGGCAATTCCCCAGTCGTTAACCTCATCAAAAAAGACATTAAAAGCCGGCTCGTCAAACTGGATAATATCGACACCGGCCGCCTCTAACTCTCTGGCTTCCTGATTAAGAATTTTGGCAAATTCCCAGGCCAGCTTTTCGCGGCTTTTATAATGGCTGTCGTAAAGCGTATCGATCATGGTCATAGGGCCGGGCAAGGCCCATTTAATAGGCTGTTGGGTTTGCTGACGTAAAAATTTAGCATCTTCAACAAATACGGGCTTTTGCCGGGTCACCTCGCCCACGACCGTAGGAACGCTCGCATCATAGCGATCGCGGATTTTGACGATCTGACGTTTTTCAAAATCCACGCCGCTGAGGTGCTCAATAAACGTCGTGACAAAATGCTGGCGCGTTTGCTCGCCATCGCTGACGATATCAATGCCTGCCTGCAGCTGATCGTCAAGGCACAGGCGAAGGGCATCCTGCTTGCCCTCAATCAGTTCCCGATCCTGCAATTTCCAGGGTGACCAGAGCGTCTCCGGCTGCGCAAGCCAGGAAGGTTTAGGTAAGCTGCCAGCAGTGGATGTCGGTAAAAGCTTTTTCATAAAAGATGACCTTATATTTTCGGTTTATCAAAGAGCGGAATTGGCAGACCACTGCTCAAGAATAGTCTGGTAGGGTTTAATGAAGTGCTCTTCAGTAAACCTGCCCTGCTCAACAGCCAGCTGGCTGCGCTCTTCTCGATCATAAACAATTCGGGTTAACGAATAATCCTGGTGTGTCAGGTTGGGCTGATACAATGCCCCTGCGGCGGAATTAGCATTGTAAATCTCAGGCCGGTAAATTTTTTGGAAGGTTTCCATCGTGCTGATGGTGCTGATTAGCTCAAGATTGGTGTAATCACTGAGCAAATCACCATGAAAATAAAAGGCCAAAGGCGCAACGCTGTTGGGCGGCATGAAATAGCGCGCCTGCAGCCCCATTTTGGCAAAATAGATATCGGTCAGAGAAGGCTCATCCTGCTGATATTCAAAGCCCAGTACAGGATGCTGATTAGTCGTGCGGCAATAGGTGTTTTTAGTGGAAACGCTCAGGCATATCACAGGCGCTTTATTAAAATTTTCCGTGTAGGCCGCTGAATTAACGAAGCGTTTAAATATATTACCATGCAGCTTGCCAAAATCTTCGGGGATAGTAAATTCGGGCTGGCTTTTATTGTGCTCCGGCAGCCAGACGCTAAAGTCGTAATCGCGTACGTAAGAGGAAAAGTTATTGCCTACGATACCATCGATACGTTCACTGGTGCTTTTATCAATAATGGTAGGTTTTAATATTTCAATCACCGGAAAGGCATTGCCTTTCACTTCAACGTTTAACTCAGCGGAAATAATTTCAAGCTCAACGGAATAGCGATCCGCTTTGGGATTATCCCAGTGCGCCAGCGCATTGAAGCGATTATCAATCATCACTAAAGCGTTACGCAGATTCTCCTGACGTCTCTCACCTCTCGCCAGATTGGCAAAGTTGGTGGTGATGCGCGTACTCCCGGAGGGGTTATAGTTTTCGTCGAAACGAAGGCTTTTAATGGTAAAGGTAAACGCTTTGTTCATGGCCGTCTGGTATCCTGGTTTGTTATAAATCTGATTTATTTGTTGCCTTTCAGGGCATCCCAGATTTCATATTATCTAAAGTTATTAACAATCCATACTTTATGCCTGAGTCGCTGGTTGAGGAAAAGTGATTTGTTTTCAATGAACATGAACCTTCTTCATGATCAAACCTGAGACAGGACCACCGTTGCGCAAAGATCCCTGTCAAAGAGGATGCACAGCTGGCAGCCGGGTAGCGGCCCGCTAAGCATGTACCGCAATTTTTTCTGGTTCACCTTATTCTCGCTGCCGCCCTGGAGAGAAACAGAGCGTTTCCGTGTGCAAGCCACAATATGGGGCATGGTAATAAGCAAAAAACCTTCCTGTCGGCCGGTCTGCGAGCCAGGCATCCAGCCTTCATTAAGGCGATATCCAGACAATGGGGAAGAGCAAACATGCAAAAAGTAACGATTGTTGCAGTGGCCTGCGCGCTGTGAAGCGGAAAGCTTACTGCTACAGATAACGCTGGATAACGTTATTGCGCAGATCCATCACATTGGCAGCACGTCAGTACCGGGTTTAGCTGCTATACCCGTTATAGATATATTGCTGGAAGTGGCCAGCCGGGCAGCTTAAACGCTTTTTATAATTCCACCAGTGTAACAAAAGGCCCTCTTCGACAGCGTGACCCTGTAATTATGTTTAAACTGGGTTATTACATAAAACGCATGCCCAAACAGGAGATCCCCGATGAAAGCAATACAGCTTAAAGCCCCCGGCGGCCTGGATAACATTATCGTGTCAGATATTGACGATCCGGGCAGGCCCGGCAAAGGTGAAATTCGGGTTGCGATTAAAGCCAGCTCGCTAAACTTTCATGATTTAATCGTCGCAACCGGGCAGTTTCCTACTGAAGATGGACGGATCCTGCTGTCAGATGGTGCGGGAATAGTAGAGGAGGTTGGAGAAGGCGTTGAAGCGTTTAAAGCAGGCGAACACGTGGTCTCTACATTTTTCCCCAACTGGCTGGCTGGCAAGCCTGTACCCGCCGTGGGCGGCTTTGCGCACACGCCCGGCGACGGTGTTGATGGCATGGCCAGTGAATACGTTGTACGTTCGGAAAACGCCTTTACCCATGCGCCGAAGGGGTGGAGCCATACAGAGTCAGCCACCATCACCACCTCGGCTTTGACGGCCTGGCGGGCGCTGGTAACAGACGGGCACCTTAAGGCAGGAGAAACGGTGCTGGTTCAGGGAACCGGCGGCGTCTCCGTCGCTGCTTTACAGATAGCTAAAGCAATGGGGGCCAAAGTCATTGCTACCTCATCCTCCGATGAAAAGCTCGCCTTTGTGCGCGAACTGGGCGCTGATGAAACTATCAATTACAGAACAACGCCTGCATGGGGAGATAAAGTTCTTGAGCTGACCCAGGGGTTTGGCGTAGACCATGTGGTCGAAGTAGGCGGACCGGCAACCCTGAATGAATCCCTGAAATCGATCAAGGTAGGCGGTCATATTGCGCAGATTGGTATCCTTTCAGGCGATGAGGCTGCCTTGTCTGTCCTTTCCCTTCTGGCGAAGCAGGTGCAAATTAAAGGCGTGATTGTGGCAAGCCGCCAGGATCAGTGTGATTTTGTTAAAGCCCTTGAGATAATGAACAAGAAGCCGGTAATCGATCGTGTTTTTAAATATGAGGAGCTTGGCGAGGCTTTCTCTTATCAGCAAAGCGGCGCTCACGTGGGTAAAATCTGCGTTGAATGGTGACGTTGCTGGCCGTAAGGAAGCCATTTCCTTACGGCCGTCACCTGAAACACTGACTGATGCCGTGAATAACCGCGCGTTGGCGCAGGCAGTCAGGCTACTGCGGGCGCTCCAGATGTATAACAGGCTTGCCGCCACGCGCGTGCGGTAAACGGCATAATTTTTTCTTGCGTTACTTTACCCAGGCGTCAGTAGCCCGAAAGATGCGGTGGCTGCCACTCTGGCGCCTTAGCGGACACAGAGGCAGGGCAAGAAGCGCCTGCCAGCTGGGTGAGTTGAAGCAAAAGAGAGTATCGTGGCAGGCTTAAAATATTATCACCCAAGCTCAAGCAGCAGCAGGCCTGCCGTAATCATAAGCAAGCCAGCGCACGCTTTGCGACCAGGAGGTTGCCTGAAAATAATCCATCCGGACAGTGCGGTTAAAAGAATGCCGCAGCCTCCCCATATGGCATACGCAGTGGCCATCTCCAGGCCTTTCAAGGCCTGCGCTAACGCAGTAAAGGATGCAAGAATAAGCAGTATGCCCACTGCGCCCGGAATCTTTTTGGCCATACCGGCCGAACGCTGAAGAAAGACGTTAGCCGTTACTTCAAGCAGGATGGCTATCGCAAGATAGTAATAGGGGATAAATATCGACATTTATTCATTCTGCGCATTTTCTGCGATATTAACGACTACAACGCCCCCCAGCAACAGGCCAATTCCCGTAAGCTGAAGTACGCTCAGATGCTCTCTGAAGAAGAAGCTGCCAATAACGGCTATCGCGAGCAGACCCAGTGATTCCCAGGTTGCGTAAGCTACCGCAAGTGAGATTTTTTTCAGCGCAAGCGCCATAAAAGTAAAAGACAAACCGATGGCGAAATACATAAACAACATGCCCGTAAGATTGCCTTGCGTCGAATATAATTTCATCAATATAACGCTGCTTACTTCAGACACTATTGCCATTAAAAGAAAAAACCAGGCCCGGGGCACATAGACTCCATATTGTGGTGATTTGAATCCAGCTCGCTAGTGTACACCGCAACGGCACGCTGAGGGCATATCCCTAAAAATTATAAATCAGACACAGGACGAAAGGTTATTCAGCAGAAACGGCGAACGTGATAACAATTTTTTATTGAGCATGAGCAACGATGCATGCTTCGGGCATTCTGCGTTTGCTATTGGCGACCTGGCGCCGATCACAGATGGTGAGCCTGATAAACAAATGCTTGAGGTTTTACGGCAAAAACACATTACGGTGCTTTAGCAGGATGATGAATTGCTTCAGGTTGATTAAGGGGTGTATCCGTACAGAAGGCCAGATATGGCGCACACAGGGCCTTTTAGGTTATTTTTTCCGATGGTGATGGTTGATAAAGGAACAAAATAAACTTTCCAACCACTTTAATAGTCCTCACCAATATGAACAAAGAAAGCCATGTATATTTCCGGTCATAAACATACTCATAATCAGCCTCCTGTCAGTGACTCACCTTCCAGTAATACGTCTGCAGATGAAAGTCGCCTGACAGCGGGCGCGGCCTCCGCCCGTGACAGCGAACCGCCTACAGAGCCCTCCTCTGAGGCGAAACAGCACGGTCATCATCCGGAAGCAGACAAGGGGATTTCCGGCAACAGAAAGTTGCTTGTGGGATACAAAGATGCACTGTCCCGTAGCATGGTGGAAGGCGATAAAAAACATCTGGCCAGGTTTGACAATAATCTCCGTCCCCCATCGGTTTTGCTGCCGCGCGCAGCCTCGTCACCAGATGTCATTCATGACAGCGATGTCCTGAATGATTTTCGCAGACAGGCTTCTGAGCGTGGAAGACGTTATGGTGCCAGTGCAAAGACCGTTGGGAAAAATCAGGAAGCCTGGATCGATAAAAAAACAGGGAAGGGAATACTCAGCGGCACACTCTGGCCCCATGATGAAGCGGTATGGAACACCATACCGGATATCAAAAATCAGCCTTCCGCTGTATTCATGCCGGGTTATGCCGTGGGCGATCGGTATTCTGCCATTCTGACAATGCTGACGTATCCGGAAATGAAGCTCACCATCGGCTACAGCGAGAAGCAACCGGTACTGCCTGCTGAAAAAAAATACGCCATGGAAGCATTTGAAATCATTACGGATGCCCTGAAAAAGTCTGGCGTGAGTCAGGAAAATATCAACAAACGGCTTTCCGTAGTGCGCTATGACGGTGAAACCCCGCTGAACCACATTAGCGGCAGTTTTAACGATCCGGAGAACCGGAAAAATTTCACCACAGTACTGGGAGAAAAATCCGCCATTTGTGAACCACAGAATGCCTCACCCGACAGCCATCTCTTCCATATCTCCGCAACGACGGTAATGATGGCAAAACACTGGGAAGACAATGATGATCCGGTGCGTTCCGGCGCTGAAATCAGAAAGCTGGTTTATGGCCTGGTTAATGAAGAGGCCCGGGCAGAGCTTGACAGCCTTGTTGACAGCACGATTAAGGAAACGGGCCTGAAAGATAACTCCGTCTTATTATGGAAAACAAACAAGCCATTTGAGACGCCGGTTCGTGACGCCGCCTCTGCCCGTCAAAAAGAGGCGTTTGCCAATCCCCGTATGTTTGAGCTTATCCACGCTGCGCTGGAAAAGCAGGGAACGCCGGTAGCCTATATCGGGGACGGCTTCCGAAATGAGTACAAAAATCGCATTGAAGATCGCCATCCCTGGGAAAATCGCAGTACGCCCGACCTCAGCAAATTCTGGCAAAAATCTGCGCTTCTGAAAGAGCGTGTCAATCAGTGGTATTTTCTTGATCGGATAATGCAGAAATCAAACGGGAAAGCCTTCATCGGCGTGCGCAGCGGCGCGCTTGAACCGCTGAGTCTGTTAGGGCATAACGTCGTTTACCTTGAACCTAAATCCCTGTTCACGCCTGAACGCCATGCTCCCTGGCAGGGACGTATCCCCTATAACCGTCTGATTACAGAGGCATCAGCGGGGTATATTGATAATGACACGGAGGTGGAGCTGAAGAATCTGGGTAAGGAAATTGTTGCTGACAACCTGAGGGCCAAACTTTCTCTTGGGCCGGGTGACGGCGATCGGCAAGCCCTTGTCAAAAGCCTGTCGGAAAATAATCTTGCTGGCAGGGAGAAAATTGACCGGCATGACCGCATTGAAAATAATATCGCACAAGGCATTCTTTCACCGGCAGAGCTCAGCCTGATGTTGCGTATGGTCGAAACCGGCCAGCCTGCGCATTTACTTATGGACAGTGAGAAAAGCGGATAGCCGTCATCTTTTATTTGCCGGGTCTTATAAGCAGGCTGACTGCTGAGCTGCCGACGTAAAGTGATGACGGCGCAGCTCGATCGGCCTGTGTGTACCCGTATACGGGACGGCCAGAATATAAGCCTGCCGAAAGTTAGTAAACAGGCGTGAAATCAACTGCGTATTGACAAAAACGCTACCTGAGCTCGCCGAAATAACCCTCGTCGGCTTTTTTCAGCAGTTCGTCCACAATAATCCGGACTTTCGGGATGAGATGGCGTGTCCGGGGCCAGACCACGCTAAGCGCAACCGGAACCGGCATATGGTCGGCCATGATGGTAACAAGATGGCCGGCGGTGATATGGCTGCCCACCATCGACTCCGGAAACTGCGCAACCCCTGCCCCTGCCAGACAGGCCAGCAGCATGGCGTCGCCGTCGCTTATCTGATGCGCCGTACCGGATATAAACTTTATTTCCCGCTCTGCCACCGGACGTAGCCGCCAGGCAAGGGGCGCCCCGCGCCGGAAGCCCATTACGCAGCGGTGCTTTTTCAGCGCTTCAATGTCGTCAGGCACGCCGTGTTGTTCAATATAACCGGGGGACGCGCACAGGAAAAGACGCTGCCGGCTCAGGCGCCGGGCAATCAGCTCATCCGTGCTCTGCAGTTCGCCCAGGCGCAGCACCAGATCCACCCCCTCCTCAACCGGATCGATAAGACGGTCATTAAAGGTCAGCGCCAGCCGCAAAGCCGGATAGCGGGCTGTCAGCTCCAGCAGTATCGGCATCATCAGGTTGCGACCAAATGATGCCGGCATATCGATACGAACCGTGCCCGCAGGGTTGTCCTGACGTCTGCTGAGCATGTTTTCAGCAGAGTCCAGGATTTCCAGCGCCGACAGGCAGCTTGTCAGATAGGCTTCTCCATCGCTGGTCAGGCTCAGTTTACGGGTTGAACGGTGGAACAGCCGTGTACCCAGCCTTTCCTCCAGCCTTGCCACGCTCTTGCCGACCGCGGATTTTGTGATGCCCAGCTGCTCTGCGGCCTCGGTAAAACTGCTCGATTTTGCCGTGATAACAAAATTCGTGATCCCCCGCAGGGATTCGGCCGTTAATTCGGTAGACATAAAGTTTACTCACTGGCGACTTATAGCGTGTTTATCGATGTTTAATTCTATACCAGACTGAAGTCAGCATATAAACACACGACCGGCCACGGCCGGAAAATTCGTCTGAACCGGGAAATCGTTATGTCACAGACAAAACCCCTTACGTTCGTGTCCCTGCTGGGCAGCCTTCGGGCAGGGTCTTTCAATGCGGTTGTGGCGCGAAATCTTGCTGCGCTGGCGCCGCCAGGCGTGGACATCAGCCCGCTCGGCTCTGTGGGCGATATCCCGCACTATGATGCCGATCTGCAAGCCCAGGGATTTCCCGAGACCGTGATGGCAATGGGCAAAGCGATCTCGGCAGCGGACGCGCTGATTATCGTCACGCCTGAATATAACTATTCCGTGCCGGGTGCCCTTAAAAATGCCCTGGACTGGCTTTCACGCCTGTCCGACACGCCGGTTGCCGGCAAACCCGTCGCCATACTGACGGCCTCGCCCGGTGCCATAGGCGGCGCCCGGGCACAATATCATCTGCGTCAGATCCTGGTCTTTCTGGACGGCAGCGTCCTGAACAAGCCTGAAGTGATGATTAGCCAGGCTTCATCCCGGCTCGATCCGCAAAGCTGCACCATAACGGATGCGGATACCCGCAGCCTGATTGCGGCTCAGCTCAGCGCGCTGGCAGAAATGGCGGTAAAGCAGAGCTGAGCAACACCTTTACCCTGTCTGTAAAATCTTTGGAGGAAATTATGTCTACCGGCACCGTTCGCGGTATGGACCATGTTGGCATCACCGTTTCTGATATTGAAGAAGCAACCCGCTTCTTTTCAGAAGCTTTTGGGGCTGAAGTTATCTACGACTCCGTGTCGCCCTCGGACGACGACGTGAAAGGCGAAGAGACGGAAAGTATCCTGAACCTGTTTCCGGGAACCAGAATCACCACGGTCAGGATGATGAAACTACAGCACGGCCCCGGCCTTGAGCTGTTTGAAATGCAGGGGCCGGAGCAGCATCAGCCCGTACGGCCCAGCGATTACGGCATCCAGCATTTTGCCGTTTACGTTGATGACATTAACGAAGCCATCGGCCTGTTTGAGCGTGCCGGCGGGAAAATGTTTACGTCTCCGCAGCCGCTGATGTTTCCGACCGAGGCAGGAGACAATAACTTTTTCTGCTACGGCCGGACGCCCTGGGGCAGCGTAATTGAATTAATCTCACTGCCTTCCAGGCTTCCCTATGAAGAAAGTACTTCCCTGCGACGCTGGAAGCCGTAAATATCGTGGTTGCGCAGGCCTGACTTTTTCTAAAAGCCAATAACGGGGGCAATTCACCGTTGCCCCGACTCCCGCCGCATCTCTCTGCTGAGCGCTTTTAAGGTCTGTCAGCGCCTCTTGACGCAGCCTGGCCGCGCTGGCTGTCGCCATGCGCGGTCAGCAGGCAGGCGGGCAAAAAGGGATCGGGCCAGCGCATAAGTTATCTTATTTAATAGCAGCATAAGTGCGCCCTTCTCTGAGCCATGCCCCAAAAAATAGGCAATCAAGGCGCAAGGCTTCTCAGCACCAGCGCAGCCAGGCGGCTGGCATCTTCTTTGGCCGTATCAAGGGCGGCCTGCAGCTGCACCGGATCGGCGTAGGGCCTGAGCACCAGATAAACAGCGGCAGCCGTTTCGTCCAGCGGCGTTTTACGCTCAAACTCTCCCGCCTCGCGCCCCTCGCGCAGAATGGCAACGGTGGTTTCGCGCAGCCAGGCTTCATACCGCTCTGCCGACGACCAGCGATCGCGCGAAGCCGCAGCAGCGATATCAAAAAGGCGGCGTTCCCGAAAAAACAGCTCGCTCCCCGCCACCGTAAGCGTCTGAAAAAGGCACTGCATTTTCTCCGTGGCCGAAGGCGCCTCTTCCAGCGCGGCGTTCAGACGTTGGGTTATCTGCGTAAGGCAGCTGGCGCAGATGACTTCACCTATCTCCTGTTTTGAACTGAAGAACTTATAGATATACGCCTTGGAGAAGCCCACCGAGCGAGCCAGATCGGACACGGTGGTTTTCTCAAAGCCGTAATGGCTGAAGTACTCCATGGCGGCATTGACAATCTGGTCACGAAGGGTGTGATCGGACGGGCCGCGCGTGGCGGCAGGAAGTTTTTGTTCAGTCATTTTTTTTAGCTTCGCTCAGTGAGCTCCCGTTAACGAAATGTGACCGCAATATAGTCTGGTCACCATTTTAACGCACATCGGGCCCGCTTAGTGTTTTTCCGGCACTGACGTTGTACGCGCTGTGCAACTGTGCCGTCATGCTTCACCAGCCTACACCGGGCTGCGCATGTTTTTGCGCAGGGCAATGAGATCCACCTGCCACTGATTTAATTTATTGTAAAGCGCAGTGCGTGAAATTCCCAGAAGCCGGGCCGACTGACGCATATTTCCCTTATTTGCACTCAACACCTCGAGCACGTGCTGGCGCTCTTTTTCATGCAGCGAAGCCTGCCCGGACGCTGGCTGAGCAACAGGATCTCCCTGTCGCATCTCCTCGGGCAGATCCTGCTGGCTGATTTCCATCCCCTCGCATAAATTCACCATCCGTTCGACCAGGTTTTCCAGCTCGCGCACGTTGCCGGGCCATTGCCAGGCCTGTAAACAGGCCATCGCCTGCGGTGAAACAGCCGGGGCGATGCGCTTCAGCCGGTTACAAAGCGCCTGAATGAAAGTATTTACCAGGCCCGGAATGTCTTCACGCCGCTCGCGTAGCGGGGGAATATTGAGGGAAACAACATTGAGGCGATAGTACAGATCGCGGCGGAAAGCGCCTTTCTCCACGGCATCGGACAAATTACAGTGGGTAGCGGCAATAATCCGGACGTTGACCTTAAGAGGATGCGCGGCGCCAATACGCACCACTTCGCTTTCCTGGATCACCCGAAGCAGGCTGGTTTGTGCTTCCAGCGGCATTTCGCCAATTTCGTCGAGAAACAGCGTTCCGCCGTCGGCAAGCTCAAATTTTCCGGCCGATCCGCCTCGCCGCGAGCCGGTAAATGCGCCATCAGCGTAGCCAAACAGCTCGCTCTGTACCAGATCCCGCGGCAGCGCGCCACAGTTCAGCGCCACGAAAGGCTCCTGCTGGCGCGGGCCGGCATTATGGATCGCCTGGGCAAACAGCTCCTTACCCGTGCCGCTTTCACCCGTCAACAGCACGGTGCTGTCGGTGCGGCTACTGGCCCTTGCCTGCTGAATAGCCTGCTGCAGCGGCAGCGAATAGCCGCGGATCATATCGAACGTATAGCTGGCGCTCACGCCCATCACCCGCCGGGTAATGGCGCGGATACGCTGGTTTTCGCGCAGAGACAATACGCGCCCGCCGTCAGGCGCGGGCATCAGTGAAACCAGGCAGGAGACCGGCTCTTTGCCCCCGGGCATAAAAAGCAGCTCGCGATCGTTACAGAAAGGCAGGCTGAGCAGCGAGACGTCCTGCGGACGCAGCAGCGCATCAATGGATCCCGCTTCCGGATCGAGGCCACAAAAAATCTGGCGGGCATAGCGATTAAGCGTTTTGATGCTGCCGTGGCGGTCACAGACGATTACCCCTTCATTCAGCGTTTCCAGGATAGATTGCTGCTCGGCGAGCAAATGACGCAGCTGCAGCTGTTGGCCTATCGTCTCCGCCGCTGCCTGAACGGTGCCCAGCGTGTGCGTGTTGAACTTATCCGGCGTGGCGGTAAGCGTCAGCACGCCAGCCAGCTTGCCGTTCTTATCACGCACCGGCGCGGCGGCGCACTGCCGATGCCTTCTACGCAGATCCAGCTTCCAGTTTTCACCGCTTAACACGTATACCAGCCGCTGTTCGATCAGGCAGCGCGCGGTACAGTTGGTGCCCAGCACCTCCTCACGCAAAATGCTGCCAACGGGCGTCAGATCGGTACCGCAATAATACAAGGTTACCCCGTCAGCATCCGTCAGGTTGATATGGCCGTCCGGATTATAGGCCAGCAGGTTTTCCATAATGCTGCGCGCAACCTGAATCATCTCTGCATTTTGTTCCAGGATAGCGGCCAGTTCGTCTGGCGATGGGGAAATATAGCTGAACGTTTCCGGATCGATATTAAGCGCCCGAGAACGCTGCCAGGAATGCAAAATGCTTTGCCGCATCCAGCCCGGCTGTTTGCCGCCCGTAAAGCTGTGCCAGCCTTGCCACAGCAGGCTGTCCCACTCCGTGACTTCCGTGCTGTCCGGCAGGCTGAAGATAGGATCGCTCTCGTCTTTAAAGGGTAGCCGGCTCAGGTTTTTCATCTACACATCCTTTAAGGTCTGGAATGTCCATTTTATTTACATGTTAAGTTGACATGTAAATTTTGTTTCCAGTTTGTGATCTCTAACTGTGTGGTACTTCACATTACAGGCCCCTTACCGGTTGGCATGCCCTTTGCAATACCTCTTACAGACACGTTGAAAGCGTTAAAAGGAAAGGGGTTTTGATGCGTAAACATAATATCCGGTTGATTCTTTTCATCTGTTCGATTGCTTCACTCAGCGGCGTGATCCTTGGCTATGACGCTTCGGTGATCTCCGGCGTAATTGAGCCTTTAACAGAACATCTCAACCTTTCTGCGTGGGAAAGCGGCTGGGCCGTTTCAAACGTTATTCTGGGGTGCGTGGCGGGCGCATGGGGCGTGGGATACGTTTCAGACCGTATCGGGCGCAAGTCCACGTTGATTATTACCGCCGTACTCTTTGTTATTTCCGCCGTGGGATCCGCTCTCGCCCATTCGCTGACGGGTTTTGTGCTCTATCGACTAATTGGCGGGCTGGCGGTAGGAATGGCGTCAGCGATTACCCCTCTCTATATCGCGGAAATCTCCCCCAAGGACTGGCGCGGCCGTATGCTTGGCCTGCAGCAAATGCTGATGGTTGGCGGCCAGGTCACGGTGTATATCGTTAACTATCTGATTGCGCGCGGTATGCCGCATGCCTGGATCGTCAGCGAGGGCTGGCGCTGGATGCTGGCTTCCGGCGTGGTGCCCTGCGCGCTGTTCCTGCTGCTGGTGCCGTTGATGCCGGAATCTCCCCGCTGGCTGGCGCTGAAAGGTAACACGGATCGCGCTCGCCAGGTGCTGACCCGCCTGTCCAACGCGCAACACGCCGAGCGTTTACTCACGGAAATTCTGGCTTCTTCTCAGGACGCACCTGCCCAGTCCAGCCAGCGCGGCATTCTGCGCGACCCGCGTGCACGCTACATTTTGCTGACAGGCTGCGCGATCGCCATTTTGCAGCAGGTTTCCGGTATCAATATCCTGCTTTATTACGCGCCGTCCCTGCTGCAGAACATTACCGGCAGCACCCAGGATTCGCTGTTCCAGAGCATTTTTCTGGGCGTGGCGCTGCTGGCGGGCGTGGCAGTCTGTCTGAGCACCATCGACCGCTTTGGCCGGAAGCCGCTGCTGCGCTGGGGCGCAATAGGATGCGCGCTGTGCCTGATGTTCACCTCATGGGCGTTTATCGCGCAGATTGACGGCATGCTGCCGGTGATTGGGCTGGTGGCCTTCGTTCTGATTTTCGGGCTGTCGTGGAGTCTTGGCGCGTGGCTGCTAATTTCAGAGATTTTCCCTAATCGCATGCGCGCCGTGGCGATGGGTTTCGCCTTCTCTTCCATGTATGTGGCGAATTTTATCGTCACGCAAAGCTTCCCCATGATGAACCGCAGCGCCCTGTTGATGACGCATTTCCACGGCGCTTTTCCGCTGATGCTGTGCACGGTGGGATGCCTGGTAGCGTTCTGGTTCGTACAGCGCTTCCTGCCGGAAACGCGTGGCGTCTCTCTTGAACATATCGAACCGCTGATGCTTTCCAAATCCCGCCGCTTCGCAGCCAGGGCGACGCGGCCCGCTGAACAATCTTCCCTGCCCGACTGGGCAAACACTAAATAATAAGGAGTGCTGTGATGATGAAAACTGTACGAGTGGGACTTATCGGTGCAGGAAGGATGGGCAGTTTCCATGCTGAAAACCTTGCCTGGCGCGTGCCGGGCGCGACGCTGGCGGCCGTAGCCGATCCGCAGCCCGGCGCGGCGGAAAAGCTGGCGCAAAAGCTCGGCGTGGCAAAAGCCTACAGCGATCTTCATGCGCTGTTGCAGGACCCGGACATTGACGCCATTGCTATTGCTGCCCCCGCACGTACTCATGCTGAATGGGTCATAGCGGCCGCCAGCGCGGGAAAACACGTCTTTTGCGAAAAGCCGATGGCGGTAACCCTTGAGGAAGCGGACCGTGCGATCGCGGCGGCCAGCCATGCCGGTGTGGTATTGCAGGTCGGCTTTAACCGTCGTTTTGACGGCGGCTTTGCCGCTGCGATTGCGGCGGTGAAATCGGGCGTGAACGGCACGACTCAGTTAAGCCGTTCGGTCACTCGCGATCCGGCCTTGCGCGATCCGGCCCCCATCCCGCAGTGGACCATTTTTCTTGAAACGCTTATCCATGATTTCGATACGCTGCTGCATTTTAACCCCGGCGCAAAACCGGTGGAGGTTTACGCATTGGCCGACGCGCTGGTGCGTCCGGATTTTAAAGACAAAGGCCTGCTGGATACCTCAGTAGTGACTATCCGCTTTGACAATGGCGCCATCGCGACGGCGGAAGCCAATTTTCAGGCGGTCTATGGCTATGACGTCCGCGGTGAAGTCTTTGGCAGCAAAGGCATGCTGCAGGCGGGCAATATCAACGCTACCAACTGCGTGCGCTATCACGAGGGCGGCATTGTTATTGAAACTTCCCGCATGGATTCCGAGCTGCTGCGTGAAGCCTATGTGACGGAGATGGCCGAATTTGCGCGCTGTATCCGCACCGGCGAAACGCCGCGTGCTACGGGCAAAGATGCGCGTAACGCGCTCGAAATTGCGCTGGCCTGCATTGAATCAGTTAAACAATGTCAGCCCGTCAAACTGGACGCACGCTAATGAACAGCTATCAGCTTTCCGTTTGCGCCGAAATGGTCTTCCTCGATCTGCCGTTTGTGGAGCGGGTAAAGCGTATTCATGCGCTGGGGTTTGGTGTCGAAATCTGGGGATGGGCCGGTAAAGACATTGATGCGCTGGCCGCCACCGGCGCGCGCTTCACCTCCATGACAGGCTATCTCAGCGGTAATCTGACCGATGACGACGATATCCGGCAGCTGCTGCAAAGCGCTGAAGCCTCGCTGGCGATCGCAGAGCGGCTACGGTGTCCGGCTTTAAATCTTCACGGAACCGGTCTGGATGACAAAGGATTACCGGTAAAACCGGTCGAGGTGGTGACTGGTGCGATGTGGCTTAAGGCTGTGGAAACCTTACGTCAGCTGGCGCGAATGGGCGAACGCGCCGGACGAATATTTACGCTGGAAAACCTCAATCTGCCCGTTGACCATCCGGGAACGCCGTTTGCGTTGGCGGCCGATACGCTGGCGCTGGTCAGCGCCGTTAACAGCCCCGCGCTGAAAATGAATCTCGACCTGTATCACGCACAGATCGGCGAAGGCAACCTGATTGAGCTGATCCGTAAAAGCCAGAAACATATCGGTGAGATTCAGGTAGCTGACGTACCGGGCCGTAAAGAGCCCGGCACCGGTGAGATCAATTACAAGGCGGTGGCGCGAGCGCTTCGGGAGATTGACTATCACGGCACGGTCGCGCTGGAAGGCTGGGCATCGGATGATTCGGCAGCGGCGCTGGAGGCCTTCCGCGAGGCCTTTACGCAGTAGTTTTCGCGGTAACTGGCGCTCTGTGAGCGCCTTTTACTCAAAAATTGCGATATGCTCACCTCCTGCCCGTGCAGAGGCTTTAACGGCGCCGCAAGCTGCGTAATCCCAGCCAGGCCACGGCAGCAACGCCCAGAATGGTCAATCCGGGGTTGTTGACGTTCAGATTAAGCGCACGCTGCTCCGCTTTTTCATCAAAACGGCCGTGACTGCGGTGCAGTCCTTCGACGGACTGATGCAGGTTATCCGGCCGGCCAGCGACCTCCGGCTCCTCGGTAATCTGGCCGCTCCAGCCCTGTTTTGCCATCATACGATCCAGCAGGCCCGGGAACAGCATATTGCCCACGATGGACTGGAATGTGGAACGCCCGACCCACACTTCCCGCGGCGCATGGCGCGCGGCTTTAAGAATGGCTCTGGCGGCGACCTCCGGCTGGAAAATGGGCGGCATAGGCTGAACGGTGTTGCCCATTTTGTTACGCGACCAGTCAAACTGAGGGGTATTAACGCCCGGCAGATGCACCATAGTCAGCCGAATCGAACTGTTGTTATGCAGCAGCTCGCTGCGCAGCGAATCCGTAAAGCCCCTGATTGCCGCTTTGGCCGCGCAGTAAGCGGACTGTAGCGGAACCGAACGATAAGCGAGCGCTGAGCCTACCTGTACGATAATCCCCTCGTCACGTTCCCCCATCAGCGTTAGCGCAGTACGGGTGCCGTGAACGCAGCCCAGATAGGTCACATCGGTGACGCGCTGGAATTCTTCGTCAGTAATTTGCGTAACGGGCGCCAGCACGGTCAGCATGGCTGCGTTAACCCAGACGTTGATCGGACCAAGTTCGGCTTCGATTTTACGACCGGCCGCCAACAGCGCGCCGCCGTCTGCCACATCTACTGCCGCGCCCGATGCCTGTACACCAAACAGTTTTAACTCTTCAATAGTCTCTTTTACGCTTTGTTCACTACGGCCAATCACCGCTACCGCATAGCCTGCTTCAGCAAAGGCCTGTGCGCTGGCGCGTCCTACGCCAGAAGTCCCACCTGTAATTACCGCTACTTTTTCCTGCAACATATCTGGCCCTCATAAACCGCTGCGTCACAGCCGTCTGATAAATAAAAAATGATAAACGCACGAATTTTCGTTAACAGAGTATGGCAGGCTGCTGAAAAATAGCTGGTTGATTGCAGAACAGGGATCAATAAATGGAAGGAACGCCTGCTGTCCTGCCGCATTGTGCGCACGAAGATGACTGTAGTCAGCGAGCTCCCGAGAGCAGTCCATCTCGAGCGATATAAAGCATTAATATCATTTCGTAGGTGACCAACCGCCGCTCTCAGAATGAAGAAAACGCCCTTCCTGGTTTCTGCCGGGCAGTTTCCGCTTAACCACTGAAGCGAGTAAAAAGGCGTAAACTTTTGACCACTGCGGAAAGTAATAAACCACTATGGGGAGTAATAACCACTATAGTGAGTAAAACGGCGGTAAAAATGTATCCACTCTGGTGAGCGTGACCTTTAATAGCGAGGCGTACAGCGTGTCTGGCTAGAGTCATGTTTTGGTAAAGCCAGGCAGGAAGGTATTTGAGCCTGACTTGCTTAACGCTGGCTCAACAACCACTGTAATGAGATCCGCCTCTCATTACAGTGGTTGCTTATCCGACATAACGGTGACTTACAGGAGCAAACTGACGCTCATCGCAGTGGTTGCTGGCGCTTTTGCTCTCCACAGTGGTTACGGTTTTTTACCGCTACGGATCTTTTCTAACAGTTCCAGCTCTTCTCGCGAAAGCATAACCATTTCGCCCTGGGGTACGGTTTCCTCAATCTCGTCCTCAGGCAAATCGGGCAGGCCAAGCGGGATTTCTGCCGGTCTGAGCTTTGGCCGCCGGTAGTGGATGACGAAATAGACGATTTTGCCTCGCTTAATCTCGGTGTAGTCCAGGTAGCCGATCTCCCTCAGCTGCTCCATCGCTTTACGGACGGTCGCGTTTTGCGTGATGGTACGCGAAGTGAGGTTCAGGCGAGCGCGCAGGCGGGCCATGGATATGGGCGCTGGTGAAGGCGGCAGGCTTTCGATAAAAGTATAAAGGGCCTGTGCAGACTCTTTACGGGACAGCTCGTTGATGGCTCTGAGCTGAAGAAGCACCTTTTTATCGAACTGATAGAGCTCAAAAATCTTGGGATCGGCCTGGAGAGTAACACTGTCGGTTTTAGTGCTGTATTTGGCTGACTGCACCAGATGCGTGACGTAATACTCCCCTTCTTTGTTGCTGAACTGAATAGTATTGGTCGCAATGCGGGTCAGGGAAGCATCCAGACGGCTTCTCAGCTTCGCTGAAGAGCGTACAGAAGGGATGCCGCACAGTTTAGCGAAATCGACGAACGGCAGCGTTACGCTGTCTCCCAGCACCTTATATTTGGCAAAGGCATGGATAATGCCGACCCAGGTTTTGAAATCGTTATC
The DNA here is from genome assembly GCF_043420595.1 of Erwinia plantamica. Taxonomy (NCBI): domain Bacteria; kingdom Pseudomonadati; phylum Pseudomonadota; class Gammaproteobacteria; order Enterobacterales; family Erwiniaceae; genus Erwinia; species Erwinia plantamica. The sequence goes on from NZ_JBGCUC010000023.1 coordinate 53,922, forward strand.
CATATCAAGCCGGGCACCGGTTATCCTGATATTTTCGTACCCTTCGGATTTAACGATCGACAGCTGTTTCAGCTCGTCAGTGACATCCATGGTCGACATCTGGTTTTTTCTGCCCCGCGCCGTCGATTTAAGCGTGGGTACAAACAGCCCAAGCCGCATCAGCGCCACCGGCTGAACGGTATTGTTACTGTTAGGAGTCAGGTTGATAACCTCTCCCGTCTTCTTGTCCGTTTCACAAAAAGCTGCATCTATCTGACTGATTTCTTGTTCTTTTTTCGGCATTTTACAAACCCGTGATATGAACAAGCGATATTCGCCGTTACTGGTTACAGTGGATACTAACACTCACCGTAGTGGTCAGGCTACTTGCTATAGTGGATTTATTACTCTCTACAGTAGTTTTTTTACTTACCACAGTGGTTAACGATCCCTTCTCAGGCCAGTTACGGCAGGCCTTGCGAAGCGCGGGGATCTTTATGGGTCTTTCTGGTTCTTTATATGATCTGTTATTGGATCGAACCAGTGGATAAAAAAATCTTATTTTCAGGAGCCTGTGGATAGCTATGGGTTAAAGCTGTGTCCGGATAATACAAAGGTTCAGCAAACCCGCTACAGGCAATGCTACAGCGGCAACTGCTTAATCATCAGTTATCTACAGGCAAATTGGCATGATACTCACTACAGTGGTTTTTAACTACTGTCCAGCGTGGATGTTTTACTCGTTATAGCGGTTATTTAGCTTATTACAGTGGTTATTTTACTCACCACAGTGGATAGTAACCCCCTTCCAGGACAGGCCAGATAAGGGCTGAGCGACTCCGGGGATCTCTTAGGGATCTTAGAAGGATCTATTCAGGATCGATTGATTGGATCTGGCCTGTGAATAATAAGGAAAAACTGGCTATCACTATTGGTACACTACGCCTCTTACCACCTTTTGATGTTCGATATCAAAACTAAGACCGCAGCATGGTCTGACTGATTTGAAAAAAATAGATAAGTGCTTTCAACTGGCAGCGACTTTTCACATATGCAAGGGGATCACAGCGGATAAAATGTACTAATTAACATTGGCTTTAGTTGCACATTAAGGCACCGCTAAAAAAGCAATATATGCATTGAGAGAACCCATGCCACAATAATCAGCTACGCTGACAATACTTCCCATGCCAGGATTTTAACCTTGCGCCCGGGAAACCAGACTCTCGTTTTTAATGCGTAATGCCCTGACTGACCGCCTCTGGCTAACCGCTTGTGACTAAAAGCTTATATTGCGGTTTGCTGAATAAACGGGAATTCAAAAAACAGGGTCTGATATACGCTCAACATGGGGAAGGCTTATGATTGTTGTGGATTCACTGGAAGCAGGCGAAGGCAACTGGATCAACGAGCCCGATAACTATTCACTGGAAAATGGAAAACTACAGTTAACTACCGCGCTCAACACGGATTTCTGGCGTCAAACCTATTACGGTTTTCAGCGGCATACCGGACATGCGTATGGATTTTACGTGGAGAACGACTTTACCCTTCAGGTAAAAATCATGGCGAATTTCTGCCATCTGTATGACCAGGCAGGTATTTTTTTGCAGGATGACGAACATCATTGGGTTAAAGCTGGGATTGAATTTAATGACGATCTGTCATCTATAGGGTGCGTGGTTACGCGTAAAACCTCTGACTGGTCAACCGGTCTTTTTCCCGGCGATCCGCAAACTTTCTGGATGCGCGCTACGCTGGAAAACGAGGCCTTAAGGATCCAGTATTCGACAGATAGTAAAAAATGGCCGTTGCTGAGGCTATGTCACTGGCCAGATATAAAAAAACGTTTTATCGGCGTGATGGGCTGCACCCCGGAGAGAGAAGGACTTGAAATAACATTTGACGAGTTCAGGCTCGGGCCTCCTTTGAGCAAATCGCTTCACGATTTGACATGAATTCGTATCAGGATCCCGGCAAAAAGGCCATAACTTTGTTCAGGCTATAAGAGGCGAACAGGAAAAGCTTACGCTAAGGCTGCAAGCATTTGCATTTAATGCAGGGTATCAAGTATTTCTTGGCTTAATGTTTGCCATTCTTTCTACCCTGGTCCGTTTGTGCTTCTGTAGGAAAGGTATCCCACAAATGATTTGAGTTCATTCTGCCGATCCTCCGGATGCAGACGGCAAGACTTACTCTCCGGCGCATCCGGAAGCTATTTCACCAGTCCAAACCCCAGCGGTTTCCTGAATTGCGGTAACTAACAGAACTTTCTACGCACGTTCATCGGATCTCTCTTAATGATATCGAGCTCCCAGAGGTCGTCGTTCAGCAGTTTGCAGGACAGGTTAACCCTGATGGAAACGACATCATAACGAGGCGCATGCTCAACCACTCACTGTTGTGATGGACAACATTGAGCTTGCACCGGAAAGCGTGCCCACTATCGCTAACAACGTAACGCATGGAAAGGCGAAATGCCTTTTTTATCCTCATCACACATTCGCACCATTGTTTGCCCTACCCTGGATTCAATGATGCCGGTTTACGCCGGATAGCAAATCTTTCTATCGCGCTTCCAGGCCACCTGATTTCAGGTTGAGCGTCAATTAAAATGATTACGTACAATTTTTTTTTGCCTGGCTATTTTTTGTTGTACGTTGGCCGGGTGTATGTACAATTGTTTTTGCTGAGATGCCCGTTCAGGCAAGGGATTATAACCGAGGAATAATGATGAAACGCGATTACGGTGGTGTTGGTACGATAGCTTTGAGAGCAAGTTCTTTACTGCAGGCGATGAGCCGGGATATTGAGGAGCAGCGGAAAGAGTTTAACCTGACAGAGTACCATCAGACTTATACTCGCAATGCAGTGGCAAAGCTACCTAAACTGAGCCGCCGTATCGTCGAACAATCCATGAAAGAAATGGAAGAACAGGGTTATGATTTCAACAAAAAGCAGGTCGGTAACGTTGAACAATATGCATTAACAATTCAAAACGTTATAGATATCTATGCGCATCGCAAAATTCCTAAATACCGGGATATACATCAGGAACCTTATGTGATTTTTGTGGTAAACCTGAAAGGTGGGGTATCGAAGACCGTCAGCACCGTAACGTTGGCACATGCACTACGTGTACATCAGGATTTGTTGCGTCATGATTTGCGGATTCTGGTAATAGATCTCGACCCTCAGGCATCAAGCACCATGTTCCTGGATCATACCCACAGTATCGGGTCGGTTCTTGAGACTGCTGCGCAGGCTATGTTGAACGATCTTGATGCGGAAACATTACGCGAAACCGTCATCCGCCCGACGATCATCCCTGGCGTGGATGTGATACCGGCATCCATTGATGATGGTTTTGTGGCCAGCCAGTGGGAGTCACTGGTTGCAGAACATCTGCCCGGCTCAAAGCCTTCTGAAGTCCTCAGGAAAAAAATCATTGACCGTGTTGCTGACGACTACGATTTTATTTTTATCGATACCGGCCCTCACCTCGATCCGTTTTTGCTTAATGGCCTGGCGGCCAGTGATTTACTGTTGACGCCCACTCCACCGGCACAGGTCGATTTCCATTCGACGCTTAAATATCTGACCCGCTTACCTGAAATGCTGGAGCGCCTGGAAGAAGAAGGCGTCGAACCGCGTTTAAGCGCAAATATCGGGTTTATGTCCAAGATGACCAGTAAGCGCGATCATGGAACGTCACACAGTCTTGCGCGGGAAGTTTATGCAAGCAGCATTCTGGATTCATCCTTGCCGCGCCTGGATGGATTTGAGCGCTGCGGTGAATCATTCGATACGATAATAAGTGCAAATCCGGTGTCTTATCCCGGTAGCGCAGAAGCACTAAAAAAGGCCCGCACAGAAGCCGAACGTTTCACAAAGGCGGTTTTTGACCGAATTGAGTTCATCAGGGGATCCGCAGAATGAAAAAGGTATTAGCACGCGGGCGTGTACTGGGAAACAGCAGTTCTGAGTTTGCCAAAATGCTCGAAGGGGAAGGTAATTTCAGGACCTTTACGCTTAAATCAGGTAAAACCGCAAAATTTGTCAGTACCGTTGTGTTTAGCGGAGATATTGAGGCTAAAACATTTGTTGACTCAGCAGTTAACGGGCGTGATCAAACCATGCTTACGCCTGAATCAGTTAGTGATATCTCACGTACCATTAAGCTGCAACAATTTTTTCCGGCCATCGGTCGCGAAGTCGGTGGGCGTATAGAAATATTGGACGGTACACGCCGGCGTGCCGCATGTATTTTTAGCCAGACAAAATTTGACGTACTGGTCACCAAAGACGAGCTCAGCATTGCAGACGCGCGCCAGCTGGCTATTGATATCCAGACAGCACGGGAACACAGTTTACGCGAGCTGGGCAAACGTTTTGAGATGATGTACGACAAAGGTATGTCCAAGGACGAAATAGCACGAGCGGAAAATATCTCTCCAGCTAAAGTTACGCGCGCGTTCCAGGCTGCTGCGGTTCCTGATGAAATGGTCGCCGTATTTCCCGTAATCAATGATATCTCCTTGGCTGACTACCATTTGCTTCTCAAGGTGGCTGAAGATGCTAAAAATAAAGGAATGCCTGTTGCTGAACTGATGAAAAAGGTCAGGCAGCAGATTGCAGAGACTGAGGGGGCAAGTACGGATAAAGCGAAAATTATTGCGATAATTCGTGCTGAAAGTAAGAGCTTAAAACAGGCAGTGGGTAAGCAGGTTGAAACAGTAAAACTGCGCGAATTTGCCGATCGTCGTCAATATGCCAGAAAGAAAACTGACCTGAAAAAACGTCTGGTAGTCTACGAGTTCTCCCGAATTCCACCTGCTTTACAGGCGGAGATTGATGAGGCAATAAAGCAAATAATGGAAAAAATGCCTGGCGGTGAATAGAAAGTTTATCGAGTGCCGGGCGATCCCGGCATCGTCCGCCAGTCAAATTGTCCCGCCCAAAATTCGTATGTAACTGACTGAATATTAGTTTTTTTCTCGGATCCTTTCATACTGAAAGTCCCGAGTTTTTTTCTGAGCCTACAAATAACTTCATCATCGAAGAGGTTGAGCGGCGCGTATTTGGAAAGCATAACTGTCTTAAATAGTATCATTTATGCCGCGCCAGAATGCATCGCTCATTATGCAGCCACTCATAAAATTGCCCCACAGAATTTATGTACTTAAATTTATGATAAATAAATTATTTTTTGATTTCTTTCATATTGAAAGTCCCACTATGATCTTCTATTTTGGTTTGTAGATATCGTATTAATCTTTGCCTGTAGTGCACCAGTTGCGGTTTCGACGCTGCGCCCTCTGCTTGCTGCGGGCAGATTTGTCGGCATCGCATAGGTCGGAACACAGACAACTTTAATCCGGCAGGATGTCTTTATGCACATCACACTTTTTCATGCATTGGCGCTTGTCACAAATATATCTGCGCTGGAGAAGCGGGCATTATGTGACTTAAGGGTGCAGATATATGTGCCTTCAATGTGGAACGAGCAAGCATCTGAGCTACACACTATGGGCATAAGAGGATACGTATTTATCTGGCAGCCAGGATAGTTGTAAGTTTCCAAAGCCACGACTGGCACAGAAACCGGGATCTAATTAAGCTCTGTCAGACGGGATATGTACTCTATACGCGTCACAACGATCCGGATTTCAAACCAAAACCGATGCGCATACATGCGCGTTCTGAAAACCGCCAGGTGCTGGATGTCCTGTCCCTCACACTGGTTGCAAACTGCGATTACAATCCCGACAGCGATTATCCGTCTGAAATCATGGCGCCATTGAAGCATATCGATGTGGCAAGGGGCATGCTTCAGGTTTATGAAAACGGACGTAAAGCCTGTAACAGCCCGCCTGAAGCCTCATCAGTACATGAACAGCTGCGCTAAGTTATCGTGCTGCACGAGAAGGATAATGATAGCGGCCCGAACAAGCCATTGCGTCTTTGGTTGTCTGAAAATTTTTGCGTTATGCGGCATCTCTGTAGAAGAGAGCCGTGCCTGACCTGGCCAGTTCCGCAACTGGGCTATCAGTACGGACCTGGCGAGGTAGGAGCAGGACAAAGTCATCAGGCAGGCGAGCCGGAAAAACGCAGCCGCCAGAACGGGGAACGTCTGGATGAACTGCTGGATGAAACGGCAGGGCAGGTGGGTTCCCTTGCGGCAGCCAAAGCGGGCAGAAAGAACGGCCATTACCATACCTGAGTCGCCTGATCATCGAAAATAATGGTTCAGCAGGTCATCGCGCTGGAATCGGTGCTGAAAACCGAACAGCCGAGGCGCCTGAATACCGATCCGGAACCCTATACTGCCCTCAAGCCTTAACATTGCCCTTTATTAACTTACTGCAGTCGGGCACGGTTTTGCGCTGGCACCGTGACATAAATTTAGCTTTGTCAGGTTTCACTAAACTAACCCCTTTTCTTATGCCTTTTATCGCATGAGTTGGTCATGTTGAAACCGAAAAATGGCGAAGGGGCATCTGAAAAGCACTTAACTTCGACACATGAGATTAGCGTCAAAAGTAGGGCCGGTAGCTATTAATTTCGAATATTAATCCTTAACACAGCATGCCCTTCAAAAAGGGTGTAGCTTTCGTGTGCCAGAGACAGCACTAAAAAGGTCGCTCCCTCCACTTAGTTACCGGTATAAAACCTCGCTTTATTAAAAAACTTTCGCGGTAGCTATGAAAATTAAGGTAGTTAACTGTATACGGATGACATTGTCCATCACATAATTAGTTACAGCATTCATGAAGTCTTTTGGTAACCTCCATGTACATCCCGATACCCGGACCCGCTTCTCCTCACTGAAAAGTTGCCCCGCTCCGGGCCATAGGCCCGGAACAGACGTGGTTTTAAATAGTATGATGTAACTAAAATCAGTACCGCTTTAAGGTTTGTCGCTTCAGGCTTCATGTACACGCCAGTAAGCGCCTGACGGCGCTTACGAGGAGCTACCGCCCGTGGCCAAAGGCCTTGCAATGACCACTCCGGCGGCGCATAAAGAGTTCTTCACCGGTACAAGCGGGTCTGGCTTTGCAGGGCGGGGGATGGGATCGGTGAAACCTGTCAGGAACAGGGCGCTTCGCGCATTACCGGCGCCGGCAGGGAATGTTCTCTCTTCAGCACAGGCAGGCGCCTTTATACCGCCAGCCTACTTGAATCCCGGCACATCACCCTTCCTCTGATGCATCTTACCTGCCACCTAATCTATCAGACAAGTGCGGTATTTTTCCCTATGAGAGATGTACTTAGGCACTACCCATGGATACCCGACTTGCAAAAATCAATATGGCTAAAAGTCATAGAGCCAGGGGATCCTTGAAAAAGGGCACAGTTTAAGGTGAGTTTTGATTTCAATGGAATGAACCGCAGGTATTACAGCAGAACATGCTAAAGAAGTATTTTATGTGCCGTAACAGTCTGGTTATCCCAAGGCCGAGTAAGTGATATTGATTGAGCGATTTGAGTGGCAATCATGTAAATAAACACGTTACAGATATAAGCGTATGTTTAATCTATAAAAAATACCAGTTTATGGTTAGATACGATCCAGCTTTGCACAGGATTTTTGTGTATACTTGCTGCAAAGAGGTCTCTACATTTTAAGGATGGAAGGTGGAATGCTATGAACGTAAGCGATTCAGCGCTGCTAAAGTCAGGCTTTAGCCATGCAGATCTACAAAAACTGAAAAACAATATTGCTAATTATGGCGGATCGCTGGATTCCGTGACCCATGATCTTGCTAACCGCTTTAACGCTTCAAAGTGGATTACTATCGTTGCCTTTATCGTACTTGCTCTCACGCTGGTGCTGGCATCCGTAGATACCAGCATCACGCTTGCGGCCACACTTGCGATTGTACTGCCTTTTATATGGTATTTGACGCCAGCAAAACTTGCATACAAGTCATGGCGCTATCGCAGATTAACGACTAGTTCTGAACCGCGTTAGTAACAGACATAAGGTCAAATATGACCTTAGCTTTAACACCATAACCGACAATCTTCATTGTGAGCTTTGGACGGCTCATGGTGTTGACTTTCCTGTAATAATCGGCGGGAAGATATCGAAATAACCGCCATGTTCCAGGGCGTCTGAACAGACCGAATATGCTATATGCATTTGCAACAAGCGAGATTGATTTATAGATTCCCAGCCCGCTATTACGGCTGAATCCCATAAATTCAGCTGTGGACATAGCAGTATCAGCAACCAAACCTTCCGAATTTTTGTTATCCATTGCGTAGTGCGCAATTTCTTTACTTATGCCGTTCGCACCATCAGTAACCAGAACAGCACCGGCCAGAACGCCCAAAGGCGTCATAGAACTTATAAGGGTTAGGCCAACAGCTATTTCAACGCCGGACAAAACCACATTAACAGCAGAAATCACATACCCGACAATTTTGTTATTTTCCCGGACAAACTCCACTTTAGCGTAAAGTTTCGCTGTCTTCATACGCAGCATCCTGCCCTGTTCTTCAAGGTTTTCGGTCTCTACTCTCAAGTTTTTGATGCATGCTATGCATTCTTCATCAGATTTCGCTCGCCGGGCAGCGGCAAATTGATGCTCGACAACCTGTTTTATTTCCTGAACAAAATTAATCCGGGTCAGACCATCCTGCAGGTGAAAGGCAGAAAGTCTATTGGCGGTATTAACCAGTTTTCTGGCTTCAAGATTAATCATTGTTTGAATCGCCACGGATAATCCAGACACTTCCGAGCCGTTGATAATACTGGTTTTCATATTCTGTCGGTGACATTTGATCGCTAGAACCATGCCGACGC
>NZ_JBGCUC010000024.1:0-55772 GCF_043420595.1 Erwinia plantamica
GCGTATATTACGCTTTCCTCCTTCAGAGTCAACCTCTTTTTCAGAAGTTTTCTCCGGCGATTCAGCTTCCTGAACCTCCTGAGCCGCTGGCCTGTAAGCCGTTGTGCCGTCTCAGTGGTTGCGCATTATAGGGAGTTCTTGACGGCTGACAAGCGTTTATTACAAATAAATGAACGACAGCCGTATTTTTCAACAAAGCGTCCGTTTTTACTTCACATTGCCTGATAAAGCGGCAAATTCATGGGCAAAACGCGTCACCTGCTCCCAGTCGGTATACTCCACTTCTTTACTGGCATCCGTTTCGCCGCCGGTCATCCGCATAATCAGCTGAATCATAAAGCGGTCGAAGAAGCCGTAACGCGGATAGCGCAGCGCGCCCGCGAACACGGCGCAGCAGTCTGGCTGCCACGGCGAGTTCAGCAGGAACTTACGCGTGTAGGCGTTTGTCTGCGGCGTACGCTTCTCCGGCTTGCGCGCGGTAAGGTTAACCGAGAAGAATCCCGAAGGCCTTTTGGTAAGCTCGTTCAGATGCTGCTTAACAAACTTGTCGACCTTAGGATGGAAGTGGCCATAGCGAATAGAAGCGCCGATAAGTACCCTGTCGTACCTGGCCCATTCGATGTTATCCGCCTGAAGGATATTGATCGTATCGCATTCCTGATGCGCTTTGAGCTGGTTAGCTATATAAGCCGCGATTTCACGAGTCTGCCCGTCACGGCTGGAATAAAGAATAAGTGCTTTCATAAGATCCAACTTTTGTTATTCGCGCCAGAAGGTTGGCGTAAACAGAACCAACAGCGTGAAGACTTCAAGACGACCAAACAGCATTGTCAGAATCAAAATCCATTTCGCCGTATCATTCATAGTAGTGAAGTTATCCGCTACTACCCCTAAGCCCGGCCCCAGATTGTTCAGCGTTGCGGCGACGGCGGCAAAGGCTGAAAAATCGTCCACGCCCGTGGCGATAATGGCCAGCATGCTCAGCAGGAACACCAGCGCGTAGGCGGAGAAGAATCCCCATACCGCTTCCAGTATTCTTTCCGGCAGCGCCCGCTGCCCCAGCTTAATAGTGTAAACGGCATTGGGATGCACCAGCCGCTTCAGTTCGCGCGACCCTTGTTTGAACAGCAGCAGGATGCGGATCACCTTCAGGCCGCCGCCGGTCGATCCCGCACAGCCGCCGATAAAAGCAGAGCAAAGCAGCAGTACCGGTAAGAAGAGCGGCCAACGGGCGATGCTGTCGGTAGTGAAGCCTGCCGTCGTCGCCATGGAAACCACCTGGAAAAAAGCCTGGTTCAGCGTCTGCAGCCCGCTTTGATAGACATTGTGCGCCCAAAGCACCAGCGTGCAGATGATAACCAGCGTGAACTGCACCCCGATAAACATACGGAATTCCGGGTCGCGCCAGTAAACACGCAGATTACGTCCGCTGAGCAGCGTGAAGTGCAGGCCGTAGTTACAGCCGGAAATCAGCAGGAAAATGGCAATAATGCTGTTAATGGTCGGGCTGTGAAAATAGCCGATACTGGCGTCATGTGTGGAAAAGCCGCCGATAGCTATAGTAGAAAAGCTGTGGCCGATGGCGTCAAACAGCGGCATCCCGGCCAGCCAGAGCGCCAGTGCGCAAATGACGGTTAACAGCACGTAGATCAGCCAGAGCGTTTTTGCCGTTTCGGCAATTCGGGGCCGCATCTTGTTATCTTTCAGCGGGCCTGGCATCTCCGCACGGTAAAGCTGCATCCCGCCGACGCCCAGTATAGGCAGGATAGCCACTGCCAGCACGATGATCCCCATCCCGCCCAGCCATTGCAGCATTTGCCGGTAGAACAGAATGGCTTTGGGCAGGGAATCCAGCCCCACCAGCGTCGTGGCGCCCGTGGTGGTCAGGCCGGAGAAAGATTCAAAGAACGCGTCGGTTAACGACAGGTTAGGATGTTCGGCAAAGATAAAGGGCATCGCCCCGACGCTGCCCAGCACCGTCCAGAACAGCACGACGATCAAAAAGCCTTCTCGCGGCTTCAGCTCGCTTTTCTGCTTGCGGTTCGGCCACCACAGCAGCGAGCCGATCAGTAACGCCATAAAGAAGGTTTGCGTAAAGGCTCGTCCGGCGCCGTCACGGTAGATTAGCGCCACCAGGCCCGGCACGATCATGGTGCCCGAAAACAAAATGACCAGTAAACCCACGATGCGGGTGATGGCACGAAAATGCATGTAGCCTTTCCTTTCCTGACAAGGTGTTAGTCGGTCGGGGCCAGATGGAGCGCCCCTCTGCTGAAATCGGTGAGATTGCGCGTGAAGCCTGCGACCTGCGCATGGGGCAGCGCCAGCGTCAGCGAGACACGCTGTAAAAACTCGCTGTGCAGCAGCTGACCGTTAAAACGGGCGACCATCCTTTCTATTTCCGCCAGCTGCGCATAGTCGCAAACCAGCGTAAAGGTCAGCATGGGCACCTTCCGCGCACGAGGCAGCAATTTTAATGCCTGCTGCACGCCGCCGCCGTAGGCCTTAACCAGCCCGCCGGTGCCCAGCTGTATGCCGCCGTAATAGCGCACCACTACCGCCGTTATCTCGCCCACGCCGCTGCCCATCAGCTGGGCCAGCATCGGTTTGCCCGCCGTGCCGGAAGGCTCGCCGTCATCCGAGAAACCCAGCTGCTGCGAATCGTCAGGCGCGCCCGCTACCCAGGCCCAGCAGTGATGCCGGGCGGCAGGATGCTCGCCTTTCACCTGCTGCACAAAAGCGCGCGCCGCCTCCACGCCTTCGGTATGCGCCAGCAGCGTGATAAAGCGGCTTTTTTTTATTTCCTCGCTGAAGCTGAAGGTTTCAGCGGGGATCTCCCAGGCGTCCATTAATCCAGCTTCAGATCCCGGGTCATGTTTTCCACGCCCTGTTCATGGATCACCACGTTATCTTCGATTCGGATACCGCCATAAGGCTTCAGCGCCTCAATGCGCGCCCAGTCGAAGTGCTGGCTGAACTTGCCTTCGCGCCATGGCGCGAGCAGCGACTCGATAAAGTAGATGCCGGGTTCAATCGTCAGTACCATGCGCGGTTCAAGGATGCGCGTGCAGCGTAAAAAGGGATACTGCTGCGGCGCGGCCAGATGGGTGCCGCTGTCATCCTGCATAAAACCGGCGACGTCATGCACCTGTAGGCCAAGCGGATGACCCACGCCGTGCGGCATAAACGGCCCGGTAAGGTTTTCCGCCACCATCGCCTCTTCGCTCAGCCCTTTGACCAGCTGATGTTTCAGCAGCAGTTTCGCCAGCCGCTGATGCATCTGCTGATGGTAGTCGGTATAGCGCACGCCCGCCTTCAGCGTGGCAATCAGCGCCAGCTCTTCTTCATTCATATCCTGAATAAGCGTCGCATAGTCGCTGGCGGGATCGTAAGCGTAGCTGCGCGTCAGATCCGCTGCATAACCGTTATATTCCGTGCCTGCATCCAGCAGAAAGCTGCGCGGCTGTTCCGGCGGCAATTGATCAAGCTTAGTGTAGTGCAGCACGGCGGCATGTTCGTTCAGCGCGACGATATTGCCGTAAGGCACGTCGATATCGCGATGGCCGGTAGCGCTGAGGTAAGCAATATTAATATCGAACTCGCTCATGCCGGAAAGAAAGGCTTCCTTCGCTGCGCGATGACCGATCACCGCCGTCTTTTGCGCTTCGCGCAGGCAGTAAAGTTCGTAATCGGTTTTATAAGAGCGATGATAATGCAGAAAGTCGATCACCCCTTTTGGGTTGATCGCGGCGGCGTTGATGCCAAGCTGGGCGGCACGCTGCGGCACCGGGCCGATATAGGCAACGTTTTCACGGTTTGTCGGCAACAGCTGGCCGATTTCATCCGCTTTTTTCAGCGCCGTAATCTCCATGCCGTCCGTCCAGAAGCTTTGCGGCAGCGGCTCGACGTTGTGCCAGTAATCCACCGGCGAATAAAACCAGAGCTTCGGCTTGTTCACGCCGTCGACCCACAGCCAGCAGTTGGGCACGGTGGTCACCGGCAGCCAGGCTTTAAACTGCGGGTTTACTTTGAAAGGGTAGTCGTGGTCATCCAGAAAAACCGTCAGCAGTTCGCCGGAATGGATCAGCATGGCATCCAGCTTAAAGCGGGCCAGCACCTGCTGCGCGCGCGCCTGTAGCGTCTTCAGATGCTCATGATAAAGGGCGCTCAACGAGTCCATCACTTTACCTCCGTTAATCACGTAATCAGGCGCATCTTAGCACGGCGAGATCGTTTTGCCGCGCCTGTGATCTTGTTTGCAAATAAGCAAACTCTCGTTTGCAAATAATTAACATCAACTCCACACTCTCGATCATCTGGTATGACCAGATCCCTTTAGCGCGGCAGCAGGAGAGAAGAATGCTTTACCAAGGCGACACCCTGACCCTGAACTGGCTGGAAAATGGTATTGCTGAACTGGTTTTTGATGCGCCCGGTTCAGTTAACAAACTGGATACGCAAACCGTCGCCAGCCTGGGCGAGGCGATAGCCGTGCTGGAGCGGCAGCCGGATCTGCAGGCGGTTCTGCTCAGTTCGCGCAAACCGGCGTTTATCGTCGGCGCGGATATTACCGAATTTTTATCGCTGTTCGCCGCCCCGGAGGAACAGCTGACGCAGTGGCTGCATTACGCCAACGCTATCTTTAATCGGCTTGAGGATCTGCCGGTGCCGACCTTGTCGGCCGTACAGGGCTATGCGCTGGGCGGCGGCTGTGAATGTATCCTGGCAACGGACTTCCGTATCGCCACGCCGGACGCGCGTATTGGCCTGCCGGAAACGAAGCTGGGGATCATGCCCGGCTTTGGCGGCTCGGTGCGCCTGCCGCGTCTGCTGGGCGCCGACAGCGCGCTGGAAATTATCGCCGCCGGAAAAGATGTCGATGCGCAAAAAGCGCTGGCGCTGGGCCTGGTGGATGCCGTTGTGGCGGCTGATAAGCTGCGCGATGCGGGCATCGCCATCCTGCGCGAGGCCATTAGCGGCAAACAGCCGTGGCGCGAACGTCGCGAGCCGAAGCTGCAACCGCTGAAGCTCAATAAAATTGAGGCGATGATGAGTTTTACCACCGCCAAAGGCGTGGTGCTGCAAACCGCGGGCAAGCACTACCCTGCTCCGCTGACGGCGGTAAAAACGATTGAGGCCGCTGCTGCGCTGGGCCGTGATGAAGCTTTGCTGCTGGAAACGCAGGCTTTTGTCCCGCTGGCCCGTTCCGACGAGGCGCGTGCGCTGGTCGGCCTGTTCCTTAACGATCGCGCGCTGAAGGCGAAAGCGAAAAAGCTGGCGCAGAATAGCGCGCTACCGAAGCAGGCTGCCGTATTGGGCGCGGGCATTATGGGCGGCGGCATCGCTTATCAGGCGGCCAGCAAAGGCGTACCGGTATTAATGAAGGATATCAATCCGGCCTCGCTGGAACTCGGTATGACCGAAGCGGCCGGGCTGCTGAATAAGCAGCTGACGCGAGGGAAAATTGACGCGATGCAGCTGGCGGGCATCATCGGCGCTATCCATCCAACCCTGAGCTATGAAGGATTTGAACGTGCCGATATGGTCGTCGAGGCCGTGGTGGAAAACCCGCGCGTTAAAGCGGCGGTGCTGGCAGAGACGGAACAGCATCTTCGTCAGGATGCCGTTCTGGCTTCCAATACCTCGACTATTCCCATCAGCCAGCTTGCTGATGCGCTGCAGCGCCCGGAAAACTTCTGCGGAATGCACTTTTTTAATCCGGTGCACCGCATGCCGCTGGTTGAAGTGATCCGGGGTGCAAAAACCTCGGACGCCACGCTGGCGAAAGTGGTGGCCTGGGCCGACCAAATGGGCAAGACGCCCATCGTGGTGAACGACTGTCCCGGTTTTTTCGTCAACCGCGTGCTGTTCCCCTATTTTGCCGGCTTCAGCCTGCTGCTGCGCGACGGTGCGGATTATCGTCAGATAGATAAAGTCATGGAAAAGCATTTCGGCTGGCCGATGGGGCCTGCCTGGCTGCTGGACGTGGTCGGCATTGATACCGCGCATCACGCGCAGAGCGTAATGGCTGACGGTTTCCCGAACCGTATGAAAAAGGATTACCGTGATGCCATCGACGTGCTGTTCGAGGCGAAACGGTTCGGACAAAAAAATCAGGCCGGGTTTTATCGCTGGGAGAAGGACAGCAAAGGCAAACAGAAGAAAATTGTCGATCCCGAAGTCGATAAACTGCTGCAAAGCGTCAGCCAGCCGCAGCGCGTTTTCAGCGATGAAGAAATTGTGGCCCGAATGATGATCCCGATGGTTAACGAAGTGGTGCTCTGCCTGGAAGAAAACATTATCGCCACGCCGGCCGAAGCGGATATGGCGCTGGTTTACGGGCTGGGCTTCCCGCCGTTTCGCGGCGGCGTTTTCCGCTATCTGGATACGCAGGGCAGCGCCCGCTTTGCCAGCCAGGCGGCCTTCTTTGCCGCGCTCGGCCCGCTTTATCAGCTGCCGGCCAGCCTGCAGGAAAAAGCGCAGCATAAAACGCAGTGGTATCCGCAGGTTCAACCGGCCGATGACGTCCTGAAAACGGCGTAAGGAAAGAGAAATGGAAAAAGTCGTAATTGTTGATGCCATCCGCACGCCGATGGGCCGCTCCAAAGGCGGCGCTTTTCGCCATGTCCGGGCGGAAGATCTTTCGGCGCATCTGATGCGCTCGCTGCTGAGCCGCAACCCGGCGCTGGCGGCGGCAAGCCTGGATGATATTTACTGGGGCTGCGTGCAGCAAACGCTGGAGCAGGGTTTTAACATCGCCCGTAATGCCGCCCTGCTGGCGGAAATCCCGCATCGGGTGCCCGCTACCACCGTCAACCGCCTTTGCGGCTCCTCGATGCAGGCAATGCACGATGCCGCGCGCGCCATCATGGTTGGCGACGCCAGCGCCTGCCTGGTGGGCGGCGTGGAGCATATGGGCCACGTGCCGATGAGCCACGGCGTCGATTTTCATCCCGGCCTGAGCAAAACCGTGGCGAAAGCCGCCGGCATGATGGGCCTGACGGCGGAAATGCTGGCGCGTATGCACCAGATCGGTCGGGAAAGGCAGGATGAATTTGCCGCCCGCTCGCACCAGCGCGCCTGGGCCGCCACGCAGGCGGGTCACTTTGCTGCGGAGATCGTCGCGACCAGTGGCCATGACGGCGACGGCGTGCTCAAGCGCTATGATTTTGATGAAGTGATCCGTCCCGATACCACCACAGCGGGTCTGGCCGCGCTGAAGCCCGCCTTCGATCCGGTTAACGGCACGGTAACGGCGGGCAGCTCCTCGGCGCTCTCCGACGGCGCGGCGGCGATGCTGCTGATGAGCGAATCACGCGCTCGCGAGCTAGGCCTGAAAGCGCGGGCGCGGATCCGCTCGATGGCAGTGGTCGGCTGCGATCCGTCGATTATGGGCTTTGGCCCGGTGCCCGCCTCCCGGCTGGCGCTGAAGAAAGCAGGACTGAACGTCAGCGATATCGATCTGTTTGAGATGAACGAAGCGTTCGCCGCGCAGGTGCTGCCGTGTATTAAGGAGCTGGGATTGATGGAGGAGCTGGATAACAAAATCAATCTGAACGGCGGCGCTATCGCGCTGGGTCATCCGCTGGGCTGTTCCGGCGCGCGGATCGCCACGACGTTGTTGAACCTGATGGAGCGACGCGACGCACAGTTTGGTCTGGCGACCATGTGTATCGGTTTGGGACAGGGCATCGCTACCGTACTGGAAAGGGTTTGATGCAGCCGCCCGTGACGGGCGGCTTTTTTACGCAATCGTTCCGGCTCAGATAAAGGCGAAGGCGTCGCCAAACATCTGTTCCGCTTTCGCCTCGCGCTCGGCACAGAAGCGTTCGCGCGCGATTTTCGCCATTTCAAAACGGCCCGCGATATAGATCTCGTACTCGGCCAGGCTGCGGTGGTCGTTCATAACCGCCGTCAGCACGGTGCCGCTACGCCCTTCCCAGCCCGGCTCAGGCTGTTCCACCACCGGGATCACCTTCAGGTTCGGGTGCTTCACCGCCAGCGCTTCCAGTTCGTCCATATCGTAGAGGTGCTTCAGTTCACGGCCGCCCCAGTAAATTTCGATATGACGCTCCGGCCGCTGCGCCAGCGCGGTCAGCAGGATCGAACGGGCGTAGGAGAAGCCCGTGCCGCCCGCAATCAGGATCAGCGGACGGTCGCTCTCTTCACGCAGCCACGCGTCGCCGTGCGGAATATCCACGGTAATGCTGCGCTGCTCCTGGATCCGTTCCATCACCGCCATCGCGTAGAGATTGAGTTCCGAAGCGCCAATATGCAGCTCAATAATCTCTTTTTCCATCGGCGTGGAAGCCAGCGAGAACGGGCGTTTGTCGCGCTCGTCCATCACTACCATCAGATACTGACCGGCCCGGAAGCTGAAATCGGCTTCCGGCACCATACGGACTCGGTAAACGGTATCGGTTATCGCCTCTACCGAGATCACTTTACAGCTTAACGTTGTCATGCGTTCCCTCTGTCGGGTCGATTATTTGCCGGGCGCGTTTTTGCGCGTGGGCGACTCACTGAAGATGCCTAACTCGTCCCATATGGCATCAATGCGCGCGGTGACGGCGGGATCTTTGCGAATAGGGCGGCCCCATTCGCGCTGGGTTTCTCCGGGCCACTTGTTGGTGGCGTCCAGGCCCATTTTCGAGCCTAACCCGGAAACCGGCGAAGCGAAATCCAGGTAGTCGATAGGCGTGTTCTCTACCAGCACCGTATCCCTGGCCGGATCCATCCGGGTGGTAATGGCCCAGATAACGTCGTTCCAGTCGCGCGCGTTCACATCGTCGTCACATACGATAACAAACTTAGTGTACATAAACTGGCGCAAAAATGACCAAACGCCCATCATCACCCGCTTGGCATGGCCTGCGTACTGCTTTTTCATCGTAACGATCGCCAGACGATAGGAACAACCTTCCGGCGGCAGATAAAAATCGACGATTTCCGGGAACTGCTTTTGCAGGATCGGCACGAAGACTTCATTCAGCGCCACGCCAAGCACGGCTGGCTCATCCGGCGGACGCCCGGTATAGGTGGAATGATAGATGGCGTCGCGGCGCTGCGTAATGTGCGTTACGGTAAACACCGGGAAGTTATCGACTTCATTATAGTAGCCGGTATGGTCGCCATACGGCCCTTCCGGCGCCACTTCGCCCGCCTCGATATAGCCTTCCAGCACGATTTCCGCGCTGGCCGGCACTTCCAGATCGTTGGAGACGCACTTCACGACTTCGGTTTTGGTGCCGCGCAGCAGTCCCGCAAAAGCATATTCAGAAAGCGTATCGGGAACCGGCGTGACCGCGCCCAAAATGGTGGCGGGATCGGCGCCCAGCGCGACGGAGACCGGGAAGCGCTCGCCGGGATGCTGCTGCGTCCACTCCTGGAAATCCAGCGCGCCGCCGCGATGCGACAGCCAGCGCATAATGAGTTTGTTCTTACCAATAACCTGCTGGCGATAGATGCCCAGGTTCTGCCGCTCTTTGTGCGGGCCGCGCGTAACCGTCAGGCCCCAGGTGATCAGCGGCGCGGCATCTTCCGGCCAGCACTTCATCACCGGAATGCGGCTCAGATCGACTTCATCGCCCTGCCAGATTTGCTGCTGGCACGGCGCGTCGCGCAGGCGCTTCGTCGGCATATTCAGCACCTGCTTCCACTGCGGCATTTTGTCGAAAAAGTCGCGAAAACCGCGCGGCGGTTCCGGCTCTTTCAAAAAGGCGAGCAGGCGGCCCACTTCACGCAGCGCCTTCACGTCTTCCTGGCCCATGCCCAGCGCAACGCGATCCGGCGTGCCGAAAAGGTTGCACAGCACCGGCATATTATAGCCTTTGGGGTTTTCAAACAGCAGCGCCGGCCCGCCGGCTCGCAGAGTGCGATCGGCAATTTCGGTCATTTCAAGATCGGGATCGATCTCTTGCTTAATGCGTTTTAATTCCCCGCGCTGCTCCAGCAGGGAAAGGAAGTCGCGTAGGTCGTGGTATTTCATGACTTCTCATCAATACGGTCAGTGAATCGGCCATTATAGGGAGGATTAAGCTCTCGTGCTTAGTTTTTCGCGGCAGGAGGTCGGCGCGCTCACGCTGCGACCGCCAAAAATTTTTTCTTCCGGCATCCCGACTCATCAACCGATCCGCTGATAACTACAGTTAATAAGCTTTATGCTTAACGCTGTCCGTTCATTCATCGCGATTTCAGGCGCCTTCTGGCCTGCATGTTGCTATAACTATCACGCTATTTTTGTTATTCTTAGCGACCCTGTAATTGCAAAGTGACGTTATGGAATCCTGGTATTTACTTTATTGCAAACGTGGCCAGCTTACCCGCGCGAAAGAACATCTTGAGCGCCAGGCGGTGCATTGTCTCAGCCCCATGATTGCCTTAGAGAAACTGGTGCGCGGCAAGCGTACTCAGGTAAATGAGCCGCTGTTCCCGAACTACCTTTTTATTGAGTTCGATCCGGAAGCGATTCATACCACGACCATCAGCGCCACGCGCGGCGTCAGCCATTTCGTTCGCTTCGGCAATCTGCCCGCGACCGTGCCGCAGGACGTGATCGAAGCGCTGCAAACGCAGGCGACGGTAACGCTGCCCGCACCGACGCTACCGCAGCCCGGCGACAGAGTATTGATTACCGCTGGCGCTTTCGAAGGCCTGAAGGCAATTTTTACCGAGCCGGACGGCGAGGCGCGTTCTATGCTGCTGCTTAACCTGCTGAATAAGCAGATCGTCCGCAGCCTGGACAATCGGCAGTTCCAGAAACTCTGAGGCTACTGCGCGTTCAGACGGAAAAGCGCTCGCGCATTGCTGTCGCACTGCTGCCCCAGGGTAGCCGCCTCTTCGCCGCGCAGTAGCGCGACCTGTTCTACGATATGCGGCAGAAAGCACGGCTCGTTACGTCGCGATGCAGGGCGGGGACGCATGTCGCGCGGCAGCAAATAAGGCGCGTCCGTTTCCAGCAGCAGCCTGTCAGCAGGAATAAGCGGCATCAGCTCGCGCAGCTCAAGTCCGCGACGTTCATCGCACACCCATCCCGTAATGCCGATATAAAGCCCGGCAGCCAGACAGGCTTCCAGCTCCGCTTTCGTGCCGGTAAAACAGTGTACGACCGCGCCGGGCAGCTTTGGTAGCCAGGGCGTCAGGATAGCGAGAAAGCGATCGTGCGCTTCGCGGCAGTGCAGAAAAACGGGCAGCTGCAGATCGGCCGCCAGCTCAAGCTGAGCATTAAAGGCGTAAGCCTGCTGTTCCGGCCCGCAGATGTTGCGGTTGAAATCCAGCCCGCACTCGCCAATCGCCGCCACTTCCGGGCTTTCCGCCAGCCTTCTTAAGGTGGCGGCCGTTTCCGCCGACCATTCGCTGGCGTGATGCGGATGAACGCCTGCCGTAGACCAGCAGTAGCCGGAACGACGTTTCGCCAGGCTCTGCGCCTGCTGGCTCTCCAGCGCGTTGGTGCCGGTAATCAGAATGCCGGTGACGCCCGCATCAACGGCGCGTTTTACAACCTTGTCGCGATCTTTGGCGAACTGCGTGCTGGTCAGATTGACCCCAATATCAAACATAGCGTGTTCCAAACAGTAACCGCCCTTACGGGCGGTTATTTTTTAATGTGGGCAGGCCTTCGCGGCTACTCCGTCTCCTGGTCACTCTCTTCCCGCCGTAATCCGGTATAGAAACGGGAGAAGAACACGCCGACCTCAAACAGGCAGTACATCGGAATGGCCAGCAGCGTCTGGGAAAGCACATCCGGCGGCGTCAACAGCATACCTACGATAAAAGCGCCGACCAGAACATAAGGCCGCTTCGCCTTCAGTTCCTCCGGCGTGGTCACACCGGTCCAGCACAGCAGCACGATAGCAATCGGCACCTCGAAAGAGACGCCAAACGCCATAAACAACGCCATTACGAAATCGAGATAGTTATTGATATCGGTAGCGATCTGCACGCCGTGCGGCGCGGTTTTAGCGAAGAACCCAAAGGCCAACGGGAAGACAACAAAGTAGGCGAAAGCCATCCCTATATAGAATAGGAATGAACTGGAAATCAGCAGCGGCACCACCAGCCTGCGTTCGTGGCGGTAAAGCGCGGGCGCGATAAAGGCCCAGATTTGGTAAAGGATCACCGGTACCGCAAGGAAGACGGAAACGATCATGGTCAGCTTGACCGGCGCGAAAAAAGGCGAAGCCACGTCGGTCGCGATCATGCTGGCGCCCGCTGGCATCTGCTCGATCAGCGGCGCGGAAACCAGCTGATAAATATCGTTGGAAAAGTACGCCAGGCAAAGGAAAATCGCCACCACGGCGATAATGCAGTTCAGCAGGCGCTTACGCAGCTCAATCAGATGGCTGATAAGCGGTTGGGTATCTTCAACAGCCATGTTTAGCGTTCATCCGGTTGGGTGGTGGAAACAGGCGCACGGCTGGAAAGCGTCGGCGCTTCGTCTTTAACGGCCTTTGGCTTTTCAGGCGCGGCGGCAGGCGCCGTATTCGACGCGGCGTCCGGCTTTCCGGCGGCGGTTTCATAAGGCGCGCTGGCGGCGGCAGGCGCTTCAGCAGCCCTGGCCGTCGCGGATTTTGCTACGGCCGCATCGCTTGCAGCAGACGAAGCAGGTTCAGCGACCTGGGCTACCCCGCTTGTGGCAGGTTCGGCAACGTGAACCGCAGCGGACGGTGCTACAGCCGCATCGCTTGCGACAGGCGAAACAGTTTCAGCAACCTGGGCTACACCGCTTGCGGCTGGCTCAGCAACGCGAACCGTAGCAGAGTGCGCTGCTGCCATATCGCTCGCCGCAGGCGAAACATGCACGACTGGCGTATGCTGTTCCTGCTGCACCGCAGGCTGTGGCGCTGCACTGGTTGCTGCCTCTGGCGCCTGCGCCGGGGCGCTGGCCTGATGATCGGCCGCAGCAGGCGTCACGCCTTCATGAGAATCCTCGGCGTTTTTCACCAGCGGATTGTGGATAGTGTTAGCTTCGTCGTCCGCTTTTTCGTTCTCGCCCAGATAGGTACGCTTCATGGATTCCGCCGACTGCTTCAGCTCTTCCATCGAGGCTTTCAGCTCCGGCGACAGGCTGTTTTTACTGGCCTCTTCCACCTTCTTCAGGCTGTCCTGCAGCTCCTGGAGTTTCAGCTCCTGCGCCAGTTCGTTTTGCACATTAGCCGCCAGCGAGCGCAGCGCGCGGATCCAGCCGACCACGGTTTTTACCGCAACCGGCAAACGCTGCGGACCCAGCACTACCAGCCCGATAATAAACACCAGAATCAGTTCACTAAAACCTATGTCGAACACGGCTTACACCTTGTCGTTCTTAACGTCTTCTTTCTTCGCTTCTGCGTGCTGTTTGTCGGCCAGAGTGGCTTTAAAATCAGCATCGTCGGCATGTGTTTTTGGCTTTTCGTCATCGTCACTCATGGCTTTTTTAAAGCCTTTGATTGATGAACCGAGATCGGAACCCAGCCCGCGCAGTTTCTTCGTGCCGAAGAGCAGCACAACGATTACGGCAATAATTAACAATTGCCAGATACTAATACCGCCCATAATTTTGCCTCAGATGTCAGTTAATGCAGGTTTCGCAGTATATAAGCCGGGCTGACCGCGCGCAAAGCGCTGCCAGCCCCTCTTTACCTTTCATGACAGTCAGTCGGTTTTACGCCAGCCGACCAGCCAGCTTACCAGACCGCCAGCGACCATAACCGCCGACAGCAAATCCCACTGCGGTCTGGTCAGCAGAATAGCCGTGCCGCTCAGCAGCAGCGTGGCGCCAATACCGAACAGATAGCGCGACTGATGATGCCGCACCCGGTCGTTGCGCAGATCGTAAGAAAGCTTATCGACGCTGTGCTGCAGATGCTTGTGTCGCTTCAGGCTTTCGTAAACCAGCTCCGGCAGCTCCGGCAGTTTTTCCGCCCAGAACGGCGCTTTTTCTTTCAGCGCGCGCACGATAGCCGGAATGCCAATCTGATCTTTGATCCAGTCTTCCAGGAACGGCTTGGCGGTTTTCCACAGGTCGAGCTGCGGATAAAGCTGTCGTCCAACGCCTTCCACATACAGTAGAGTTTTCTGTAACAGCACCAGCTGAGGCTGCACTTCCATGTTGAAGCGGCGCGCCGTATTAAAGAGGTTCAGCAGCACGTGACCGAAGGAGATTTCCGCCAGCGGCTTTTCAAAAATCGGTTCGCAAACGGTACGAATAGCGAACTCGAAATCCTCTACGTTGGTATCCGCCGGCACCCAGCCGGAATCAACGTGCAGCTCGGCAACCTTGCGGTAATCGCGGTTGAAGAAGGCGATAAAGTTCTCCGCCAGATACCGCTTATCTTCTTTATTCAGCGAGCCGACGATACCGCAGTCGATACCGATATATTGCGGATCTTCAGGATGCTCATAGCTGACAAAAATGTTGCCCGGATGCATATCGGCGTGGAAAAAGCTGTCGCGGAACACCTGGGTAAAGAAGACCTGCACGCCGCGCTCGGCCAGCAGCTTCATGTTGACGCCGCGCTGTTCGAGCTGCACCACATCGGAGATTGGAATGCCGTAAATGCGCTCCATCACCAGCATGGTTTCGCTACAGTAGTCGGAATAGATTTCCGGCACGTAAAGCATGTTGCTGCCTTCGAAATTACGGCGCAGCTGAATGGCGTTAGCCGCTTCGCGCAGCAGGTTCAGTTCGTCTATCAGCGTTTTTTCGTAATCGGCCACCACTTCCTGCGGACGCAGGCGGCGCCCGTCCGGTAACAGGCGAGGCACCCAGGCCGCCATGCGGTTGATCAGCTTCATATCGGCTTTGATCACCGGCAGGATATCCGGACGAATAACCTTAATGACCACTTCCCTGCCGTTTTCCTTCAGCGTGGCGGTGTGTACCTGCGCGATGGAAGCGGAAGCAAGCGGCGTGATCACAAAGTCATCAAACAGGGTTTCCACCTTGCAGCCAAGCGACATCTCAATCTGTTTTTTCGCCTGTACGCCATCGAAAGGCGCGACCTTGTCCTGCAGCATCGCCAGCTGATCGGCGATATGCGGCGGAAAAAGATCGCGTCGCGTGGACATCATCTGACCAAATTTGATCCACACCGGGCCAAGCTGCTCCATGGCTAACCTGATACGCTCGCCAAGCTGACGCTCTTTGTGCAAATTAGGCATCCAGAACAGCGTCCGGCGCCACAGGCGCAGCGGCAGCGCCAGCCGGGTTTTCGGGATTAGCTCATCCAGTCCATAGCTCAAAAAGATACGGATAATAAAATAGAGACGACGTATTTCTCCGAGGGTCATTTGCCCTCCAGTTGTTTAAGGCGGGTTTCCAGCGCAGCCAGCTCGCGAGCGGCGGCGTCGACTTCTTCAGCAAACAAGGCAAGCTCCAGGCCGCCCGGCGCCAGGCGCCACTCTTCCGTCAGCGCCTGACCAAGGTAGCTCTGTTTACGGTCAAGATTGCCGCGCACCAGCTGCAACCCGCGACGGGCGGCCTGGCTGATGCCCTGAGCGGCAATATCGCCAATCCAGGGCGCGAGATATTCGGCAGGGTCAAGCTCGGCCAGATCGATCAGCGCGGAGAACTGCTGGACGACCTGTAGATCGCCCTCAACCTCCAGCTCGCCGCTGCGGATCAGGCTGGTTAACTGCTGACGATCGCGCAGCTTGCGCAGCGTCGCCAGACGGGTTTTCACCTTGCAGTCCGGCGTGTCGCACCAGTCGCCCAGCACATCGACCTGTTGGTCGCTGAAGATAAAGATCAGCGGCTGCTTCAGCTCGGCCAGCTCAATGGCCAGGCTGCGGCCGTTAAGACGCTGACGCGCGGCTTTCAGGCCGCGATCGCGATAAAGGATCTGATTGAGCGCCGTTTCCAGCCCTGCGGTTAACAGCGGCGTTAAGGTCATTCGCTATCCTGTTCAGAACTTGAATCCGCGGTGCAGCGCAACGATGCCACCGGTAAGATTGTGATAGGTAGTATTCTCGAAGCCGACATCATCCATCATCTGCTTTAACGTATCCTGATCCGGATGCATTCGGATAGATTCGGCCAGATAGCGGTAGCTTTCGGAATCTTTCGCCACCAGCTCGCCGATACGCGGCAGCACGTGGAATGAGTAGGCGTCATACGCCTTGCTTAGCGGCTCCAGCAGCGGTTTGGAAAACTCCAGCACCAGCAGGCGTCCGCCCGGCTTCAGCACGCGGAACATCGAGGCCAGCGCCTTCTCTTTTTCGGTGACGTTACGCAGGCCGAAAGCGATAGTGATGCAGTCGAAATGATTGTCCGGGAACGGCAGCGCTTCGGCGTTAGCCTGCACATAGTTCACGTTGCCGATGATCCCGTTGTTACGCAGTTTCTCACGGCCTACTTTCAGCATGGAGCTGTTGATATCCGCTAGCACCACTTCACCCGTTTCACCTACCAGGCGAGAGAATTTAGCGGTCAGATCGCCGGTACCGCCGGCCAGATCCAGGACGCGCTGTCCGCGACGCACGCCGCTGCAATCGATAGTAAAACGTTTCCAGACACGGTGGATGCCGAACGACATCAGATCGTTCATCAGGTCATATTTGGCCGCAACGGAATGGAAAACATCAGCCACCATTTCAGCTTTGTCGCTTTTCGCTACCGTGCGAAAGCCGAAGTGCGTGGTATCCTTTGATTCATCTGCCATTTGTTTTGCCTGCTCTGCAATCAGTTATCTGCCAAGTGTATCAGAGTCCCGCAGGCCAGGCACAGCCTTGCGGGTTATTCATTAACTCGGGCCGCGCCTGGCCCGGTTTGCGTCGCCAGATACGCGACATCTTCCTCATCTTCGTTCTCTTGCTCGTCAGCCTCATCCGGCATCGCCTGCGCGACCAGGCGGGGATTAATAGGCCGCTTGATGGCCACGCCCAGCTGCCGAAAACTTTCCGTCTGCGCGATCAGGTTGCCCCGCCCTTCCGCCAGCTTCTTCATGGCCTGACGATAGCTTTCGCTGGCCTTATCGAGGCTTTGCCCCATTGCCGACATGTCGTCGACAAACAGGCGCATTTTGTCATAGAGCTTAGCCGCTCTGTCGGCGATGCGCTGGGCATGACGGCTTTGGTGCTCGTAGCGCCACAGGTTATTGATGGTACGTAGCGCCACCAGCAACGTGGTGGGGCTGACCAGCATGATGTTTTGACCCAGCGCCTCGTTGATCAGTTCCGGCTGACGGTCAATAGCGACCAGAAAAGCGGGTTCGACCGGAATAAACATCAGCACGTAGTCCAGCGATCGCAGGCCGGGCAGCTGCTGATAATCTTTGCGGCTCAGCAGGCGGATATGGCTGCGAATGGCCGCAACGTGCTCGCCGATGGCCGTTTCGCGCGTGGCTTCATCTTCGCCGTTGAAATAGCGTTCGTAAGCCACCAGCGTCATCTTCGCGTCGATCACCACGTCTTTGCCCTGCGGCAGACGCACAATCACGTCCGGCTGCATACGGGCGTTATGCTCCAGCTGAATATTGACCTGGGTTTCATATTCGTGCCCTTCCCGCAGGCCGGAGGCTTCCAGCACGCGGCTGAGCACGACTTCGCCCCAGTTTCCCTGCATTTTATTGTCGCCCTTCAGGGCCTTGGTCAGGTTAATCGCTTCCTGCGCCATTTGGGCATTGAGCTGTTGCAGATTGCGGATTTCATGAGAAAGCGTATGGCGCTCGCGCGCCTCCTGGCCGAAGCCTTCCTGAACCTGGCGACGAAACCCTTCCAGCTGTTCGCGCAGCGGCGAGAGCAGCCCGTCCAGGCTCTGGCGGTTCTGCTCATCGACACGGCGGTTGCTGTGTTCGAAAATACGGTTGGCAAGGTGTTCAAACTGCGCGTTCAGCCGCTGTTCGCTGTTGACCAGCAGGCGCTGCTTCTCTTCCGCCGCCATTCTGCTCTCTTCAAGCCGAATGGTGACCTCGCGCAGTTCCGCCTCCTGGGCGCTGTTGATCTCCAGCTGGGTGCGCAGTTCGCGCGCCAGCTGTTCGGCCTCGCCGCGCCAGTGGTCAAGCTGGGTGAGTTTCTCCTGGGTAGCGGCGAGCGTGCCGTGCAGCTGACGCAGCTCCAGCTCCTGCTGTTTTTGCGCCTGCTGCTGCTGGCTCTGTTGCTGCGTCAGGCGATCGCGCTCCTGCTTCAGCTGCTCGCTGGCCTGTTGCAGCAGCCTGCGCTCCGTTTCCTGGTGCGCCGCGCGCTGCTGGCTGTGATACCAGGCGATAAGCCAGCCGACCAGCGCGCCCGCCAGGCCTGAGCCAATGCCGTAACCGATTATTGCATCCACGCGCCTTCTCCCGTCCAGGCTTCTCTGGCAGAAAAGGTAAGGGCAGGCCGTGGCAATGTCGAGTTAAAAAGCGCGATGTAACGGGATCGAGGAGGTTTTCATCAGGATGTCAGAGACGGCTCGAAAAATTTGCCGTGGGTAGCGCAAGGGCGAAACCATTAAGGGAGCCGCGCTCCCTTAATGAAGGCTGAAGAAGTTAGCGAAACTGGTCTCAACGGCCAGGCCAGAGGTTGGCGAGGCCGATCTCAACGTCTAGATCAGACGGCGCGCCGCCTCAACTACGATACGCACCGCATCGCTTTCGGTTTTCTTCATGGTTTCCGCATCGGGAATTTCCTGCTGGGTGCGGTTCACGATCACGCCCGCCACCATGCCGGCACGCAGACCCTGGCTGGCGCACATGGTCAGCAGCGTGGCGGATTCCATTTCGTAGTTCAGCACGCCCATTTGCTGCCACTCTTTCATGGAGTTCTGGAAACGGCTCACTACGCGGCCAGAAAAGGTGTCGTAACGCTCCTGTCCCGGATAAAAAGTGTCGGAAGACGCGGTGACGCCGATATGCGTGGTCGCGCCAAGCGCTTTCGCCGCTTCGACCAGCGCGGTGGTGCAGGTAAAATCGGCCACCGCCGGGAATTCCAGCGGCGCAAAGTGCAGACTCGCACCATCCAGACGCACAGAGCCGGTGGTTACCAGCACGTCGCCCACGCTGATGTCAGGCTGGATAGCGCCAGTTGTACCTACGCGCAGAAAAGTACGGATGCCCAGCTGCGCCAGCTCTTCTACCGCGATGGAGGTGGAAGGGCCGCCGATACCGGTTGAACAGACGATAACGGCCTTGCCGTCAATGTCGGCGCGCCAGGTGGTGAATTCGCGGTGCGACGCCAGATGAACCGGATTATCCATCAGCGCGGCAATCTTTTTAACGCGCTCGGGGTCGCCTGGCACAATGGCAAGGGTGGCGCCCTGAAGATCGGCTTTGGTTAAACCCAGGTGAAAAACGTCTGACTGTGCCATGACAAGATCCTGTAATTAAAAGGCGATGAAGCGCTTACAGTAGCGCAAAGCTGTGTGAATTTATGTGAGTAAATTCACTCTGAGTAATGAAAGTTACATTTGGAGTCTATTGAATCGTGACGGTAATCACACAAAAAAGCCTTCCCGCACGAATCGCGCTGTCGGAAACCGATAACGCCGTCGAAGATGACAGGCTGACCTTCACCCGATCGAAACGTAATCCTGGCTATAGTTAGCTGATTGCGCTACTGCATGTATGGAGAGGACAATGAAAAGCGACGATAATCCGACTCAAACATTGAGCAATAAGGGATTCGCTCCTGCGGTTTCACCTGCCGCATCGACCACCATCATTACCGACAGCGCCGACATCGTTTCCGGCGAAACGTCAATTCCAACGCAGGGCGAGAATATGCCTGCTTTCCACGCCAGACCGCGTCAGGCCGATGGCCCGCTACCGGTGGTGCTGGTCGTGCAGGAAATTTTTGGCGTGCACGAGCATATTCGCGATATCTGCCGTCGCCTGGCGACCGAAGGCTATCTTGCCGTCGCGCCCGAACTCTATTTTCGCGAGGGCGATCCCGCCGAGTACGATGATATTCCTACGCTGTTTAAAGAGCTGGTCAGCAAGGTGCCGGATAGCCAGGTGCTGGCGGATCTGGATCACGTAGCCAACTGGGCATCGCGCCATGGCGGCGATATGCGCAATATGGCCATTACCGGCTTTTGCTGGGGCGGCCGGATAACCTGGCTCTACGCCGCGCACAATCCTCAGCTGAAAGCAGGAGTCGCCTGGTATGGCAAGCTGACAGGCGATAAAACCTTGCAGCAGCAGAAGCACCCGGTTGACGTCGCAGTTGACCTGAACGCGCCGGTATTGGGGCTGTACGGCGCGCTGGATGACGGCATTCCGTTAGAAAGCGTGGAAACCATGCGCCAGGCGCTGCGGGCGGCGAACGCCAAATCGGAAATCGTGGTTTATCCCGAGGCCGGGCACGCGTTTAACGCCGATTATCGTCCCAGCTATCACGAAGAGTCGGCCAAAGACGGCTGGCAGCGAATGCTGGCCTGGTTCAGGCAGCACGGCGTCAGCTAACGCTCAGGCCCGCCTCAATCGGCGGGCTGAGGTTGCTGACAAACTCAAACTTAGGCCGCTTGCAAATTGATGAAAAGCGGCAGAGGCAGATCGGAACACGGACACGCCGTAGATACGTCCATGTAGGCTCGTTTCGCGCGTCCATGCGCGAAAAAGGTCCGCTTATCCGCTCAGCCTCTGCCACCGTGAAACAGCTGGGTTGCTGTAAGAAACACCAGGATGCATCCGCTATTTAGGTTTGTCAGCAGTCTGAGCCCGCCTCAATCGGCGGGCTTTTTTTATGCCACCCTCGCGGCGGGCGCAGCACCAGCTTCATCGCCCGTACATTCCAAACGCCGCTAAACGTTATCAATAAATGAGAGGTCCACGGGCAACACCGCCATCAGGCAGCGGCTTTGCGAAGATTGCGTGCCGCCTCCACCATATTAGCCAGCGCCTGACGGGTTTCCGGCCAGCCGCGCGTTTTCAGGCCGCAGTCCGGGTTCACCCACAGACGCTCCACCGGAATACGCTTCGCCGCTTTCAGCAGCAGCGCCTCTATCCATGCCACGCTTGGCACGTTTGGCGAGTGAATGTCGTAAACGCCCGGGCCGATTTCGTTCGGATAGTCAAATTCCTCGAACGATTCCAGCAGTTCCATATCAGAACGTGAGGTTTCGATGGTGATCACATCCGCATCCAGCGCGGCAATGGCGTCCATGATGTCGTTGAATTCGCAATAGCACATATGGGTGTGGATTTGGGTAGCATCCTGCGCCACGGCGGCGTTCAGGCGGAACGCGTCTACGGCCCACTCCAGATAGGCAGCCCACTCTGACCGCCGCAGCGGCAGGCCTTCACGCAGCGCCGGCTCATCAATCTGGATAATGCCGATACCGGCTTTTTCCAGATCGGCCACTTCGTCCCTCAGCGCCAGCGCGATCTGCTTAGCGATGGTTTCACGCGACACGTCTTCACGAGGGAAAGACCAGCAAAGAATGGTTACCGGGCCGGTCAGCATCCCTTTTACCGGCTTGTCGGTCAGCGACTGCGCGTATTTCGCCCACTCGACGGTGATCGCTTCCGGCCGACTGACGTCACCGATAATCACCGGCGGCTTCACGCAGCGGGAGCCGTAGCTCTGTACCCAGCCGTTTTGCGTAAAGGCAAAACCGTCCAGGTTTTCGCCGAAGTATTCCACCATGTCGTTGCGCTCCGCCTCGCCGTGAACCAGCACGTCCAGCCCCAGCCGCTCCTGCTCCACGATCGCCTGTTTGATATGTTCAGCAATGCCGGTGCGGTAGCTCTTTCCGTCCAGACGCCCCTGTTTGAAATCCAGGCGCAGGCCACGGATTTCGGTGGTCTGCGGGAAAGAGCCGATAGTGGTGGTCGGCCAGGCCGGCAGCTGAAAGCGCTGGCGCTGGGCTTCGGCACGCGCCTTATAGCTGCTGTGGCGCTCGCTGTCTTTCGCGGTGATAGCGGCCAGCCGTTTGCTGACGGCCTCGTTATGCACGCGCGCAGAGTCCCGGCGGGCGCGAATGGGCGCGCTCCAGGCTTCCAGCGACCGCGCGTCATTGTGGTTTAACGCATGGCTCAACAGCGCCAGCTCCTGGCATTTCTGTAGCGCAAAGGCGAACCAGCTTTTTACTTCTTCATCCAGGCGGGTTTCGGTACTTAAATCGATGGGGCTGTGCAGCAACGAGCAGGAAGAGCCGATCCATAGCCGCTGACGCTTGCCGACCAGCGGCTGTAAACGCTCAAACCAGCTGCTGAGATCGGCGCGCCACACGTTACGGCCGTTGATTACGCCGACGGAAAGCAACCAGTCGGCCGGCACTTTAGCGTTCAGCGCGGCGATATCGTCCTTGCCGTGTACCAAATCAACATGCAGACCCTGAACCGGCAGCTTAACGATAGCGTCCAGGTTGGTGCCGACGCTGTCAAAGTAGGTGGTCAGCAGCAGTTTGGTTTGCCCTTGCAGCGCCTCGTAAGCCGGTTTAAAGGCGTTGAGCCACGCCTGCGGCAGCTCCAGCACCAGCGCAGGCTCGTCGATCTGCACCCATTCGATATCGCGCTTCGCCAGCTCGCTCAGCACCTGCTGGTAAACCGGCAGAATTTCGGTTAACAGGCTCAGACGGTCGAACGGCTCGCCCTTGACTTTACCCAGCCACAGATAGGTCACCGGGCCAAGCAGCACGGGCTTCACTTTATGGCCCAGCGCCAGCGCTTCGTCCACTTCGTCCAGGATCTGCGTCCAGCTAAGCTTAAACTGCTGCCCCCGGGTAAATTCCGGCACCATATAGTGATAGTTAGTGTTAAACCATTTGGTCATTTCAGCCGCCGCCGCAGGTTCGCCGGTCGGCGCACGGCCACGGCCCAGACGGAACAACGTATCCAGATCGACAGAGCCATCTTTATTTTGATGACGGGCAGGCACGTTGCCCAGCAGCAGGCTGGTAGTCAGCACATGATCGTACCAGGCGAAATCGCCGACCGGTACATAGTCTACCCCAGCCTGTTTCTGCTGTTCCCAGTGGCGGGCGCGCAGTTCACGGCCTACCGCCAGCAGCGCTTCCTGCGTGCTGTTGCCCGCCCAGTAGCTTTCCTGTGCTTTTTTTAGTTCGCGACGCAGGCCAACGCGGGGGAAGCCGAGCGTATGGTTCAGAATAGTCATCAATGCGTTCCTCAGTTACCGCCCGCTGTCGTGGCAATCGGGCTTTTAGACGTCCAGATGTTTACACATCTATAATCCGCAGGTACTGTATTCACCACAAGCGCAAATTGTTCATTGTCGATGTGAAGGACTCTCATGATCGAACTCAAACACCTGCGGACGCTGCAAGCGCTGCGCAACAGCGGTTCGCTGGCCGCCGCCGCCGCTCAGCTTCATCAGACACAGTCGGCCCTGTCCCATCAGTTCAGCGATCTGGAGCAGCGCCTGGGCTTCCGCCTGTTTGTGCGTAAAAGCCAGCCGCTGCGCTTTACGCCGCAGGGCGAAATCTTGCTGCAGCTTGCCGAGCAGGTGCTGCCGCAGATCCAGCACGCTTTACAGGCCTGCCACGAACCGCATCAGGCCACGCTGCGTATCGCTATCGAGTGCCACAGCTGTATTCAATGGCTGACGCCAGCGTTGAGCAACTTCCGTCAGAGCTGGCCGCAGGTGGTGATGGATTTTAAATCCGGGGTGACTTTCGATCCCCAGCCCGCGCTTCAACAGGGGGAGCTGGACGTGGTGCTCACCTCCGATATTTTGCCGCGCAGCGGGCTGTTCTATTCGCCAATGTTTGATTTTGAAGTTCGCCTGGTGCTGGCGCCCGACCATCCGCTGGCGCAGGTTGATCATATTTCACCGGAAGATCTGGCCAGCGAAGTGCTGATGATTTATCCGGTGCAGCGGCAGCGCCTGGATATCTGGCGGCATTTCTTGCAGCCCGCAGGCGTCAGCCCGGCGTTAAAAAGCGTGGATAATACGCTGCTGCTGATCCAGATGGTGTCCGCGGGCATGGGCATCGCCGCCCTGCCGCACTGGGTTGTGGAAAGCTTTGAGCATC
The DNA here is from genome assembly GCF_043420595.1 of Erwinia plantamica. NCBI lineage: Bacteria > Pseudomonadati > Pseudomonadota > Gammaproteobacteria > Enterobacterales > Erwiniaceae > Erwinia > Erwinia plantamica. The sequence continues at coordinate 23,888 of NZ_JBGCUC010000024.1, forward strand.
AGGGGCTGGTGGTGACCAAAACGCTCGGCCAGGGTTTATGGAGCCGTTTATATGCCGCCGTGCGCGACGGCGAGCAGCGTCAGGCAGTAGTCGAAGCTTTTATCCGCTCCGCCCGCCAGCACGCCTGCGAGCATCTGCCGCTGGTCAGGGACGCTTCCGCGCCGGGCACGCCGCTGCCGACCTCTTTGCATCATTCCTGAGCGGCCAGTACGGGCGATCGCTTTTGCGCGGTGGCCCTTTTAGCGCAGCCGCGCCCTTATAACGCGCTGGCCGCCTGCCTTTTTGCTGACGGTATTCCTTTATCCAGCGCCATTTGTCTCTATAATGCGGCCAACGATCCTGAACCAATGAGATTTTTATGACCAATAATGACGTTTTGCGCAGCGTGCGCTACATGCTGAGCCTGAGCGATGCTCAGATGGTTGGCATCCTGGCGCTGGCGGAAAGTGAAGTCAGCGAAGCGGAAATGCAAAGCTTCCTGAAAAAAGAAGACGAAGCGGGCTTTCGCGCCTGTCCTGACGTGGTAATGGGCTATTTCCTGAACGGGCTGATTTTTCAGCGCCGTGGCAAAAGCGAAGATGCGCCTGAGCCTTCTGTCGAACGCAAGATGACGAATAATATTATTATTAAAAAACTGCGCATCGCTTTCGATTTAAAAACTACGGATATTATTGACGTGCTTAAGCTGGCGGACTTCGCCGTGGGCCAGTCTGAAATTGGCGCTATTTTCCGAAAGCCAGGGCATAAAAATTACCGTGAATGCGGCGATCAGATTTTAAGGAATTTCCTGAAGGGAATGACAATGAAATTACGCCCTGCCCCTGTTAAAAAAGCTTAAATATTAGTGCAGCCTTCGGGCTGCCTGCTATTTAAAACGCTATCAAAAAATGCATTATTTATATTCCCTTCCTGCCTTTACAGGGCAAGTCACTCCTCATAATATCCGCCTGATATTTACACATTGTAAATATAGCGAACCATGAAAGAAGATATATTATGAGAGCGCAACTATCAGCAGCGCAGGTAAAAACCACGACACTACCAAAACTATTTTCGGCACGCTATTTTCTAAAATTTATAGGCTGCTTTCCCCGTCAGCGCTGAGTTATAGCAGCGGGCAGGTAACGACAGCGGGGGAAGATAGCGGTAGCCGTATTGGCAAAACCAGTAAAACGAATGTGAATCTGCTGGTCAGTAAATCACGGCCGCACCTGGTTCACTAACGAGCCAGGCAAAGGCGTTAAGCAGGGCGTGTCGCGCCCCGCTTTTTATCGTCGTGCTATTTTTTGATCACCCAGTGTCGGTGTACCCATAGCGAGGCGAAAATTACCGCTGCGCCAACGATAAAGCTCGGCCAGTGCGGCTGCTGCTGCCAGATTGCAAGGTTAACCAGCAATCCGGCGGGCACGTGCATATTATTCATAATGCCCAGCGTGCCGGCATCAACCTGCGTCGCGCCGTAGTTCCACATAAAGTAACCCAGCCCGGAAGCCGCCACGCCCAGCCAGATCAGGATGCTCCACTGTAGCGTGGTGGTCGGCAGCTTCTGCGGATTGCCCCACAGGCACCAGGCGATAATCGCGACGAGCGCCGCGCCCATATAAAACCAGGAAAAGGCGGCGTGCTGCGGCATCGGACGCGTTTCCTGCAGGCGCTTGTAGCCCACCATGCCAACGGCAAAGCAAAGGTTGGCAAGCTGCACCAGCAGCAGGCCAAACCAGAAGTGGTCGCTGACCTTGTCGTAGCGAATAATCGCCGCGCCCGCCACCGCCAGCAGCGCGCTCAGTGCATAGCCGGGGCGCACGCCTCTTCCGCTCATCAGGTCATAAATCAGGGTGATATAGAGCGGCGTCATCACCGTAAACAGCAGCAGCTCGGAAACGCTGAGGTAGAGGTAAGCCTCAAAGCTGAACAGATACATAATACCCAGCTGCAGCGCGCCTACGCCCATATAGAGCAGCAGCGTTGACGGCCGATAACCGCGCCAGCGCAGAAACGGCAGGAAAACCACGGCGGCCAGCAGCAGACGGATCAGCACGGAAAAGACGCTGTCGACCTGGCCTGCCAGATATTCGCCGATCAGGCTGAACGAAAAGGCCCACAGGATAGTGGTGATTATCAGTAAGATCACGATAAAAACTCGCTGGTGAAAAGTGCGCACAGTGTAGCGAAATCGGCGTGGACGCGGGGAAATATCTGGTTGACATCTGATTGCAAAATGTACGCACCTGTTTTTATCCTGCCGTTTGAGTGAGCCTGCTCACACTCCTTGCCGGCATGGCTACAAGCATTCAGAGAAGCGTGCCGCATAATTCGTTTGATTGTCATAAAAATGTAACCTTTGGGTTCTTCTTCACAGCGGGGCCGCGCGTTTTCTTTTAGGCTCCTTCCGCTACGGATCGCGTTTATCTGTTGCTGCACGACGAAAAAAACGAATATAAATTGCCATTGGAGGCTGTTATGTTATCTGTTTTTAAACCTGCGTCGCATCGAACGCGCGTTGACACCAGCGAAATCGATCCGCTTTATCGTAAATTACGCTGGCAGATATTTTTTGGTATTTTCTTCGGCTATGCTGCCTATTATCTGGTGCGGAAAAACTTTGCGCTGGCGATGCCTTCGCTGATCGAGCAGGGTTTTTCTCGGGGGGATTTAGGCTTTGCCCTTTCAGGTATTTCCATCGCCTACGGATTTTCTAAATTTATTATGGGATCCGTTTCCGATCGCTCGAATCCACGCTACTTTTTGCCCGCCGGTTTAATTCTGGCGGCGGCGGTCATGTTGTTTATGGGATTCGTTCCCTGGGCCACCTCCAGCATTACCGTGATGTTCGTGCTGCTGTTTTTATGCGGCTGGTTCCAGGGCATGGGCTGGCCGCCCTGTGGACGCACTATGGTGCACTGGTGGTCGCACAAGGAGCGCGGCGGTATCGTTTCCGTCTGGAACTGCGCGCACAACGTCGGCGGCGGCCTGCCTCCGCTGCTGTTTCTGCTGGGCATGTACTGGTTTAACGACTGGAAAGCGTCGCTTTATATGCCCGCTTTCGCCGCCATTCTGGTGGCCGTCATCGCCTTTGCGTTAATGCGCGACACGCCGCAATCCTGCGGTCTGCCGCCGATTGAAGAGTATAAAAACGACTATCCGCCCGACTATGATAAAAGCCAGGAAGAGGAGCTGACCGCCAGGCAAATTTTTATGCAGTACGTACTGCCCAACCGGCTGCTCTGGTATATCGCGCTGGCCAACGTGTTTGTCTATCTGCTGCGCTACGGCATTCTCGACTGGTCACCGACCTATTTAAAAGAGGTGAAGCACTTTACGCTGGATAAATCCTCCTGGGCCTACTTTCTTTATGAGTACGCCGGCATTCCCGGCACGCTGCTGTGCGGCTGGATGTCCGATAAGGTGTTCAGAGGCAATCGTGGCGCGACCGGCGTCTTTTTTATGGTGCTGGTGACGATCGCCACCGTGGTTTACTGGCTGAATCCTCCCGGCAATCCGGGCGTGGATATTACCTGCATGATTGTAATCGGCTTTCTGATTTATGGGCCAGTAATGCTGATTGGGCTGCACGCCCTGGAGCTGGCGCCGAAGAAAGCCGCGGGAACGGCGGCGGGCTTCACCGGGCTGTTCGGCTATCTTGGCGGCTCGGTGGCCGCCAGCGCTATTGTCGGCTACACCGTAGATTACTTCGGCTGGGACGGCGGCTTTATCGTGATGATCGGCGGCGGCGTGCTGGCCGTTATCCTGCTGGTTATCACCATGCTGAACGAACACAGGCACAAAAAAGAGGCAACGCAATGAAAAAGCTAATAGCTATGCTGCTGCTGGGCGCTTCGTTCGGCGCAGTAGCCGCGGAAACACACAAGATTGTAATTGCCCATCGTGGCGCGAGCGGCTACCTGCCGGAACACACGCTGCCCGCCAAAGCGATGGCTTACGCGCAGGGATCCGACTTCCTTGAGCAGGATCTGGTGATGACCCGCGACGATCGGCTGGTGGTGCTGCACGATCACTATCTGGATCGCGTAACGGACGTGGCGGAACGCTATCCCGACCGCGCCAGAAAGGATGGACGTTACTATGCCATCGACTTTACGCTGGCCGAAATCAAGGGGCTGAAGTTTACGGAAGGCTTTACGCTAAAAGACGGTAAGAAAGTGCAGACTTATCCGCAGCGTTTCCCGATGGGCAAATCGGACTTCCACGTGCATACCTTTGCCGAAGAGATTGAATTTATTCAGGGCCTGAACCACTCGACGGGCAAAAATATCGGCATCTACACCGAAATTAAAGCGCCGTGGTTTCACCGCCAGGAAGGCAAAGATATCTCCGCCAGGGTGCTGGATGTGCTTAAGCAGTACGGCTATAGCTCGAAAAGCGACAACGTCTACCTGCAATGCTTTGACCATAACGAACTCAAACGCATTAAAACGGAGCTGGAGCCGCAAAGAGGCATGGACGTCAAACTGGTGCAGCTGATCACCGAAACGGACTCAAAAGAGACGCAGGAGCAGCAAGACGGGAAATGGGTGAACTACAGCTATGACTGGATGCTGCAACCGGGCGCGATGAAAACGCTGGCCCGTTACGTCGACGGCATCGGCCCTGATTATCATATGCTGATTGCCAACGGCTCGACCAAAGGCGCGGTTCACTTTACGCCGATGGTGAAGGAGGCGCATCAGAATGGCCTGGTCGTGCATCCCTATACCGTGCGGGCCGACCAGCTGCCCGGCTGGGTGGATAACGTGGACGAGCTGTACGACGCGCTCTATAACCAGGGGGGCGTGGACGGTCTGTTTACCGACTTCCCGGACAAGGCCGTGCGCTTCCTGAAGCGGTAAGCGTTGCCGCCTCTGTAACCAGAGGCGGCTTTTACCGGCTTCAGACGTTATAAAGCTTGCGCAGATAGTTCGGCACCGCGTTATCCGCATTGCTGCCAATCACTTCCAGTTCCGGCAGCAGATCCTTCAGGCGCTGATGCGAGTTGCTCATGATGCAGCCTTTGCCCGCCATGTTCAGCATCTCTTTGTCGTTCATGCCGTCACCAAAAGAGATGCAGTCCGCCAGCGTAAAGCCCAGTAGTCGGGATACCGCGTCCAGCGCGTGACCTTTGGAAACGCCGCCCGCCATCACTTCCAGACAGGTCGGCAGCGAGAAGCTGACGTTAACCCGATCGCCCCAGCGCGCCATCAGCGCCTCTTCCAGCGGGATCAGCAGTTCCGGCTTAGCGCAGGTAAAGAACACTTTGCTGATGCCGTCGGTTGGCAGCGAATCCGGCTGATAGGTCTGGTAGTTAAAATTGGACTCGCGGAAAAAATCCATCTCTTCCGGGCGGTGGCGGTTAAGGAACCACTCTTCATCGCGGTAGACGTTGGTATAGATATCCTGGTGGCTGTGATGCAAAGCAAAAAGCTCACGGGCAATGTCTTCTTCCAGGTTATGGCTGAAGATCAGCTCGCCTGCGGTATTGTGCACGCGCGCGCCGTTCGAGGTGATCATATAGGCATCAATACCCAGGCTGTCACGCATCTGCCCGACATCAATGTGATGGCGACCGGTGGCGAACACAAAATGGACGCCCTTTTGCGTCAGCAGCTGGAGCGTTTCACGGGCGAAAGCGGATAAACGGTGATCCGGCGACAGCAGCGTGCCGTCGAGATCGGAAGCAACAATCGGGTACATAAAACCTCTGTTAATGGTGAGCTACGGTTGCTATATCTGAGCAGTAAAATCAGGGATGCCGGGCAAAAAACGCCGTAATGGCCTCCAGCGCCTCGGCGCGCATGCTGTCTTTTTCAAACAAGATCTCATGACGCGCGCCTGCGATAATCAGCGGGCCCTCGCAGGGGTTTCCCGCCGCTTTCATGGCCTGGCAAAAGAGATCCTGAGCGCGGTTATCCACCACCTTATCCGCGCTGGCCTGTAACAGCAGCAGCGGCGTCTTTATCTCTTTTGCCTGAGCCAGAATGTTTTTGCCGGCCAGAATGCCTTCTCTGACCCAGTGATAAGTCGGCCCGCCGACGCGCAGCCCCGGATCGTCGGCGTAAAAGCGCAGGTTGCGCCGGTAGCGCTCGCGGCTGTGGGTCAGCTGGTTCATCCCGAACGGCCTGGGCTGCCACTGGCCGGTGCCGATCGCGTAACCGTCGCGCACCACGGGACGCTTTTCCGCCCAGTTCAGAATACAGTGCGTCATCCACAGCGGCATCGGCAGGAAGATCCCGAACATCGGCGCGGCCAGCGCCACGGCGTTAAAGGCCTGCGGCTGCCTGGCCAGCATCAGCGTCAGGATCGCGCCGCCCATTGAGTGCGCCAGCGCATAGCGATGCTGATAGTGACGGCTGAGGATCGCTTTCAGATAGAGCGTCTCCAGATCTTCAACATAGTGGTCGAACAGCTCCACATGGCCGCGATGGCTATCCTGCAGCAGCCTGCCGGAACGGCCCTGCCCGCGATGATCGACAATAATCACATCATAGCCGCAGTGAAACAGGTCGTAGGCCAGCTCCGGATATTTTACGTAGCTTTCGATACGTCCGGGGCAAATCAGGATAACGCGGTTGTGTTGCGATGACGTGAAGCGAACGTAGCGAATGGGCACGTTTTCCACGCCGATAAACTCGTCTTCTTCCCTCCGCCGCCAGAAATCCAGCAGCGGGCCGGTGGCGAAAGCGGCAAAAGCTTTTTCACGATTTCGCCAGCCATGCTTTTTCATTGACCCGACCTCCGCTTTTTTCACATTCCGCCCGGCCCCGTAGCCTGCGCAGCCGCAATGGCGTATTGTGTCATACTTCTGTGCTATCAGGGAGTCTGACCCAATGACCATGCAGTGGTGGCTGGCCTATCTGTTAACGACCAGCATCTTAAGCCTTTCGCCGGGTTCCGGCGCAATCAATACCATGAGTACCGGCATCAGCCACGGCTATCGCGGCGCGGCGGCCTCTATTTCCGGCCTGCAGGTTGGGCTGGCGGTGCATATTCTGCTGGTTGGCATCGGCCTGGGCGCGCTGTTTTCCCAATCCGTGCTGGCTTTTGAAGTGCTGAAATGGGCGGGCGCGGCTTACCTGATCTGGCTGGGCATCCAGCAGTGGCGCTCGGCAGGCGCGATAGATCTTCAGGCGGTCGCCAAAGCGATGCCGCGCCGCAGGCTGTTTAAGCGTGCGGTGCTGGTGAACCTGACCAACCCAAAAAGCATTGTTTTTCTGGCGGCGCTCTTTCCGCAGTTTATCATCCCGCACCAGCCGCAGGCGATGCAGTATCTGGTGCTGGGCGTGACGACGGTGGTGGTCGATATCATCGTGATGATCGGCTACGCCACGCTGGCGCAGCGGATTGCGGCCTGGATTAAAGGGCCAAAACAGATGAAGCTGTTAAACCGCCTGTTTGGCGGCATGTTTATGGCGGTCGGCGCGCTGCTGGCTTCCGCGCGGCGTATTGCCTGATGCATTAAAGGCTGGCATGGAGGACGCGCCGTCCATGCCAGCCCGCGTCTTCCCCGTTCTCCGGCCGCACGCCCGGCCTACTCTTCGCCGTCGACGTGCTCGCGGATCATCACCATAAACGGCTTGCCGAAGCGCTCCAGCTTGCGCTGACCAACGCCGTTGACGCTCAGCATTTCTGAGGCGGTCAGCGGCATCTGCTCGGCCATTTCTATCAGCGTGGCGTCGTTAAACACCACGTAAGGCGGAATGTTCTCTTCATCGGCAATGGCTTTACGCAGCTTACGCAGCTTGGCGAACAGCTTGCGATCGTAGTTGCCGCCAAACGATTTCTGATTGCTGTTGCGCGGCTTGACGCTGACCATGCGCGGCACCGCCAGCAGCAACGGCACTTCGCCACGCAGCAGGGGACGCGCCGCTTCCGTTAACTGAAGCGCGGAATGCATCGCAATATTTTGTGTCGCAAAGCCCAGATGAATAAGTTGACGGATCACGCTTATCCAGTGCTCGTGGCTCTGATCGCGGCCAATGCCGTAAACCGGCAGCTTGTCGTGCTGCATATCGCGAATACGCTGATTGTTGGCACCGCGCAGCACCTCCACCACGTAGCCCATACCAAACCGCTGGCCGACACGATAAATGCAGGAAAGCGCCTTTTGCGCCTCTACCGTGCCGTCGTAACGACGCGGCGGATCGAGACAGATATCGCAGTTGTCGCAGGGCTGCTGCCGCCCTTCGCCAAAGTAGTTCAGCAGCACCAGACGGCGGCAGGTCTGCGCTTCCGCAAAAGCGCCCATCGCGTTCAGCTTGTGGCGTTCAATATCCTGCAACGGCCCCGGCGCTTTCTCTTCCAGGCAGCGGCGCAGCCAGGCCATATCGGCCGGATCGTACAGCATCAGCGCCTCCGCCGGCAGGCCGTCGCGCCCGGCGCGGCCCGTTTCCTGATAGTAGGATTCGATATTGCGTGGGATATCAAAGTGCACCACAAAGCGCACGTTGGGCTTGTTGATGCCCATGCCGAAGGCGACCGTGGCGACGACGATCTGGAGATCGTCACGCTGGAAGGCTTCCTGCACGCGGGCGCGATGCACGTTATCCATTCCGGCATGATAGGCGCCGACGCTCAGGCCACGGCTTTGCAAACGCGCGGCGGTGTCTTCCACCTTCGCGCGGCTGTTGCAGTAGATGATGCCGCATTTGCCGCGCTGATCCTGCACGTAGCGGATCAGCTGATCCGTCGGCTTGAATTTTTCCACCAGCGTATAGCGGATATTGGGACGGTCGAAGCTGCTGACCTGGATCAGCGGATCGTCAAGCTGGAGCAGGCGCGCGATATCGTTACGGGTGGTTTCGTCGGCGGTGGCGGTCAGCGCCATCACCGGCACGTCCGGCAGCCGCTGACGCAGCTGGCCCAGCGCGCCGTATTCCGGACGGAAATCGTGGCCCCATTGCGAAATACAGTGGGCCTCGTCTACGGCCAGCATCGCCGGATTCCAGTGCGCCAGATTATCCAGGAAGTTATCCATCATCAGGCGTTCAGGCGCGATATAAAGCAGCTTGATCCGGCCCGTGCGGCAGCCGGCGAAGACCTCCTGCTGCTCTTCCCGCGTCTGCGTTGAGTTCAGACAGGCGGCGGCCACGCCGTTAGCCAGCAGCTGGTCGACCTGATCCTTCATCAACGAGATCAGCGGCGACACCACCAGCGTCAGCCCTTCGCGCACCAGCGCCGGGATCTGATAGCAAAGCGATTTGCCGCCGCCGGTCGGCATGACCACCAGACAGTCGCGCCCTTTCAGCGACGCCTGAATAATGGTTTGCTGCCCCGGACGAAATTGCTGATAGCCGAAGGTTTCCTGCAAAACCTGTTGCGTCAGCATCTCCTGATTGATCACTGCAGCCGTAGACACGTGTACTCCAACTTGATGGCGGGCGACGCGTGATGGCCGCCCGGAAAGCATTAAAACAGGTCGTTCAGAATGACGCCGACGCCGACCCTGGTCTGACGATGGTTATAGTCAATCAATGATTCACCATAGCCGCTAAAGACTTGCGTATAGAAACGGACATGTTCGGTAATCGGGTAGCTCCAGCCTGCCTGCGCGCCGCCGAAACCGCTGTTCCAGTTGTAGTTGCCCTGGAGGCTGAAGACGCTTTCGCCCAGCTGATAGCCGACCGTCATGCGATAATACCCCATGTACTTAGTGATATCAGGGTTATCGTCATCATTTTCACCTTCCGGAAGGCGATACCAGGGTTTGGCTTCCACCATCCAGTTGCCGTTCTGCGCCATCAGGCGAGCGTAAACGCGGTTCCAGCTGCGGGAGGTCGGCTCCGAGCGGCCGTTGGACTGGTGGTTCAGGCCCAGCTCCACATCGCGCAACGTCCAGCCGGCGAAGCTGTAGTCGGTGGCCCAGCCCAGGAAAATCTGCGGCTGATAATCCGTTTCACGGAACGGCGACGAGGCGCCACGGTTAGAGAGCTGCCACCAGGAGGACTGAGTATAAGAGGCGGCAAGCACCGAGTTGTCACCTAAAATGCCCCGCCAGAGAGGAAAGGCCAGGCTCAGCTGGAATTTTACCTCATCGTGCTTCGCCTTATTCGACCAGTTATAGGAATCAATCGCCTCTTTGTTGATGTTGCTGGTATCGGTGTACAGCAGATAGTTGCTTTCATAAGGAAAAAGCACAAAAGGGTTGTCATGCTTTTCCAGAAGATTAGCAATAATACTGCCACGCACCGCGGGCTGGTCATGCACCTCTGTGACCTGAGCCTCTTGCGCCAGGGTCAGACAGGGAAAAAGGAGCGCTGCAGCCAGCGGGCCTTTCAGCATCGACATAAGATTCTCCAGAACTGATAAGGGTGATGGATAAAAAGCACGCCATTCTACACAGAATTGCTGGTCGGCATTAGTGCTGTTTTTGTAAAGTAAACGACCCGTTAACAACGGATAAAAATAGTCAATCTGATAAGCGACTTACGTTGTAAAGGAATTTTGCTATGACTTCATCTGCGCCGCTCGATCGGCAGGCCGCTCGCCGCCTGATTGGCGACATCTTTGTTTATGATATGCCGTTTAACCGCACGCTTGGCCTCACGCTGGATCGGCTGGAGCCGGATTATGCGGAGCTGAGCTTCGCAAACCAGCCGCAGCTGGTGGGCAACATCGCACAAAAGATTCTGCACGGCGGCGTGATTGCGGCCGTACTGGACGTGGCGGCCGGTCTGGTCTGCGTCAGCAGCTCGCTGACCCGCCAGGAAACCATTACGGAAGAAGAGCTGCGGCAGCGCCTGTCGCGCATGGGCACTATCGATCTGCGGGTCGACTACCTGCGGCCCGGCCGGGGCGAACGCTTTATCGCGACCAGTAGCCTGCTGCGCGGCGGCAATAAGGTCGCGGTGGCACGGGTTGAGCTGCATAATGACGCTGGTCTTTATATTGCCAGCACTACGGCAACCTATCTTGTAGGTTGATTTCCCAACATTAACGGAGTGATGTTACATGGATGCGCAGCAAACTCGTCAGGGCATTTTTTATGCCCTCGGCGCTTATTTTATCTGGGGCATAGCACCTGCCTATTTCAAGCTTCTTCAGCAGGTCGCACCGGGCGAAATCATCACCCATCGGGTGATCTGGTCGTTCTTTTTTATGCTGCTGTTGCTGAGCGTCAGCCGCAGCTGGGGCAACGTAAAAGCGATTTTTAAAACGCCGAAGAAGGTGCTGCTGCTGGCGGTTTCCGCCACGCTGGTGTGCAGCAACTGGCTGATCTTTATCTGGGCGGTGAATAACCAGCATATTCTCGAAGCCAGCCTGGGCTATTTTATCAACCCGCTGTTAAACGTGCTGGTAGGGATGCTGTTTCTGGGCGAACGCTTCCGGCGTCTGCAATGGCTGGCGGTGGCGCTGGCCGTCTGCGGCGTGATTATCCAACTCTGGAAATTTGGGTCGGTGCCGGTCATTGCGCTGGGTCTGGCGGTGACCTTTTCGCTGTACGGCCTGATGCGCAAAAAAATCGCCGTCGACGCGCAGACCGGTATGATGATTGAAACCAGCTGGCTGTTGCCCTTCGCCGCTATTTATCTTTTCGGCATTGCGGACAGCAGCACCAGCCATCTGACGCAGAATCCCTCGTCGTTAAACCTGCTGCTGATCGCTGCTGGCGTGATAACCACCGTGCCGCTGATGCTGTTTACCGCCGCCTGCACGCGCCTGCGCCTCTCTACCGTTGGGTTTTTCCAGTATCTTGGCCCAACGCTGATGTTCCTGCTGGCGGTGATCTTTTACGGCGAGAAAATGACGCCGGATAAAGTGGTGACGTTCAGCTTTATCTGGGCGGCGCTGGCCTTATTTATTTTCGATGCGCTTATAACGTTGAAACGCAGGCGGCCCGCCGAGGTCTGACCGTTAATTGCTTTCCCCGGTTGCGGCCTGGCCGGGGAAAGTAACACTTAAGTAAAAACTTTATAACCTGACGTACCCATCGTAAATCAGTGCAAATCTTTTGGCACAGTACGTCAGGATAATGCCAGAATAGACGCGTGTTTAACTACTGAGGACAATATTCACTCCACCAGGATGAGAAGCAATAGCGTGGATGAGTTGTAAATCTATGGACAGTTTGTTCATTTCCCTGATACTTCCTGCATTTTCCCCCCTCCGGCTTGCCTGCCGTCCCGTCGCTGACCAGCACTGGCGTTTCGCGCTGTAGCGCACTCTCTACGGATTTTCTGCCGCGCATCGATTGCGCTAATTATTTCTGTTTCCGGAGAGAGAAAATGTTTTATTGGTTATTATTGGCGCTTGCCATCGTTTTTGAAATTGTTGGCACGCTGGCCATGAAATGGGCCAGCCTTAACGGCCACGTTGCCGGTTATTTTTTTATGCTGGCAATGATCGCCCTTTCTTATATTACTTTGTGTTTCGCCGTTAAAAAAATTGCGCTGGGCGTGGCCTATGCTATTTGGGAAGGCGTCGGCGTGCTGTGTATTACGCTGTTCAGCGTCATGCTGTTTGACGAGGCGCTGCCCCTGATGAAAGTGGCCGGACTGGCGACGCTGGTGACCGGTATTGCCCTGGTGAAGTCGGGGACGATAAGCCGCAAGGAGGCCAGCCATGCTGCCGCTTAACGGGACGCATATTGCCTGGCTGGCGCTCGCCGTGGTGCTGGAAATTTTAGCCAATATTTTTCTTAAATATTCGAACGGCTTTCGCCGCCCGCTGTATGGCCTGTCGTCGATTGTTGCCGTGCTGGCGGCCTTTAGCGCGCTGGCGCAGGCAGTTAAAGGTATCGATCTGTCGGTAGCCTATGCGCTGTGGGGAGGCTTCGGCATCGTCGCTACGGCGACGGCGGGCTGGATACTGTTCGGTCAGCGTCTGAACCGTCGCGGCTGGTTCGGCCTGCTCGTACTGCTGGTCGGCATGGTGTTGATCAAGCTTGCCTGAGAGTGGAGAGCGTCCTCGAACGCTCTCTTATCGTCTGCTACAGCCAGTTTTTACGCTTGAAATAGGCGTAAGGCGCCAGGCCCGCCAGGATCATCAGGCAGATAGCGCCCGGATAGCCGAAGCTCCACTTCAGCTCCGGCATAAACTCAAAGTTCATGCCGTAGCTGGAAGCCACCAGCGTTGGCGGCAGAAACACGACCGATACCACCGAGAAGATTTTGATAATGCGGTTCTGCTCGATATTGATAAAGCCCATCGCCGCCTGCATCAGGAAGTTGACCTTCTGGAACAGCGATTCGTTATGCGGCAGCAGCGATTCGATATCGCGCAGGATCTCGCGCGCCTGCTCCAGCTGATTGCCCGGCAGACGCGCCTTGCGCACCAGGAAGTTTAACGCGCGCTGGGTATCCATCAGGCACAGGCGCACCTTCCAGCCAATATCTTCCAGCTCGGCCAGCGTGGAGAGCGCGGCATCGAACTCATCGCCCTGCTGGCCTTCCATAATCACGCGGCTGAGCTTTTCCAGATCGCTGTAAATGTTTTCGATTTCGTCCGCCAGCTGTTCGATTTTGGTTTCAAACAGATCCAGCAGCAGCTCATACGCGTTGCCGTCGGTCAGAACCTGGTTACGCGCGCGCATACGATAAAGACGGAACGCGGGCAGTTCGCGCTCGCGCAGCGTATAGAGGCGGCCGTCGCGGATGGTAAAGGCTACGGTGGAGTTGCCCGCGTGATCTTCTGCATCTTCGTAGAAGAAAAAGGAGTGGATATGCAGACCGTCTTCATCTTCAAAAAAGCGTGCGGAGGCCTCGATATCTTCCAGCTCGGGACGGGTCGCCAGGCTTTGGCCCAGCTCGTTCTGCACGCGATCGCGCTCATTTTCTTCTGGTTCGATCAGATCGACCCAGACCGAACTGGACAGTTCGTCCGTGGTTTCTTCCAGCTCCAGGCGGGCAAGGCGGCTTTGATCAAGTTTAAATGCGCTCAGCATAGCTGTACTCCCAATTCGTCATAGCGTGGGACGCGCCTGAACACGGGGAATCTGACTCAGAGCGAAGCGGGATGCGGGTCGCCAACAACCACGAAGGCTATCGGCAGAGGAGGATAGCCTTAGGAGTTGTACCTGTTTTCCAGGTCAATGAGCCAGTATCTACTGGGTGTGTCCAAGGCGAATGTCCTCTGAGGGTGATAGTGCGCGCATGTTACGCTGTGCTGAAAATGGCGTCAACAGCCAGCCGGGAGAAACGAAGCGGCAGGCACGGGCATCCCCGCCGACTGCCTGAGAAAGCGCGCGGGCGACGTTGAAGCAGTGAAGGGGAAAACCGTAAAGGCGGCGCGGGGTTAGGCGCGCCGCAGCGGGATCAAACCGTTTCTAACTTCGCGTAGGCGGCCACCAGCCATTTGATGCCCTGGCCCTGGAAAGCAACCTGTAACCGGCTGTGATCGCCGCTGCCTTCCAGATTGACGATGGTCCCCTCGCCGAATTTAGCGTGGCGCACGCGCTGGCCGAGCGCAAAGCCGCTGTCGTTTTGCGTAACTGGCGTGCCCATTCGCTGATGGTTGACCGGACGGCTGACGCTGGCGCGCAGGCGCACTTCCTCCACGCACTCTTCCGGCAGCTCGCCGACAAAACGCGATGGCCGGTGATACACCTCTTTCCCATACAGCCGACGCGTTTCCGCATAGGTCAGCGTCAGCTTCTGCATGGCGCGCGTGACGCCCACATAGGCCAGGCGACGCTCTTCCTCCAGCCTGCCGCCCTCTTCCAGCGACATCTGGCTTGGGAACATGCCTTCTTCCATCCCTACGATAAAGACCTGGCGGAACTCCAGGCCTTTGGCCGCGTGCATGGTCATCAACTGCACCGCATCCTGCCATTTATCCGCCTGACCTTCGCCCGCTTCCAGCGCCGCGTGGGAAAGAAAAGCCTGTAGCGGCATCAGGTCTTCGTCTTCATCCTGATAGCTGTACTGCCGCGTGGCGTTGACCAGTTCCTCAAGGTTTTCGATACGCGCCTGGCCCTTTTCGCCTTTTTCCTGCTCGTACATCAGCCACAGGCCGGAATCTTTGATCACCCGGTCGGTCTGCACGTGCAGCGGCATTTCGCTGGTTTCCTGCGCCAGCGAGTCCACCAGTTCGGTAAAGCGTTGCAGCGCCGAGGCGGCACGACCGGCCAGCGCTTTCTCCTGAAGCAGAACGCGGGCGGTCTGCCACAGCGTCAGCTGGCGCTCACGCGCCGTTTGCCGCACCACGTCCAGCGTGCGGTCGCCAATGCCGCGAGTCGGCGTATTGACCACGCGCTCGAAAGCGGCGTCGTCGTTACGGTTGGCGATCAGCCGTAGATAGGCCAGCGAGTCTTTGATTTCCTGACGCTCGAAGAAGCGCATTCCGCCGTAGATGCGGTAAGGCATACTGGTTTGCAGCAGCGCTTCTTCCAGCACGCGCGACTGGGCGTTGCTGCGATAGAGAATGGCGCAGTCGTTCAGCGCGCCGCCGTTTTCCATCCACACCTTGATGCGGTTCACCACGAAGCGGGCTTCATCCAGCTCGTTGAACGCACAGTAAATAGAGATCGGCTCGCCGTCGCTGCCGTCCGTCCACAGCTCTTTCCCCAGACGACCGTTATTGTTGGCGATCAGGGCGTTGGCCGCCTTCAGAATATTGTTGGTGGAGCGGTAGTTCTGCTCCAGACGGATGGTCTGCGCGCCATGAAAATCGTTAAGGAAGCGCTGGATGTTCTCAACCTGCGCGCCGCGCCAGCCGTAGATCGACTGATCGTCGTCGCCTACGATGATCACTTTTCCGCTGTCGCCCGCCAGCATCCGGATCCAGGCATACTGGATATTGTTGGTATCCTGAAATTCGTCCACCAGGATATTGGTGAAGCGCTCGCGGTAGTGGTTAAGGATATGCGGTTTATTCAGCCACAGCTCGTGCGCGCGCAGCAGCAGCTCGGCGAAATCCACCAGCCCGGCGCGATCGCAGGCTTCCTGGTAGGCCTGATAGATGCGCAGCCACGTCTGCTCAACGGGATTGCCGTAGCTCTCAATATGCTTTGGCCGCAGCCCTTCATCTTTTTTGCCGTTGATGTACCACATGGCCTGGCGGGCGGGCCACTGCTTCTCATCCAGATTCATCGCTTTGATCAGGCGTTTTAATAAGCGCATCTGATCTTCGCTGTCGAGGATTTGAAAATCCTGCGGCAGGTTGGCGTCCAGGTGGTGCGCGCGCAGCAGGCGGTGCGCCAGGCCGTGGAAGGTGCCGATCCACATGCCGCCCTGGCTGGTGCCGATCAGCTGCTCAATGCGGTGGCGCATCTCGGCGGCGGCCTTATTGGTAAAGGTCACGGCCATGATGGAGTAAGGCGAACAGTTTTCAACCCCCAGCAGCCAGGCGATGCGGTGAACCAGCACGCGAGTCTTGCCGCTGCCCGCCCCCGCAAGCACCAGCAAATTGCTGCGCGGCGCGGCTACGGCCTCGCGTTGTTTGTCATTCAAGCCGTCGAGAAGGTCAGAAACGTCCATAAGCACCGTCAGGTTAGGGGAAGCTGTTGCTCCACTGGATATTTAACCAGCGTATTATAACAACGCGGTCAGGGATGCCAACTGCGAAATTTCCAGCGTGGGCAGCAGGCGGCTGTCGCTGGCCTGCATCAGGTTGTGATGATGCAGGTTGATCCAGCACGCCTGCATCCCGCAGCGCACCGCGCCAGCCACGTCCGTCGTGAGATCGTCGCCCACGTGCAGAATACTGTGTAAAGGCAGGTTAAGCTTTTCTGCCGCCAGGTGATACATATCGTGATAAGGCTTGGCGCGGCCGTGCGGCCCGGCTCGCAGAATAAATTTAAAGTATTTATCCAGCCCGAACAGGTGCGGCTCAGCGTTGCCGTTGGTGATCGCCACCAGCGGGATTTTCGCCGCCAGTGCGGCCAGCGTGCTGTGCGTTTCGGCCGGCACCTCGATCTGGCTGCGCCAGTGGGCGAAATGCGCCATCACCGCGCGCGAGCCTTTTTCCGCTTCCGAAGCGTCAAGGCCGCTATTCAGCATTGCCAGCTCCACCGCGCGGCGACGCCATTCGCTGACGTCGTGATAAATGTCCGGCTCCTGCTCAAGCAGACTGTCACGCAGCTGCTGATACTGTAAGGGACTGAACTCGTTCAGCGCCGGATGATAGGCCTGCAAAAACGCGTGGGTTTCTTTAGCGGTGCGGCTGATTACCGGCCGATTGTCGTACAGCGTATCGTCCAGATCGAAGGTCATGGCCGCGATCGGCCGCAGCGAACGGTAAAAATGCATCAGGTTTTTCCTCGTTTGGCACGGGGATGCGCGGCATCGTAAACCGAGGCCAGATGTTGAAAATCAAGGTGGGTATAGATTTGGGTCGTGGTGAGATTGGCGTGGCCCAGCAGCTCCTGTACCGCGCGCAAATCGCCGCTCGACTCCAGCATATGCGTCGCAAAGGAGTGACGCAGCTTGTGCGGATGAATATGGCTGGACAGCCCCTGCTTCACGCCCCACTCCGCAAAACGCTTTTGCACATTGCGGGTGGAAATGCGCTTGCCCTGTTTTGACAGAAACAGCGCGTTATCGGATGGCGCGAACAGCTCGCGCAGCGCCAGCCAGCGCTCCGTCCATTCCACCGCCATGCGGCCAATCGGCAGACGACGCTCTTTGCTGCCCTTGCCGGAAACCCATACTTCGCCGGAAGCCAGATCGAGATGGGAAATATCGATGCCGACCAGTTCAGAAAGGCGCAGCCCGGCGCCGTACATGACTTCCAGCATGGCGCGATCGCGCACCGCCAGCGGATCGTTCAGATCGATATCCAGCAGGCGGTTAACCTCGTCCACATCGATATTTTTCGGCAGATGCCGGGAAGCGCGCGGCGTGGCGACGCCCTTGGCCGGGTTGGCTTTCAGCTTGCCCTGGCTGATTTGCCAGTCCAGAAAGCTGCGCAGCGCGGAAAGGCGTAGCGCCAGGCTCGCGGGCTTAAGGCCGCCACGGCGGCTGCGTGCGGCCAGCGCGCGTACCTGGGCGGCGTCCAGCTTCTCCCAGGCGGCAAGCTTCATCTCATCCAGCAGGATAATACAGGCGCTCAGCTGCCGCTCGTAGCTAATCTGCGTGAGCGGGCTGAGCTGGCGCTCGACTTTCAGGTAGCGCAGGAAGCCCTCTACGGCTGGCTGTAGAGGAGACGCGTTCATGCCCTTTCCACCCAGCGCTGCAGCAGTTCCGGCAGCATATGCGAGAGGTGCTGCAACAGCACCGTGCCCATGCCGGACTGATAGTGCTGGCTGTCGCGGCTGCTGAAGATCAGCACGCCCAGCTCGCCGCGCTCGCCCAGCAGCGACATCGCCACCGAGCCGACCGCTTTGGCCTGCGGCAGCAGCAGCAGCAGTTCCGGGCCGTTAAGGCTGCCCAGATAGTGCTGCTGCTTGCCCAGCCGCTGAATACGTACCGGCTCGAACGCCTGCCGCGACAGCGCCAGCTGCGTGAAGTCGGACGGCGCGCCAATCCGCCACTTTTCGCTGAACAGCCGCACGTTGGCGCCCGCCAGCCCCAGCTCGCGCGCCCAGCGATGCAGGCGGTTGAGCATCTCGTGCAGGCTGTCGGCCGCCGCCAGCCGCGTCTGCAAGGTCAGCAGCTGTTCGAACAGCCGATGATTGGCGCTGGCCTGCTCCATCAGCAGCGTTATTTCCTCTTCCAGCTGCGCAATCTGGTGACGCTGGCGGCTGAGCTGCCACTCCACCAGCGAAACCGTGCCGCGTACCGGATGCGGCACAATCATTTGCTCGACCTGGCGAGCGTTGCGGATAAAGAAATCCGGGTTTTGCAGCAGGTAATCGCTCACCGCGCGATCGTCCAACAGGATATCGCTGGCGGCCTCGCTGACATGTTTCATAGATGAATAAATCCGTCGTAAACGTGAGTGGCCGGGCCGGTCATATAGAGCGGATGTCCCGGCCCTTTCCAGGCGATATGCAGGCTGCCGCCGGGCAGATCGACGCGAACCTTTTCCGCCAGCAGGGTTTGCTGAATGCCGACCGCTACCGCCGCACAGGCGCCGCTGCCGCACGCCTGCGTTTCGCCCGCGCCGCGCTCGTAGACGCGCAGGCGGATATGCTCGCGGCTGACCACTTCCATAAAGCCGACGTTAACGCGTTCGGGAAAACGCTCGTGGCTTTCCAGCACCGGCCCTAAGCTTTCCACTCGCGCCGTTTTCACGCTGTCGACCTGTAATACGCAGTGCGGATTGCCCATCGATACCACGCCGCACATCACCGTTTGCTCCGCCGCGCGCATCAGATAGAGGCTTTCCGCCTTGTTAGCGCGAAAAGGCACCTGCTGCGGCTCAAAATTTGGCTCGCCCATGTTGACGCACACCAGCTCATCCGGCGTGACGCTCAGCACCATGCGCCCGGTCTGCGTGCTGACGCGGATCTCGCTTTTATTGGTCAGCCCTTTCAGACGCACAAAGCGGGCGAAGCAGCGCGCGCCGTTGCCGCACTGTGCCACTTCACTGCCGTCGGCGTTGAAAATGCGGTAGTGAAAATCCAGGTCGGGATCGTAAGGCGGTTCCACGATCAGCAGCTGATCGAAGCCGATCCCCAGATGCCGATCCGCCAGTCGCCGGATCAGTTCAGGAGAAAAATAGACGTTTTGCGTCACGGCATCGACCACCATAAAGTCATTGCCCAGACCGTGCATTTTGGAGAACTGCATGTTTGGCTCCAGCGAGTGCGTCATGAGTTACTGAGCCGATTGCTGTTCCGCATCGGTAGTCGTTGACTGCTGCTGCGCGCCGGACGCCGTACCGCTGGCGGTTTTTGGCGGTGTCGTCGCGCCGGCGTTTTTTGGCGGCTGCTCCTGCTTTGGAAAATAGAGAGGGCCTTTCAGTCCGCATCCCGCCAGGCTGACCACGGCCAGCGCCAGCGCCATCCGGCAAATCATCTTCTTCATGCTTGTTCTGCTCATCATTGCTGCCTGTTGGTAGACTATCATCGCAGGTGAAGTGCTAAAAGCAACAGGAAAAAGGCGAAGGTTGCAGAAAGGAAAGCGGTAAAAGGCACGGCATCCTGTTTGCCGTGCCGGGCAAAAAGCAGCGGCGGCGATGGGCTACAAAAAGTCTTCGCGCTGTGGCGTAAAGAGATCGATCAGCACGCCGCTTTCCAGGCAGACGCATCCATGCGGTATATTCGGCTGCTTATATAAGCTGTCGCCCGCTCTCACCTCGCGCTGTTCCTTACCGATAGTGAACAGAAAGACGCCGGAACGCACCCAGGTTAGCTGTTCATGAGGATGGCTGTGCATCGGGCCAATCGCGCCCTGCTCAAAACTGACCTCCACGCACATCAGCTTGCCGCCGTGCGCCAGCACGCGACGGGCGACGCCTTCACCCGCTCTTTCCTGCCGTGAATCTTTATAAAAGAAAAACATGCGTGTTCTCCTTACAATAAAATTGGCCGCTATTCTGCTCCGGCAGCGGCAATTTTCCAGGCAACGCAAAACCAACTGTGACGGCTATCATGCCGATTTGTACAAAAGCGCAAACGGATGAGTTGGGATGGCGTAATAGTTATTCCCGCCGCGAGGCGGGTTAATTTTTTACCATTTTGTGATGGGCGGCAATTACAGGGCGGGCAGCCTGGCTGAAGATGACGATTTATTTGCAAACGACGCCCGCGATAAGGATATAAAGCCATGACGATTACGCTTCCACGCGAGACGCATTTCCGCCATCCCGATGAAAAAGTTATTTTTCATTTCTGGCGGCCGGAAAAGAGCCTGTGTCAGGAGCACCGGCATGAGTATTGCGAACTGTTTCTGGTGGAAAAAGGCAGCGGCATCCACGTTATTAATGAAAAACCCTACTTATTAACCGCAGGCACATTGTGTTATCTCAACCGTCACGATTATCACCTTTTCGAAGAGATGAAAAATATCAGGCAGGTGAATTTACTTTATCTGGCTCCCGATCGTTTTAACGTGCTAAAAAATATTGAGCACTTATTGATTCAGCCGGGTGAAAGCCGCGTCTGGCAGATAAATATACGGGTAATAAAGCAGATCATGGCCAGATTAATGGCGCATTCGGCCACAAAGTACGAAAACAAGCTGCTTGGCGAAAGCCATAAGGAAGCTATTTTTCTGGAAACGCTGCATACGCTGAACCAGTGGCGCTATAAAACCCAGGATTTCGCCTCCAGCGACGATCGCATCAGCCAGATTATTATCTGGCTGAATAGTCATCTGGCCGAGCCGCTGGATATGGAGCGCCTCTGCCAGACGTTTGCGATTTCCCGCCGCACGCTGCAACGGGGGTTTGTCGACTATACGGGTGTCTCGCCGCAGCAATATCTGACCACCACCAGGCTGCTCCAGGCAAGATATCACCTGCAATACAATGATATGACCATCTCCGAAGCGGGAAAGCGGGTCGGCTTTAACGAGGTCAGCTATTTTTCCCGTCTGTTTCGCAAGCAGTTTGGCCTGTCGCCCGGCCAGTGCCGTTAAGCCCAAAGCAGTTAGCCCTGCGCTTCGACCAGTTCCAGCCTGCCCGGCGCCACCGTCGCCGGATAAGGTTCGTCGCGGCAGATCGGCAGCGCCTCCCAGCGCAGCCAGTAGCGATGCTGCGGGCTATAGTCGCTGTTTTGCGCCGCCAGCAGCTGCACCTCGGCCTGCGGATGCAGCTGCTGGCGCGGCCGCAACAGCGTTTCCGGCAGCGTTACGCGGGCGGGGAGCGTTGCCGTCACGGTTAAGGATGCTTCATCAATCAGCCAGCGCCCTGCGCCGCTCCATAGCGAACGCCACGCCACTTCCAGCTGGCCTTCGGCGGTCACGCGCGGCGGCTGCAAAACAAGATTCGGCGGAATAGAACCAGGCCCGTTGAAGTCCCAGCGAAAACGCCACTGGCTGAGCTGGCTTCTCTGCCAGTTTCCCGTGCCGTCCGGCCTGGCGAGATAAGCCTGCGAGCAGCCGTTCTGGTCGTAGCGGTGATAAATCAGCAGCGGCCTTCCCTGACTGTCAAAGCCGATTTCCTGCACCATATTAATCAGCCCTTCGCCAACCCCGGCGCTGTCAACAATTTCGCCTCGTTCCCGCGAGATGGGCAGCGTCAGGTGCTGTCCGGCAGAGGTTTCCCAGCGTTGCAGGTCGCGGCTTCGCGCATAGGATAAATTGTTGTTGGTTTCACAGTGCGGGGTTTCGCGCCACATCCAGACCAGATGCCACCAGCCATCCGGCCCGGCTACCGGCGGCCGCGCGTAGCCGTTGCGTAAGCCTTCGCCGTCCAGCAGCGGCGTGTCCAACAGGCGCGACCACTGCCGCCGCACCGTATCATATACGTTATAGATATCGTCGCCGTTGCCGCTACAGCCGTCGCGATAGCGGAACAGTAAACGTCCCTGCGCGTCTTTAAAAAACAGCGGATAAGTCGTGCGCGCTTCACGTGCGCCGGTCATCGCTCTGACCACGCGCAGCGAATAAATATCCAGCGGGCGTTCGGAGCGAAAATAGATCAGCGGATCGACATGCATATTGCCGGAAAGGTGCAGGTAGCCTTCGCTGTCTACGGCCATCGTCAGGTAGTTATGTGAATCGTAATCGGTGACGTTGGCGTCACGGTTGCGTGACGCCAGCCAGAAGCCTTCCGGCTGAAAAGTTTCCCATGTCGCTACGCCTGCACGACGGCATCCCACGGTGATGCGATGCGCGGCGTCGTACCAGGCGGCAAATAGCGTCCCCTCATGATGCAGCAGGCAATAGAGCACGTTAAAATCTGCGCAGGCCTCACCCACGGCAGAGACATGAACCTCTGTACTCATCTTTCATTCTCCTTGATTATTTTTACGGCGCAGGAAATAAACGGCCAGCACGATGGCACCGGCGGGATGAAGCATCGCGCCGATATAGATCGGTACGGCATAGCCAAAGGCATCAATAATGGTGCCGACAAAGCCGTTGAAGAGAATGGCGCTGATGCCGCCGAGCGCGCTCATGATACCGATAGCGGTAGCGATGGCCGCGCGCGGCACCAGCCCGCCCATCATGATGGTCACCATGCTCAGCCAGGCGGTGCACATAAAATTAATCACGGTCATAATGCCTACCGCCAGCCAGATGTTTTGTACCGTGGGCAGTAAAAAAATCAGCGGCGCCAGACAGGTTACCGTCCAGATCAGATTCAGCCGCGCCCGGGTTGGCTCGACGCCGCGCGCCACCAGCCGATCGGAGATCCGGCACACCAGCAGCACGCCAAACACCGCCGCCAGCGGCGGAAACCACATCAGCTCGCCGACGCGTGCCAGGCTCAGCCCCAGCTTTTCCTGCATAAAGCCGATCTGCCAGTATTGATAAAAGAACCAGAAAGGATCGGTCAGCAGCCGCGCGATAATCAGCGTCCAGACGGGCGCGGAAGCCAGCACCAATTTATAGCGTTGCAGCGTGGAGACGCGGTCGTCCTCTTTTTCCGGCAGCGGCTCCGCCGACGTCGGCTGGCGACGGCTGGCCAGAAACCACAGCAGGCCGACCACGATGCCCGCCGCGGCCGGAATAAAGAATGCCCAGCGCCAGCCGCCCGCCAGCGTGACCCAGGCAATAAAAGGCGGCGCAACGATCAGGCCCAGCGACTGAATAATATTGGTCAGCTGAAAAGCGAAAGCGCGCTGCTCCGCTCTAAACCAGGTAAATATCGCCAGCGTCAAGGCGGGCACGACGCCGGACTCCGCTATGCCAAGAATAAAGCGGCCAATCAGCATCCCGGTCAGCGAATGCGCCAGGCCGGTGATCAGCGTGGCTATCGACATTAGCAGCATTAAAAAGGTCAGCACGCAGCGGCTGCCGAATTTATCCACCAGCGCGCCCGAGAAAAAATACATCACGATATAGGGCAGCATAAAAGCGGTAATCAGCAGCGAATACTCTTTATTGCCCACGCCCATTTCATGCATCAGCGTGGTTTTAAGAATGGAAACGATTTGCCGATCAAAAGAGAAGAAAAACAGAATGCAGCCGAGCAAGAGCAGAAGCAGAGAAATAAAAAGGCCGAACTTATTTCCTTCCCTGGTGAGTAATGCCTGTCCTTTTTCCATATATCCCTCGCGGTAATGCCTTTAAATGAGAATACGGCGCGAGTATAAAATGGATGATATCGGGCAAGAGCGCGGGATGATTTACTCTGTGAATAGCATCATGGCGATTTGTACTTCAGCGCCAGAACGGCGGAAGAAATGGCATTTGCCCGCAGATGGCGGGCAGTATCAATGCATCTGATAACGCGGCGTGTAGTCGCTGGGATCGTTGTCTGAATCGGTCGCGCACAGCTGCGTCAGCGTCTGGCTGCGGAAAGGGATAACCTGAAAACGATCGTCCACCTGCACAATCTGATAGAACTGCGGCAGGTTAAAGTTGATAAAGCTGGAGCCGTAGGTAAAGCGATCGTGCGAGGAGGAGTAGAAGCGGCTGACGTCGCGTACCAGCTCCTCTTTGCTGCCCTCGCAGTGATGATAGATCTCCACCCGATTGGTCTCATCCAGGATGTAGATATTAAAGCCGCGATCGTCTTTCGTATCCTCAAAGAAAAACTGGATGATGCCTTCGCTGGCGTAGCCGTTGACTACCGACGGCAGCCGCGTCTGATCGGTTTCCACCTTGATCGACAGGCCGTGCAGCTTGTTGTTGGAGATGGCGCCATAAAACTCCACGGCGTTTTCCAGCTTTTGCACCGAGACGCTCAGCCGCTCAAAGAACAGTCCCCAGGTTTGTCCGGCCACGCGCACGGCTTTAAACCGACCGGGTTCCTGGCGCGTGCTGGAGAGGCGCAGCTCGATACACTCCGACACCAGCTGCTGCACGCGAGTGCGGATCAGGCCGCGCAGATGCTGGCTGTAACAAAAGACCTCGACGTTATCCGGCGGCGCCGCATCCTGATGCATTTTACCCAGGATGGTTTTCAGCGCCTCGATCATCGCCTGCTCGCCGTTGAAATGCAGCGTACGGACTTCATTCCACGAGTTGCGGTAAAGCAGATCGATGCTGCCGATCAGGCACTGCTGCTGCTGCCCAAAGCTGAACACGTCCAGCTTGCGGAAGTCAAAATGCACCACCTGATTGCGGAAGGCCGCCGTAGGATCGTGTTCCAGGTTAACGATGATTGCCAGATGGCGGATCTCGCACGGGCTGTAAAGCGCCTTTGCCGTCGGCGCGGGCAGCCGCAGCGGGAAATGGTGCGACACGTCCGTCACCAGCTCCTGTAACCTGGCCAGATCGCAAATCTCATTGCCTTTAATATGCAGTCGCGTTTTGCTGGTCAGCAGGCCGTTGAACCACGCCCACGCCACCAGCTTGTTCAGGTAGCGGTTATATTCCAGCGGCTGATGGCTGATGATGGACTGCATATCCGGCGACTGATTATAAAGATACCAGCCGGCGCGGTTGGCGCGGCCGTGCGGCACGTGAATAAAGGTCAGATGCGGCTCGGAAAGATCGGGCGAAATCTGTGGATTGACCAGCGTCACCTTGCCCGGCAGCGCCTCGAAAGCGGCGTAGAGTTTGCGCGTCAGCACGCCGATATCCTGCGGGCTGGCGCTGACGCTCAGATTATTGCGGCGGGCAAAGCGGATCAGGTTGCGGTAGCTCTGCATCATCGCGTCCAGCAGCTCGTTGTGCGCTTCACGTACGCGGCCGATTTTCCACTCGGCGCGGCTGTCCAGCATTGTGAGCCGCTCTTTGTCCCAGCCCCATTCACTGACCAGCTGGCTGAGAATTTCGCGCCGCCAGCCCGGATCGCTGTCGACGGAAAGTTTTTCGCGCACCTTCAGATAGAAGCAGCGGCGTACCAAATCCAGACGCGCATGATCGTCAATGCTGGTGAGATAGTGCGTGACGCGTTCCAGCATCATGCAGTAGGGATCCAGACCATAAGAGACGATTTCGCCGTCGTGCAGGCGCTGTTTGATATCCATCGCCAGCAGCCGGGTGCCCGGATACTCCCAGGAGTAGGCTTCCAGCAGCAGCGTCTTCAGCACCGCCTTATAGGGCGAGTCGATGCTTTTATAGAGCTGCCACAGGCTCGCGCCGAAATACTCCTCGGCGGAAAGCGTGCTCAGACCGCCCAAATCAAGCCACTCGTTCGGGGTCAGCACGCCTTTTTGATACAGCGACATCACGTAGTCGTCGTAATGCTCTTCTTCTTCGCCCGGCACCATATTCCACAGAATGCGTTTGCCGGCCATGCGTACCGCGGTGCGATAGAATTCGTCCAGCAGCAGGATATGCTGCGTGGAACCGCAGTCTTCGCCGCCCAGGCTGCCGCTTTCGTTATGACGGAAGCGGTTTTCGTCGATCAGAAAGAAGCTGGCATCGACGCCCATACCGGCGCACCATTTTTGCAGCAGCGTGCATTTCTTTTGCAGCGCCAGCCGCTCTTCGTTATCCAGCCAGGATTGATGGCAGACCCAGATATCCAGGTCGGAAGTGGCGTTCTGGCCGACGGAAGAAGTGCTGCCCATGGAGTAAACGCCGGTGATCGGCATCTCGCCCTGCGGCGTCAGCGCGGCGAGGGATCCAGATTTGCCTTCTAAATCATAAAGATAATTTTTTTGGCTTTCATCAGGCGTGTAGAAGCTGATGCCATGTGGAACGTTACCTGCAAGGTAACCCGGCATCAACGGATGATGATAATGTAATAAGGTCGGCAGCAGACTGTAAACCTGTTGAAAAGCAGGTCCCATGGCCGCCAGCGCGCGATCGACGCGTAGCTGGTTGATGGCATCCAGTCTCTGTTTCAGTGTCTCAATGTAGAGGTACAAGACGTCTCGCCTGATTATCCCAGTGCCTGCAAAAAACCCCGTTCCCGACATCCGCCGCTTGCTTTAAAAATAGTCGTGCGAATAATTGCTGGAAACGTGATCAATCTAACACCTGGTCGGTTGACCGTAAAGAAAGTTGCGCTACCAAACAGTTTAGCACGTTTTACCATCACCCCGACCGAAAAAGCCCGCATACCGCCCGCGCCTGCCGTTTCAGGCGGCGGAAACTGTCAGCCTTCCCGTATCAATGATAGGATAATCAGTGAACGATAAAAACGGTAACCAGCATGTCAGACAAAATTTTAAGAATAGCTACCCGCCAGAGTCCACTTGCGCTGTGGCAGGCGCACTATGTTCAGCAGCGCCTGATGGCCTGTCATCCGGGGCTGAGCGTTGAGCTGGTGCCCATGGTCACCAAAGGCGACATCATTTTAGATACGCCGCTGGCCAAGGTCGGCGGCAAGGGCCTGTTCGTGAAAGAGCTGGAACAGGCGCTGCTGGACGGCCGTGCAGATATTGCCGTTCACTCCATGAAGGATGTGCCGGTCGAGTTTCCCCAGGGCCTGGGGCTGGTCACGATTTGCGAGCGCGAAGATCCGCTGGACGCCTTTGTTTCCCATCGCTTTGATTCCGTGGACGCGCTGCCTCAGGGCGCGGTGGTCGGCACCAGCAGCCTGCGCCGCCAGTGTCAGCTGAGCGCGCGCCGTCCGGATCTGGTTATCCGCTCGCTGCGCGGGAACGTCGGCACCCGCTTAAGCAAGCTGGATGCGGGCGAATACGACGCCATTATCCTTGCTGTCGCCGGACTGAAGCGTCTGGGCATGGGCGATCGTATTCGCCATGCCATGCCTGCGGAAGAGTCGCTGCCTGCGGTCGGCCAGGGCGCGGTCGGGATCGAATGCCGTCTTGACGACGCGCAGACCATTACGCTGCTCGCCGCGCTGAATGATGAAGACACCGCGGTGCGCGTCAAGGCCGAGCGGGCGATGAATACCCGGCTGGAAGGCGGCTGTCAGGTGCCGATCGGCAGCTTTGCCGAGCTGGAAGGCGACGAGCTGTGGCTGCGCGGCCTGGTCGGCTCGCCGGACGGGCGCGCTATGATCCGTGGCGAGCGCCGTGGCCCGCGCGAAGACGCCGAAAAGATGGGCATCTCGCTGGCGGAAGAGCTGCTGAATAATGGCGCGCGCGAAATTCTGGCGGAAGTGTATAAAGGAAATCCGCCCAGATGAGCATCCTGGTAACCCGTCCGACACCGGCGGCCGAAGAGTTGGTCAGCCGTTTACGTACCGCTGGCCGGGTTGCCTGGGCGATGCCGCTGATTGAATTTACGCCGGGCACCGGTCTGGACGATCTCCCGAACCAGCTGACGTCGTTGCAAAGCGGCGATCTGGTTTTTCTTCTGTCGCAGCATGCGATCCATTACGCTCATCCCGCCTTAGTGCGAGCCGGCGTGTCGTGGCCCGCTTCACTGCACTACTATGCTATAGGCCGCACTACCGCGCTCGCCTTGCATACCGTCAGCGGACACGATGTCGTCTGGCCGCACGAGCGCGAAACCAGTGAGATCTTAATCCAGCTTCCTGCCTTACAGCAGGTAGCCGGCAAACGCGCGCTGATCCTGCGCGGCAACGGCGGGCGGGAATTACTGGCGGAAACCTTGCAACAGCGCGGCGCTGATGTACAGTTTGTTGAATGCTATCAACGCTGTGCGAAAATTTATCAGGGCGCCATTGAAGGCCGCCGCTGGCGTGACCGGCAGGTGGATACGCTGGTGGTTACCAGCGGCGAAATGCTACAGCAGCTTTATTCGCTGTTCCCGGAGATCGATCGCGAGGAATGGCTTCTGCACTGTCGGCTGATTGTCGTCAGTGAACGCCTGGCTACCCGTGCCGCAGAACTGGGCTGGCGCGATATCAGGGTGGCCGAGGGTGCCGATAACGACGCCTTACTGCGCGCGTTACAATAAACTTAAATATGGGATGTGCCACAATGACGGAACAAAAAGAGTCCTCTGCCATGGTTGAAGCAACCACCCCGGAGGAAGCGACCTTAACGCCAAAGCAACAGCCCGACCGTAAGCCGCGCAATGCCGGTACGGCGCTGGCCGTGCTGGCGATTGCGATTGCGCTGGCTACGGGCGCAGGCCTCTATTTCCACGCCCGCACTCAGGCTCAGCAGCAGGCCGCGACCAACCAGGCGCTGGCTGACCAGCTTGCCAGTTTGCAGCAGGACGCCGCTGGCGAAAAACAGAATCTGGTGCGTCAGCTGGCCACGCAGAGCAGCGCGCTGGATACCGCACGCGCTCAGCAGGCGGCCACGAGCAAGCAGCTGGAAGAGCTGAAAGAGAAAGTGGCGACTATCTCCGGCAATGACGCACACACCTGGCTGCTGGCGCAGGCGGATTACCTGGTCAAGCTGGCCGGGCGCAAACTGTGGAGCGATCAGGATGTGACCACGGCCGCCGCGCTGCTGAAAAGCGCCGATGCCAGCCTGGCCGATATGAACGATCCCAGCCTGATCGACGCGCGTCGCGCGTTAACCCAGGATATCAGTTCGCTCTCCGCCGTCAGTCAGGTCGACTACGACGGCATTATCCTCAAGCTGAACCAGCTCTCCAACGGCGTGGATAATCTGCGCCTGGCCGATAACGACAGCGACGACGCGCCGATGGACGCCGACAGCGGTGAGCTTTCCTCTTCGCTACGCGAGTGGCGACAGAACCTGGTGAAAAGCTGGCATAACTTTATGGATGATTTCATCACCATCCGCCGCCGCGACACCACCGCTGAGCCGCTGCTGGCCCCTAATCAGGATATTTACCTGCGGGAAAACATCCGTTCGCGCCTGCTGATTGCCGCTCAGGCCGTACCGCGTCATCAGGATCAGGTTTATAAGCAGTCTATTGATACGGTTTCTGCCTGGGTACGTGCCTGGTTCGACACTAACGATGCGGCGACTAAAGCCTTCCTGAGCCAGCTGGACGAGCTGAGCCAGCAGAGCGTGTCGATGGACGTGCCGGATACGCTGCAAAGCCAGCCGATGCTGGATAAGCTGATGCAAACGCGCGTGCGCAACCTGCTGGCCCAGCCGGGTGTCCAACAGCAGCAGGGAGAATGAGCATGCTTAAAGTACTGATTATTTTTGTCTTGCTGATGGTCGGCGTCGTGCTTGGCCCGATGCTGGCGGGCCATCAGGGTTACGTGCTGATCCAGACCGACAACTGGAATATTGAAACCAGCGTCACAGGGCTGGCGATCGTGCTGATCCTTTCGCTGCTGGTGATCCTGTTCGTCGAGTGGATCCTGCGCCGTTTATTCCGCACCGGCGCCAAAACCCGCGGCTGGTTTAAGGGACGCAAGCGCAGCCGGGCGCGTAAGCAGACTAACGCCGCGCTGATCAAACTGGCGGAAGGCGATCATCGTCAGGTTGAAAAGCTGCTGTCGCGCAATGCGGATCACGCTGAACAGCCGATGGTTAACTATTTGCTGGCGGCGGAAGCCGCTCAGCAGCGTAACGATGAGGCGCGCGCTAATCAGCATCTGGAACGCGCTACCGAGCTGGCCGGCAACGATCAGCTGCCGGTGGAAATTACGCGCGTGCGTTTACAGCTGGCGCGTAATGAAGATCATGCTGCGCGTAACGGCGTTGATCGCCTGCTGGAGGTCGCGCCTCGCCATCCGGAAGTGCTGCGTCTGGCCGAGCAGGCCTACGTTCGCACCGGCGCATGGAGCGCCTTGCTGGATATCCTGCCCGCTATGGAAAAAGCGCACGTTGCCGATGAAACGCACCGTCTGGCGCTACAGCAGCAGGCCTGGCTGGGCCTGATGAATCAGGCGATGGCCGATCAGGGCAGCGAAGGCCTGAAGCGCTGGTGGCATGGCCAGAGTCGTAAAACGCGTCAGGAAACGGCATTGCAGGTGGCAATGGCGGATCATCTGATCGTTTGTGACGATCATGACAGCGCGCAGACCATCGTGCTGGACGGCCTGAAGCGCGGTTACGATGAGCGACTGGTGCTGCTGATGCCGCGCCTGAAAACCGGCAATCCTGAACAGCTTGAAAAAGCGCTCCGCCAGCAGATCAAGCAGCACGGCGCTACGCCGCTGCTGCACAGTACGCTGGGTCAGCTGTTGATGAAGCACGGCGAGTGGGAGCAGGCGAGCGAAGCTTTCCGTGAGGCGCTGAAGCAGCGTCCTGACGCGTTTGACTACGCCTGGCTGGCCGACACGCTGGATCGTCAGCACAAGCCGGAAGAAGCCGCGCAAATGCGTCGCGACGGTTTGCTGCTAACGCTGAAAAACAATCCCTGATCCAGGCTGGATTAACGAGCCGGGCGCCCTGCCCGGCTTTTTTTTACCTGTAGCCCGATAAAAAAACACCCGCCGATTTGGCGGGTGTAAATAAACAGGCCGAAAGACCGGCTGGTACCTGACTCAACGTTTTGCCCTGAACCTCCGTTAAGGCCTGACGGCGATAGCGGCAGATGGACAACAGGTACCCTAATGGCTCTGCATCATTCCCGGGTTTATGAAGCTTACGCGAACATAAGAGATGGAATGAGCATTCTACAGGGGGATTGTAGCATATACCGTGCCAGGTCTTCAGCTACGCCTGTGAACAATGCTTATTTTTATTAAATTCAGCCTGTTATCCTGAAAATATTCTTATATTACTTTTCAGGGGCCGTCGCTAAAAAACAACAGAGGCCGTTTACAGCGTCGTCAGTCAGCGACAGCTTATGTACAGGCGGGTAAACCTTTTAAATAACAATGAGATGAATGTCGTCTTTCAGAGACAAAGCAGAGAAGCCCTCGCCGGAAGCGCTGTTTACTGTAAAACGCACGAAAGCCGGGACGTTATGAAGGCGGGAAGCAACGTTGTCTCGCTGCGCTCGGCGCAAACCTCCTTCGGAGCTTCTCATCCTCTGGAAGCTACAGAGACAAAAAAGCCAGCTCGAGAGCTGGCTTTTTCTTAAAGTGGTCGGCGAGAGAGGATTCGAACCTCCGACCCACTGGTCCCAAACCAGTTGCGCTACCAAGCTGCGCTACTCGCCGAATACTGCTTTTACTGCGGCTTAAATCGCTTTAAGCGAAAACCCTGCCTCGGCAAGGTTTCAGGAATATGGTCGGCGAGAGAGGATTCGAACCTCCGACCCACTGGTCCCAAACCAGTTGCGCTACCAAGCTGCGCTACTCGCCG
>NZ_JBGCUC010000025.1:0-54124 GCF_043420595.1 Erwinia plantamica
CGGGAAGAAGCCCGCAGCGATATTTTTGATTACATCGAAATGTTTTATAACAGTAAGCGTCGGCATGGTTCTAGCGATCAAATGTCACCGACAGAATATGAAAACCAGTATTATCAACGGCTCGGAAGTGTCTAGATTATCCGTGGCGATTCACTCCTGATTACAATAATGGGCAAAGATGACGTGTTTTTTTCTCATTGACATAAGCCATTGAGAAGGTGTAGTGGCAAAAGAGATATTCTTTATGCCAAATCTGTTCATATCTTC
Organism: Erwinia plantamica; assembly: GCF_043420595.1. Taxonomy (NCBI): domain Bacteria; kingdom Pseudomonadati; phylum Pseudomonadota; class Gammaproteobacteria; order Enterobacterales; family Erwiniaceae; genus Erwinia; species Erwinia plantamica. Next base: position 268 of record NZ_JBGCUC010000025.1, read on the forward strand.
CGGAGAATATGAAAACCATTTTTCCGGGAAAGTATCGTGATAGTTATTTTTTAGCTGTGGGCAATAACATATCTCATTTCTTACCCCTGCCTCCTTGTAAAAGAGTGCTTCCTTTTTCTTTATCTGTTGAACGGATTCAAGCCTGAAAAATTCTGCGCGGGTTATATCCCCAGAAATTTCAACTTCTTGCTCTGGTCCGTTGGCGCCACCGTGCCACAGGATGTATGAATCATTATTAATTAATTTACGGTTACCTGCCACAAATAGATAGTTAGCACACGCAGAGGCACAGACGCTGCGAACTTCTATATCCATATTATTTTTTTTAATGTAACTGGCTATGGATAAAGCATTTTCCACATCTCCACCAATGCTGTTAACAGAGACGGTTTTGATTCTGGAGTTGCCGATTTCTTTTAAGAATAATACATAGGCCTCATTTGTTATTTGGCCGTCAAAGTAAAGAACATCCCCTTTCTTAACTATTTCAGGAGGATTATTCAAAACCCGTTCATCCTGGATGTCTATCTTTTGACTGGCCGGTAAAACGCCCGAACTTATAAAAATGCTACTAACGGAAATAAAAATTTTTATTACTTTTTTAAGGTTTTTTTTCTGCAAAAGAAAAGGGTTAATCATTTTCTCTCTGATATATAATTAATTTTCCGGAAAAGCGGCGGTCATCAATGCTTTGTAAGGTATGTCATTATTAAGTTTATTTTAAGTCAATAAAAGTAACATAATGTAAATTATTGGTCTTTTTGTTCAATTTTACTGAATGAAAAGATATGGAGTTGGTGAATTTATTACAAAAAACTGACCAGGCACCAGCTTTCATCACTTGCAGTGTGTCCACCTTAAGATTAAGGCCAAACAGATAGCTGAAAAAAAATGAATAAATAATGAATCGTCCCTACTAAAAATAGTGCTTGTCATCATGAAAAAACGCTATGATCTTACCCAGCAATAGTGGACACGCGACTAAGTGAGTAAACTCTCAAGCAAGAGGTGACTCACATGACAAAATCAGTATCAACCACCAAAAAGCCACGCAAGCAACATACACCTGAATTCCGCAACGAAGCCATGAAACTGGCCGAGCGCATTGGTGTGGCCGCAGCCGCCCGCGAACTCAGCCTTTATGAGTCGCAAATTTACACCTGGCGTAGCAAGCGGCAGCAACAGGCAACGTCCTCTGAACGTGAGAGCGAACTCGCCGCTGAGAATGCCCGCCTCAAACGCCAACTGGCTGAACGGGGCGAGGAGCTGGCCATTCTCCAAAAGGCCGCGACATACTTCGCCAGACGCCTGAAATGAAGTATGTCTTTATCGAAAAGCATCAGGCTGAGTTCAGTATTAAAGCCATGTGCCGGGTACTGCAGGTCGCCCGCAGTGGCTGGTATGCCTGGCGTCAGCGTCGTCACCAGATAAACCGACGTCAACAGTTCCGACTTGTCTGCGATGATGCGGTTCGACAGACCTTTGCCAGGGCAAAACAGCGTTATGGAGCACCTCGTCTTGCTGATGAACTGCCGGAGTACAACATCAAGACTATCGCCGCCAGTCTGCGTCGTCAGGGGCTGCGGGCGAAAGCCTCGCGCCGGTTCAGCCCGGTCAGTTACCGTGAGCATGGTCTGCCAGTATCCGAGAATCTGTTGAATCAGGACTTTTACGCCAGCGGCCCGAATCAGAAGTGGGTGGGTGACATCACGTATCTGCGCACCGGTGAAGGCTGGCTGTATCTGGCGGTGGTGATTGACCTGTGGTCGCGGTCAGTCATTGGCTGGTCGATGTCCTCACGGATGACGGCACAGCTTGCCTGCGATGCACTGCAGATGGCGTTATGGCGGCGTAAACGCCCGGAAAATGTCATCGTGCACACAGACCGGGGTGGTCAGTACTGTTCAACGAATTACCAGAGCTTACTGAAACGGCATAATCTGCAGGGCAGTATGAGCGCTAAAGGCTGTTGTTACGACAATGCCTGTGCGGAAAGCTTCTTTCACTCACTGAAGGTGGAATGTATCCACGGAGAGAACTTTGCCAGCCGGGAAATAATGCGAACGGCAGTGTTTAATTATATCGAGTGCGATTACAATCGCTGGCGTCGTTACAGTGCCTGTGGCGGTCTTAGCCCGGAACAGTTTGAAAACCAAAACCTCGCTTAGGGCCGTGTCCACATTACGTGGGTAGGATCACAGCAGACGTTGACTGATGACTACTCAGTGAATTCATCGTTATTGAACATACCCTCCCGGCAACGAACTCAATCTCAATCGTTCTCAGACAGCTAGCGCTAGTTGTTGATGACGCTCTATAAATTTCGCTTTGAGGGCGCTATAGCGATGAGCATCGTTCCTGCTGAGTAATACAGCTGCGTGTTTTATCTCAGCATACTCTTCTGCAATGTCGTTGTTTCTTCGAAGATAATCACGGAAAGCAAGATGTCTCAATACCTGCATATCTCCGACTGCAAACGCATGGACTTGATGACTACGCTGATCACCACCTTTAATGAAATATCTGCGCCCCGCAATCCCGTTCTCACCGCGAGCAACATACCCGGCGTGGGCCATTGCTGAATGGTACTTATCCAGTTCATTGATGTCGGAAACTTCAAGTAGCATATCAATTACGGGCTTTGCTGAGAGACCAGGAACTGACGTGCTTCCAATATGATGGATATCCTTAGCCATTCCACCGAGCAATGTTTTTATCAGTAAACTTTCAGCTTCAAACATCTCAGGCCATCTATCATCGTATGGCACAACAATAATCTTCCGCATAAACACATTCTCTCTGTCCTAAGTGTGCAACTCAACCCTGAACCCCGGCATTGCCTGCAGCTGGCGTTCCCTGGTGAAAAAACAGGGTCCACTGGCCCTCATCCGAACAAATCCAGCAAGAGGAACGTAATGCATGATGGCTGCCATCAGCGTAAAACGTCCGATAGCGAAGCAGAGCGTAACCGCAGCCCATCTCCGTAAGACGGAAATCGCTGCTGAGAATATACGGTGCAGCCTTTTCACTTAGAAGCGACGCAATGGTCTCTGACCGGTCGACCGTCACACCTGACCGGGTGATTTCACGGAATTCAGGATGAAGAATCAGTTCCAGCCACTCCGGATCATTGCGCCTGTCGCCGTGAAGGCTGCACTCAAGCAATCTGAGCTTCTCCAGAAGCATTCTGCTTATCCTCAAGTGATTAAGCCGGACGTTCAAATTTACCATAACAGTTCATGCGCTACTTCCGCTTCTGGCAGAAAGCGGACATCGTCTTATGCAGCAGTCAGCTCTGTGCCGGTAGCGCATTTACCAGCGATAAGTATGCGAACAGAATCGGCAATAATGAAAGACAGGTCTCAATAAGTGGGGACAAATCTTCCCAGCGCCGGACAGCATGCCCTTACCCGGAAAACCATTTTAACTCATGTCATGAATGCGGTTACGGTCGTTGCTTTTCGCCTTATAAAGCGCCCTGTCAGCCTGCTGCTTAAGACGGTCAGCCTGGTCTGCCTGGCCGTCAGAAAGTTCAAGCTGGTTTCTGACGTTAGCCTTTACCTGCCGGAGCACAAACATACCCATGCCGGTAATCATTACAAGCAACACGAGGTTCAGCACAACGTCGGCAGCGTTGGCAGAGAACCACGCCGTCCTGATTGCATCACGGTCATATCCCGCCGTGACTATCAGGGGATACTGCTCAAGACGGGCGTAGCCATATACCCGCTCGACGCCGTCCAGTGCTGAACGCCACGTAGCGCTGCCACTGGCTGACGTTTTCAGGACCGTTGTGAACAGCGGGCTGGAGGAAAGGCTGCGGTTAATGGCCGTGTCCGGAAAAGGGCGTATATACAACACGGAGGTGTCAACCAGTATCAGCGCCAGGACGTCGCGTTCATGCAGCGTATAGTAACTGTAGAACTGCCGGAAGTAGTCAACCCTTACCATAGCCAGCGCGATGCCGGCGAAACGACCTGCCTCATCATTCAGGCGCACCGCATCAGATAACCTCATTTAATATATGAGGCGCTACCAGTCAACAGTTCCATCTTCATTTGTTATAAAAATGTCACATAAAAGTGTAAAGTTAACAAATCACTTTTTTAGCAGATTCCTATCTGTCATGTGGTTAAAAACCGATCACGATTTTATCATCTATCGTTATTGCTGGGTTTGCGGTGAATGATTCTTAATTCTTTCCTTTCAGTAGCACTATCTGTGTAATCATTATTTTACAAATAGATTTCTAACCGGAATTAAATTGTTTTTTTCGTGAACAGAATACCTTAAATAGCTGATCATTAATCGTACAGTTAATTAATATGTTATTGATTTTAATATTATTTTTATTTAAAGGAGGTTTTTTTTAGCTGAACGCTGTATAGCACTATGATTACATAAGATAAATTGATATTTATAAGTTGTTTTGATAGCTTGGTTGCTCTTTAGAGCTTAAGCTAATTTTGATTATGAACCGAGTGTATTTATATCTTGTAATGGCTGCATCTGTGTCAGCTCTGGCTACCGACATGATTGTTCCGGCTCTGCCAGATCTGCAAAAAGTTTTTCAGGTTGATTATTCGCTTATTCAGCTTTCGGTCAGCGGGTTTCTTATCATTTATGCTATCAGCCAGTTATGTGTAGGCTTTGTAAGTGAAAGGTTAGGAAAAATAAAAACGATAACGGCAGGTTTTATCGTTTTTTCAGCAGGTAGCCTGCTGTGCTATATGGCTGAAAATATCTATTTACTTATGGCAGGAAGATTTATACAGGCCGTGGGTGCTGGCGCAGGACCGGTATTATCCAGAGCTATCGCAAAAGATAGTTTTCCAGCTGAAAGCTTAAAAAAAGCCCTATCTGACATTTCCTCTGCCAGTGCTATAGTTCCTCTGCTCGCACCGCTCGCGGGCGGAGCAATGCTGGGTTATGTAAGCTGGAACTACATATTTTTAACGATGTTCATTTTTGGAATAATCACGGTCATTCTTGCTCCGAAAAGTTTACCTGGTTCAGGAGAGAAGCCTGAAGAATATAACGGCAGCTTTATGACAACCGAATTTTTTTCGGGGACAGCTTTGGTTTCCTTGATTCTGAGTTCGCTTTTTTGTTTTATTACGTTGACGCCTGTAATTTTTATTGAAAATTTAAAGTTTACGCCTTTTCAATACTCACTGGTCTTTTCACTTTCTGTTCTTTTTTTCATAGCAGGAAATCAGGCTTCAAAGCTTAACGCATTCACAAATCCATTTTTACTTTTTGGAATCAATGCACTGTCATTAGTTCCTTTGATTATCGGAAATCCTGATCCAGTTTTATATTTACTCTCTGCCATTGTGTTCAATTTTACATTAGGTGCATATTACCCAGTCGCTCATTTCACCGCATTGCAGATTAAAGGTAATAAAACGGGAGTAGCTTCATCATTGACCGGATTTACGCAAACTGTCTGTGCAGGTGTTATTAGTTATTGTGTAACAAAATCTACTTCTTTAGGGATTGGATTTGAAAAAGTGATGGGGTTAAGTGGATTATCCTTGGCGATTTTGTCATTACTGGTAGTTAGCTATTTAAGGAGAGCGAAGTGCAGAACTGGCAAAGAAACAAAATTGAGAAATCTGTAAAATATCAAACACGTGTTTTTTCGGAAAACATCAATGAGTTGATTGTCACTGAAAGAGAGGGAAAAAAAATCAGACTCGATGATGGAAGGGAAATGATCGAGTTTGTGTCCTGCTCTTATCTTGGTATCGAAACGCACAAAAAACTTAAAGTGGCTGTATATGAAGCAATGGAGCGTTTTGGCGTACAACTTTCGGTGGCAAGAACGCGAATTAAGCCAGACATTTTTAGGGATATTGAAAGTAAACTAAGCGCCATCATGAAAGGTGCATGCACCCTTACTTTCAATGCGGTGACGCCATGTCATATCGCGGTTTTGCCATTACTGGCATCAGGGGCATTGCCAAAATACACTTTTAGCAATAAACCTTATTTCATACTTGAAAAAACAGCGCACGCTACCTTGCAAATTAATCGGGGGCTGTTGCAGCAATTTGGCGATGTGGCGCGTATAGATTTCCAGGATCACAAAAAAATTGAAGAGGCATTTAAGTTTGCCTATGATAATGGCCTTACGCCGATATCTATCTCTGACAGTGTAGGCTCTATGGGCGGCGTGGCGCCGGTTAAGTTTCTGACGAAGTTAATTAGTCAGTATAATGGTTATGCTTATATTGATGACGCTCATGGAACCTCTATCTTCGGTGAAAACGGCTCCGGTTATGTAATGGAATGCCTCGACAATAAGCTGGACGACAGGATTATTATTGCGGGATCGCTGTCTAAAGCTTTTGGTTCGCATGGAGGATTTATTGCATGCAACTTCGAGGAAACGATTAAATTCATTAAAACCTACGGGACCACGTACGCATTTGGCGGTCCTCCTAGCTTGCCGGGAATGGCGGCATGCCTGGCCGCTGCTGACCTACACCTTGATGGCACCGTTGCCAGGAGACAGGTGCAGTTGCAGGACGTTATCGCATATTTTGATGAAAAATTTGCTGATACTGACGTCATCAACAGAGGGACAAGAATGCCGATACGAGGTATTCTCATCGGTAATGAAGATACCGCAATCACGATGTGTAAGAAGATGCACCAACATGGATTCGCTACTACTGTGGCGATGTTCCCTACGGTCGCAGAGGGGAATGCCATACTGAGGTGTGCTATTTCAGCATTACATGAAAAAGAACATATCGATCGTTTTCACAACTGTTTTAAACTAGCCTATAACGAAGTAATGTAGTCTGTCTTTTGCCCGGCCTTTGCCGGGCATTATGAGAAATGGAATATGATGAAAAATATTGCCGGGCTCAGCCATGGAACAACCTTAGTGGTTGCAACGATAGTGGGTGGAGGCATGTTTGCGCTTCCTCTGGCTCTTGAAAATGTATGGTTTACAAAAGGGGTAATCACGCTATCGATCTCAGCATTTTTCATGCTTCTAACCGGATTAATGCTGGTTGATGTAAATTTGCGATTTCCTTCCGGGACAAGCTTTCATACTTTTACAAAGGATCTTCTGGGCCACAGGATCAGCGTGATCGTTAATGCAAGCTTTCTGTTTGTTCTCTATGTAATCACTTATGCTTATATCTCTGGCGCATCGTCTGCCTTTTCCGGGGTGATTAATAAATTATTTGGCATTAATGGAGCGACATGGTCTGTTTTGTTAATCACTTTTCTGGTTTCATCTCTGATTTACATGGGTGGGTCGACAGCAAATTACGTTATTTCATTTTTCGTTGCAGCAAAATTTATAACTTTTTTCCTAGCCACCGGTAGTTTGCTTGAAAGTGTCAAACTTCAATATTTAACTGACAACCCCGAATTAAATGGCGTCTCTTCGTTTATTTTAATCATTCCAGTCTGCATTATATCCTTTGGGTTTCATGGAAGTATTCCCTCGCTCATCAAAATTTATGGTCGGACTAATTATAAAAAGGTTGTTGGAAGCTTATGTGCAGGGGTATTTATTTCGGCATTCATCTACTATTACTGGTTAACCCTATCTATGGGTGTGGTTGATAAGGCCACCTTTGCAGAAATCAAGCGTTCCGGCGGTAATATAGGTCCTTTCATCAGAATGATTGAAGGCGCGAAAGCGGTAGCATCAATGGAAGTGATACTGGTTTTTTTCGCAATGTTTGCCATATTATCTTCTTTGCTCTCAGCTTCGTTAGGTTTGTGTGATTACTTTCGTGACTTATTGAAAAACCGGATGGTAAAGAAAAATGAAATGTTACCTGTTCTTTTGACGTATTTACCTCCGGCTCTGTTTTGTATTATCAAGCCTGATGGTTTTCTGCTTGCCATTTCCTATGCTGGCATAGCACTTGTTATATGGGCAGTGTTACTCCCGCCGGTTTTACTTCTTGTCGCCCGAAAAAAAGGCGTGGCTGCGACCTATCATTTTCCTTTGAGCGATAATACATTAAAGTTATTTTTGATGGTGGGTACTTTGATGTGGATTTTCATGGTGGCAGAAGTTTTTATCAACTGACAGCATACGCTGCCATTAACACTGGTTAGCTGTCCCCGGAATTAAACACAACATCTATCACACCATCTCGATTCACAAACGTCCGCTTTTGGCACAAAGCGGATTAACTTCAGATTAATGTCTGCTATGAGCGAAGAGCGGAAATTGATTTCACCGCAAGCCTGGAAGCTCTGAAAGTAAAAAAGCTGAACTGCAAGGGCATCAGCACGATGCCCGAGCGAAATGAGCGCTTGTGCGACCCACCATAATCCATTATCCAGTATGCTCTCTGTCTCAGCAGCTGATCAGCCGTCCGTTGAACGTGTTATTTCTTCCCATTGTTCTATTTCCTTACCTAATGCCGCGAGCTTTTGTCGCACTAAACTTAATGCATCACTGCCTAACAATAAATGCGTTGGTGGGTTCTGACTCTCAATTATTGCCAGCATGGCGTGTGCGGCCTTAACGGGATCGCCGGGTTGGTTACCGCTTTTTTCCTCACGTGCCTGACGAATCGGATCAAATAAAGCGTCGTAGTCCGAGATGCTGCGAGCGCTGCGTACCATCGATCGTCCGGCCCAGTCGGTGCGAAACGAGCCAGGTGCCACGGCGGTCACATATATGTTGAACAGGGCAAGTTCTTTGCTTAACGTTTCTGATATTCCTTCTAGTGCAAATTTGCTGCCGCAGTAATAACTGATGCCGGGCATGGTAATGAAACTGCCCATCGAGGTGATATTAATAATATGGCCGTGACGGCGCTGGCGCATGCCCGGTAGCATGGCTTTGATCATCGCCACTGCGCCAAACACATTGACTTCAAACTGGCGGCGCATCTCTGCGAGCGACGATTCTTCCATTATGCCTTCATGGCCGTAACCGGCATTGTTCACCAGCACATCAACCGGACCGACGGTAGACTCAATCTCCGCAACCACCTCATCAATACGCTCAAAGTCCGTGATATCAAGCAGACGGCCGAAAGCCCGCTGCGAATTAAGTGCCTCGAAAGCCTGCTGTGCTTCGCGGCTGCGCACGGTACCGATGACCCGATGGCCTGTGGCGAGGGCTTCCTGCGCCAGTGCACGGCCAAAGCCACTGCTGACGCCGGTGATTAAAATCGTTTTTGCAGATGTCATAAAAAGAACTCCCATGAACAGTGAAGTTTGCATGGTATTCTACGTTCTGCCACATTTTTAGGCCGTATCTTCTCTTTTTCTTGCCTGATTTTATGAGGTGCTGTGATGCCCGGGATGATTACCTTAGTTAAAGCACTTGCGGCGCAGGAGGGGTACAACCTTACTGCGTTGCCTGATGTGCGAATTTTGCGTGCCGATCGCCCACTTGCCAGAACGCCTGTGCTTTACGATCCGGGGATTGTGATTGTCTGCCAGGGTAGCAAACGCGGCTATTTTGGTCAGCAGACCTATTTATATGATGAACAGCACTACCTGGCGGTTTCGGTGCCGGTGCCGTTTGTGATGGAAACCGACGCTTCCGCAGAACATCCGTTACTGGCGATTTATATGCATCTGGATTTTCAGTTGGCCGCTGAACTGATGTTGCAGATTGAACAGCATGACGCCCGACATCCTCCAGCCGCGCCGCAAAGCATGATGTCGAGCCCAATGGACGACGCGGTAAAAACGGCCGTGCTGCGCTTGCTTGAAGTCCTGAACAATCCGCTTGAATCGGCGATCCTCGGTCCTGCGCGGGTACGTGAGCTCTATTTCCGCGTATTAACGGGCGCACAGGGAAATGCAATGCGCGCCGCGCTGACCTTGCAAGGGCAGTTCGGCAAAATCGGTAAAGTGCTACAGCGCATCCATGCCACTTACCCTGAGCCGCTAACGCTGACGCAACTGGCGATGGAAGCCGGAATGAGTGTGCCGACGTTTCACGGCCATTTTAAAGCAATAACCCGGATGCCGCCGATGCAGTATGTAAAATCGGTACGCCTGCACCAGGCGCGGATGTTAATGGTACGTCAGCAGATCACTGCCGCCGCCGCGAGTTACGCCGTCGGCTATGAAAGTCCGTCGCAATTTAATCGCGAGTTTAAACGCCTGTTTGGTCTGCCACCCGCAGAGGAGATTAAACGCATGCAGCGTTACTTCGCCGTTCCGCCTGTACAGCAAGCGTCAATATTTGTTTCATCGCATTAAGGCTTATTTGCCTGAATATACCATGAAGTATGAAAGGTCTGCTTCTGGCACAAAGCGGACATGTGTGCGGGACAAGGTGCGCTATGAGCGAAAAGCGGACTTCGCATAACAACATATCTTTTGCACACGGCTACCAACTTAACGTTGCAGTGTGTCATCCACACCTGTTATTTCTACTTTATGCTCATCGCCTCCTTTTCTTATTGCTGAATAATATCAATCCTGTGGTTTTGTCCGTCATCAACTAAAAGAATTCTGTCGTCCGGCAACTGAATACCATCCATTGTGACCTGATACGGACTTTCACCACGTGCAATACTGATGCAATACTGACTCTGCCCGTGTTGATAGGTCATGCTAAAGGAAGGCCAGTCATCAGGTAATTGTGTGCGAATAACCAGCGTTTCACCGTAACGTTTTATCCCGAGTAACTCTTCAGTGACCAGACGGTAGGCCCAGCCAGCGGACCCGGTGTACCAGCTCCACCCGGCGCGTCCGGTATGGGGCGTAACGCTGTACACATCTGCACTCATGACATAAGGCTCTGCTTTATAGGTATTGACGCCCTCAGCCTGAAGCGCGTGGTTTACCGGATTGATCATTGACCACAGTTGCCACGCTCGTGCTTTCTGCCCCATCCTGGCAAACGCCATTACCGCCCAGATGGCACCATGCGTGTACTGGCCCCCGTTTTCCCGCACGCCTGGTAGATAACCCTGTATGTAACCCGGGTTAGTACCGTGACCATTAAACGGGGGCGTTAGCAGCTTGATCAGTCCCGCATCGTTATCCACCAGATAGCTGTCCAGTGACTGCATCGCCTGGGCACTGCGCACAGGATCAGCTGCGCCGGACAGAACGGACCAGCTTTGTGCAATCGCATCGATCCTGCACTCCTGCGATGCCTCTGAACCCAGCGGCGTACCATCGTCAAAATAGCCGCGCAGGTACCACGCACCATCCCAGGCCGAAGAGGCAAGATTTTCTTTCAGGCGCAGCGCTTCTGACTGACATAATGTCGCCACGCATGTATCCTGGCGCTGTTCAGCCAGCGCTGCGAAACGCTGCAAAATATCGTAGAGGAAAAAACCGAGCCAGACGCTTTCACCCTTGCCTTTAATGCCGACCAGATTCATCCCGTCATTCCAGTCGCCAGCCCCCATCAGCGGCAGGCCATGCTGGCCGAAGTGTAGTCCCCGCTTAATAGCTTTTACACAGTGCTGCCACAGCGTCTCTTCAATGTGGCTGATAACCGGCGTATCGTAGACAGATTCTTCGCCGGGCATAAGCGGACGTCCTTCAAGATAGGGAATATGCTGCTCGAGCACCCCGGTATCCCCCGTTGTGTCCACATAGTGACAGACCGCAAGCGGGAGCCACAGGTAGTCATCCGAACAGCGGGTGCGCACGCCATTTCCATGTGGAGGATGCCACCAGTGCTGAACATCCCCTTCAATAAACTGTCGTGAGGCACACAGCACAATCTGACTGCGCAGCCGCTCCGGTGCAACGTTGCTCAGCGCCAGCGTATCCTGCAGCTGGTCGCGGAAACCAAATGCCCCGCCAGACTGGTAATACCCGCTGCGCGCCATAATACGGCATGCTAATGTCTGGTACAGCAGCCAGCCGTTCACCAGCAAATCAACGCTGCTGTCAGGTGTCCGCACCACGACTTTATCGAGAACGTTGTGCCAGAAATGATGAACCTGGTCCAGCGCCTGGCGCGCGTTATGCTCACTCAGAAAACGGGCAACCCTCTCCTGAGCCAGTGTCGGGTTACCCGCCACGCCGAGGACAAAAACAAAGGTTTTCTCGTCACCGTCAATAATGGAGGTTATCGACTGTAGTGCGGCACAGGGATCAAGTCCGGCCCCCGTTTTGCCCGAGAGTCTACGAAGCTTCATGGCGGCCGGGGCGCGCAGTGAGCCATTACGCCCTATAAACTCGCGGCGGTCGCCCGTTACCGTACTCTGAGGATCGTTAACGGCAAAAAAGGCAGTGCGTTCACCGCCGTTAGAACCGTAAAAGTTATTTGCCATTACCGCACTACCATCAGGAAGGCTGGGCGAATGCGTGATGATATGCGCGGCAGAGTGAGTGCGCGTTGCCCCTAGTGTCCATTCCACATAGGCGGTGACAGATAATTTACGTGTACGGCCTGAGTGGTTAGTAAGCTTCAGGATTGTCAGCTTAACCGGAGCCTGTCCGTCCACCAGTACCGTCATTTCACTGTCCAGGCCATATTCACGGTGGGCAAACACGCTGTAACCAAAACCATGGCGGGTGAGATAATCCCCGTGACCGCGCATGGGCAAGGCCATGGGTGACCAGCATGCGCCACTTTCTTCATCGCGCAGATAGAAAGCTTCACCGCTTCGGTCACTCACCGGATCATTTTCCCAGGGCGTTAAACGGTATTCGTGTGCATTTTCAAACCAGCTGTAAGCCTGACCCGCTTCAGAAATCACGCTGCCAAACTCCTCGTTTGCCAGCACATTTGACCAGGGTGCCGGCGTCGGGGCATTTTCTCTTAAGAGGATCTGATATTCACGGCCATCCTGAGAAAATCCGCCGTACCCGTTGAAATGGCTTAACAGGTCAGTATCCGGTATCCAGTCGGTATGGTTACTTTCCTCAGCTGTCACCGACGGCACAAAAGGCCTGACAATTTTTTTTGTTGTATGAAGACGCTGGTTAAGCTGTTCGTTGATGCCGTCAGCGCGATCGTCCAGGCTCAGGCAAGCCACGCTTATCAGCAACTGCTTGTCTTCGGCGGACAAATGATCGCCGTTACGGACAAAAATCCCGCCAGGTTCATCTAACAGGCTGGCTTCTGAACCCGCATAGATTAAATCCATAATCTGCGTCTGCAGCACATGCTGATAGCCACCGGGGCTGTTATTCAGAATAACCAGATCCACCTCCAGCCCTTTCAGTCGCCAGTATCGATGTGCCTGAATCAGTGTGGTCACAGAGGCGATTCTCTCCTCACTGGTGATGCTGATCAGCACAAGCGGCAAATCACCTGAAATACCCCAGCCCCACAGGCCAGACTGACCGCGCCGGTTACGGCTGATGGCCTGTTCGTCACCGCGTAATTCCTGGCAGGGATAAAGTATGGTGCTGGCGAGACGGTTAAACAGCGTCGCGTCGTCTTCACTGGCGTTCATCTGCCGTAACACCACCAGACTGTGGGACCAGGCAAGTTCAAAAACGCGATCGGCGATAGGATGATCGCGGTATTTTTCCATCAGTTTGAGGCTTTGCTGACGGTTTTCGCTGATGCCATAAACGATATCAATGGTGACCGGCTGTCCGGGCTGGAGTGTAAAAGCGTGACGTATTGACAGTATCGGATCCAGCACGGCGCCGGAGGTGTTGCTAAGCGGCCCGTCCGTGTTGGCCGCCTGGGCGTCAGCCGGGCTTTTTCCGCGGCCAATAAACCTGGCTCTGTCGGTTTCGAATGAAACGTTCTCTGAATAATCACCATGAACTACCATCATATGAAACAGGTACGGGCTCTGCTCATCCGGCGAGCGTGAACGCCGGTGGCACAGGATGGCATCTCGCGTGGGATCGGTTTCAGTCTGGATAAACAGGTTGCTGAACGCCGGATGTGACTGGTCGCTCGCATCCGGGGCAAGCACCACTTCGGCATAGGTCATCAGCGATAACGCCCGCGGTGTTCGGCCGTGATGCGTCAGGGTGACACGACGTAGTTCGATGTCATCTTCCGGGGAGACCACGACCTGGGTTTTAACGCTGAGCGAGCCGAGCACGCGTCTGAATTCGGCACCCGCATCAGTAAAGATGATTTCGTCGCTGATGTCCGCGCTGCCGCCACCCGTAGGTTGCCAGGTATTACTCCACACTTCGTCAGTGAGCGGATCGCGGATATAACAGAATGTTCCCCAGTTATCCCGGGTGGTATCGCTGCGCCAGCGTGTCAGCGCGATGTTTTTCCAGCGACTGTAACCCCCGCCGCCGGGCGTTATCATCAGATGGTAATGTCCGTTGGACAATAACTGTATTTCGGGCGTTGGACTATCCGCATGGGTGAAAATTCGCGGCTCATAGCGCACAGGCTTCACTCTGCCTTCGTGGGACTCAAAATGGCGGCGCGGGCTGTAGAGATCGACCGCATCGGGAACGCGTTCCTGTAAAAGCAGGCTGGCTGATCTGAATGCGGGGCTCGACATGAACCGCCCGGTCATAGGTGCATCAAGCAGCAGATGTCCCAGCGCCTGGAACCCCATGCCCTGATGGTGCGCCATCCAGGATTGCACCACCAAAAAAAGCTGCCCGGTTGCCAGCCGCGATGGCGTATAGTCCAGCGCTTCATAAAAACCATACTCGCCGTGCGCGCCATTCTTCTCCAGCCTGAGCAGATTTTCGCAGGCCTTTTGCGGTGAAACCAGCAGCGCCAGGAGCGTGGCATACGGGGCTACCACCATATCGTCGGCAAGCCCGCGCCGCAGACCCAGACCGGGTACGCCAAAAGCCTGGTACTGATAATTGTTTTGAACATCAAAAGCATAATAGCCAGACTCGGACACGCCCCATGGCACACCACGCTCTTTGCCCCAGTGTATCTGTCTTATTACCGCGGATTTGCTCATTTCATCCAGCAGACTGCCGCGCCAGGTCGGCATCACCAAATTCGGCATCAGATATTCAAACATTGAACCGCTCCAGGACATCAGGGCGGTTTCACGATTTATAGTGGTAAACAGTCGGCCAAGTGCATACCAGCTTTTAAGCGGTAGCTGATTCATTGCAATAGCGACAAAGCTGGTCAGACGGATTTCAGAGGGAAGCAGATCGTAGTGGCTTTTGTCCAGGGTGTTGGTATCGCAGTTGTAACCCACACTCAGCATGCTGGTGGCATCATTGTAGAGAAACGCAAAATCCATTCGCGCATTATCAGCCAGCCGTTGTTCGAGTTCACTGATAATGGCCAGCCGCAGACGGGCCTGGGCTATCACGGCTGGCGGAGGGATAACTTCCTCAATGCATTGCGCGCCTGCGATCTCACTCAGGGTAGGCAGCAGCTGGGCATTATGCTGCACGGGTAACCAGCCAAGCAGCGTCGACCATTCATCGTTGAGCTGCTGCAGCTGACTGTCCAGACGTGCTGTCCAGCACGCTACAATACTGCTTTGATCTTTAGATCGCTGGATCAGATCGTTGCAGTATGCCTGCATTTTTTGGAGGGCATCCGGCATTTGTCCTGAGGGTAACGACGCTGCACTGATAAACTGCATACGCAGCAGATACAGACTGGCTGGCGCGTTATAACCCCAGTGTTTCTCCAGGACATGCAGGGTATCGTTCAGCCCCTCCAGTACGTGCGCAACGTTGACGACGGGCTGATGACGCATGGCTGACAGTCCTTCGCGTAGCGTCAGTAAATGACCAGCCATGTTGCCGCTGTCGACGCTGGAAACATAACGCGGGCTAAGCGGAGCAAGCGTGCGGGTGTCATACCAGTTATATAAATGTCCACGGTAGTGCTCCATCTTATCCAGAGTATCGAGCGTTTGTGTGATGCGCTGCAATACTGACCCGGCAGGAAGGTAGCCAAAATCCCATGCCGTAAGGTTAGCCAGCAGGGAAAGGCCGATGTTAGTGGGTGACGTGCGGTGAGCTATTTTCGGTTCAGGGATTTCCTGATAATTGTCGGGGGGAAGCCAGTTTTCCTGGGCTGTAACAAATGTCTCAAAAAAAGCCCAGATTTCTCTGCTGGTCTGACGCAGTAGTTGTTTCTGTTGTGGGCTGGGCAGGAAAGTCTTGCTCGCTGGCGGGCGGCTCAACCAACTCAGCAACAGCGGTGCCAGGCACCACGCCAGGCTAATGATCAGAGCTATCGCCAGCCATTGTGGTGCCAGTAGCAGAGTCAGCGCGGTGAATGCCACACCACAAGCTACATTCAGCCACATCGCCCGATAAAAACGAAACACAGAAGCGCTGGTCTGAAGACTGTCCGGAATGTGGCTGGTCCATTGGGTGAGATTGCGCTGGCTGATGCCAAGGCGCCAGAGCGTAACGGCGATCGCATACAGTGAATAGCTCGCCTCATGCGGCAATAAAACAAAGTTGAGTCCGGTTCGCGAAATTCGCTTCAGCGCACCGGCCGTAACCAGCGCCAGGTGTTGCCTCAGAGGGCGGCGAAGCGGTTTGTTGACCAGATCGAGAGTGATACAGAACGCGGCAGGCAGCAACCAGATGAGGATTAGCACGCCCAGCCAGTACCCTGGATTAGGCACCAACAACAGTGAGCTAAATAGCAGCACCAGTAAGGCGGGGGCGACCAGACTGCGGCGCAGGTTATCAAACAGTTTCCAGCGAGAGAGAGCCGATAACGGGTTTTTATCCTGTCTGCCATCCGCTTTTCTGACGCGGAACTTAAGCCAGTTAAGCAGTTGCCAGTCGCCACGGATCCAGCGCGTACGGCGCGCGACGTCGGACAGGTAGTTGTTCGGGTACTGCTCGTAGAGTAAGACCTCGCTCAGCAGCCCGGCGCGTGCATAGCATCCTTCAAGAAGGTCATGACTGAGAACCAGATTTTCCGGGCAGGTGTTGGCGGTGGCCTGCACAAAAATATCAACGTCATAAATTCCCTTTCCGACAAAGGATCCCTCTTCAAAAAGATCCTGATAGATATCTGAAGACATCATTGAATAAGGGTTATTACCCGGTACGCTGCTGCGCATGGCCGCATAACGCCCCTGACCGTCTCGGGGCATCTCTTCAGCCAGCCCCGGCTGTAAAATACCGTAGCCTTTGACTACCCTCTGACGCAGCGGATCGTATTCAGGTCTGTTAAGTGGATGTGCCATTGTTGCGACCAGTTTGTGCGCGGTATCACGCGGCAGGAGCGTGTCACTGTCCAGCGTGATGACATACCTGATGTCTGCAGGTAAGCAATTGGCGGGTATGTCTGCAACGCTGGAAAACTGCGTTTCTGGATGACGTAACCAACTGTTCAGTAGCGCCAGCTTGCCTCGTTTACGTTCATAACCCATCCAGATCCCCTGAGAAGCGTTCCATTCAGGCGACCGGTGAAGCAAATAAAAGCGCTGACGGCGACAGGGATAGCGCTGGTTAAGCACGTGCATTGCCGACATTGCCTGACTTAACAGCGTACGTTGTTCTTCCGTACTTTCCGTCGCTGCGTCAGCAAAATCGGTAATCAGCGCGAAACAGAGGTTATCATCTTGATTGCCAAGCCAGCACACTTCAAGACTGGTAAGGAGTTTGCTGAAGCTTTCGCAACTTGTCAGCATGCAGGGGATTGCAACCAGGGTTGAAGAAGCAACCGGAATACCGTCAGAAAAATCCATTCTTGGCAGCGGCCGGGGAGAACGAAAGCGGGTCGTCGCTTCACTCAACATATCGCTGACCAGCTGACTCACCGCCACAATCAGGGGCAGGGCCAGCGGTATCAACCACCAGGCCATTACCGGATTCGCTGTGTCATATAATATTGCAGCCGTTGTCGCCGTGGTTAGCAGGCTCATGCTCCCCAGCCAGGACAACAGGGGAAACCTGTTGAAATTGTGTCGCAGACGTTTGAGGCCGGAGATATTCACTGACAGATGGCGTTCCAGCTGACGACGTCCTTCTCCCATCAGATAGTAACCAATGTGACGATGTGGCACGCCGGGTGCTGTTGTTTCCGCAAGCGCCAGTATGCGTTTCGCCACTTCCGGCTCACTGAGCTGACTTTCCCGGGCCAGAATCTCAATCACATGGCGATAATGATCGCGGGTATCAAAATGCATGCAGGAATATATTCCTGCCGGATCGCGACGTAACGTTTGCTCAACCACGCTGATATCCTCAGCGAAATCGGGCCAGTTGGTTTCATTAAGCAAACGTAATCCGGCAATGCTGTTGCTGACGGAAAGTTGACTGGTCGCAAGCTGCTGGTTAAAGCGATGTATTAGCACCTGGGTAGTGAGGCCTTGTTCGGCAAGGCGTTGTTCTACCCAGCTCAGGGGTAATGCCAGCGCATTACCATGTCCTTGCAGCCGACGAACCATTTCTGCGACAAAAGCACTGCTTAATGGCGGCCGGGAGCGCGCCATGTCGGCGATAACCATGATTAGGTCAGCTGGCGCATTTTCTGCGCATTCAGTCATCCGTGTTACCCATATATCAGCAAGGTCACGTTCATGCTGAGCCTCTACCACCTCAATACTGACCTGACGGAGATTTTCAATCAGCGCCAGGCGTAACATGCCGGGCAATGCCCAGACTTCGCCTAACGTCAGCGGCGTAACCTGCTGATAGGCAGTAATAAAGCTGGTAAGACTGGCGATATCCCAACGCCCGTCGCCATGCACAACGACCTCCGTGGCAATATCATAGATACGCGGACAAAGGTGCGGCGAGGTGAGTGAGGGAAGGCCCTTACCAAAGCTTGGGGGTAAATGCTGACGTACGTTGCGAATTTGCTCTTCAATCAGGTAGTAGTTGTCCAGCAGCCACTCGCCTGCAGGCATGATGCTCGACTTCTTATACTCGTTAAGCGCGTAACAGTTTTGGGTAATTACGGCCTCATTGTCACCGAGTCGTCTGAGCAGATAGTACGGCATTTTATCCGCAGACAATTTATGAGCGTGAGCCAGGGTTTGACCGTAACGCTCAAGCTGAGAGGCCGAGAACAGCTCCAGGCGCGGACTGTTTTCCGCTGCCGGGTCATTCGAAGAAAACGCAGCGTACCCGGGCGCCTTTGTCAGGGGACGGGAGCGGCGAAACCATGCCATAGGATTCATATTCATAATATTGCTCTGGTGCGACGTTAACGCGCAGGAGCAGTCGAGAAATCAGTTCAGAAACGTTCTCTCAGGATGTGCATAAGGCATCAGGGATTTTTCAGCTGCTGGTCAAGGTATTCACTGCAGCCTACTGCAGCGTCAGGATCCAAAGTCAGGGGCTGGCGTGGTGAGACAAACAGGGCTTTACACCCAGGACAAAGCATCGCCTGTTTCAGACGCACTTTTGAGGCTGGCTGGTCTGAACTCAAATCACAGGCAGGACAGACGACCCTGGGCGTGCTCCTTATCAACTTCCTTGCATAGCCAGGAAGAGACAGGGTGATTAACCTTGCAAGAAATGCGCCTCACGCCAGCATTAATGGCTAAATTATAGACGTTTTTTTTCATGGTGACTGGCCGGACTGTGGCCTGATGAGGAATCGTTAACTTTTCCGTGAACTGAAGCCTGCATGCTGATTGATTAACGCTACGAAAGAATTGATAACGTTCTGTATTTCGTAAACGCAGCGCAAAGTAAACGGATGCCGATGCCCGGCGTAAATTAACATCCTCACAGACGTCTCAGCTGGCGTCACAAGTCTTCAGACAAATCAGGTTTACTCTGAAGAGGTTTCTAACCCATATAATCACAATAAGCTGCCGCCAGGAGCTTATTAATCGGCTCAGGCAGTGTTAACAAGCCACCTGGCTTAATTCTTTATCATCAGGTTAATCAGTCAGGGTTTACAAATATCGATTTGCAGTGTGGGCAGAGCAATGTTTGCTTTTTGCCTATTTTTTTAATCGACTGCTGGGACTTTCTTTGACATACAGGACATGTAGACGAAGACGTTATTTCGGTGATTTGGTCCATAATTCGATTGAAGTAGGACATGATGTTTGGCCTTAAAAATGAATGAGATGTACTCTACCATCTCTGGTGGTTTTTTTATACATCTAATAAAGGTTTATGGGTTTGTAGTAAAATATTTTCGGAACGGATTGACCGGTTGACACACAATAATATGAGTAACGTCCACTTTTGGCACAGAGCAGAAAATTGCGCGGAGAGATGACAGCTTTGAAAGAGGGCAGACTTACCTTAAAACAGAACATCCACGCTGAATTCATCTCCTGATTGTGATGTTATCTGGCTAAGCATTACTAACTTTGGTGAGGCAGGTTAAATCCCTATCTTAACGTGCTGACTTCTGGTTAACGGCAGGCAGGTTATTGATATTTATAGTGCACTTGCCCGTGAAACTCCTGTGGCCGTTAGATTTTTTAGCTGCAATTGGTGGTTTTTCTGGAGGGGTGTTAAAAACAAAGCAGGCTATATGATGAGGAAAAATAAAAGTAAAAGCAGTAATGCCTGAGGTAGCAGTAGTAAATAAATAAACTTCCCTGGCGAAAGATTTGCGATTATATTAACAATATTCAAGCAGTTGCCTGACAGACTCCTTTTCTTCGAGGTATTCGAAAGAGAGTAGACGGATTTTTTCATGGTTGTAAAGCCATTCGGAATCGTTTCGTTGAATATTTTCTCCAGGCCTGAAGCACACACCAGATGCAGCCCGAACTATCGCATACTTCCCATTAGTAAACACAACCCTGTGGATGAAGAAAGGCTGATTTTCCCCACCTAACTTCCGGTTATCGATAATGTTGCCTTCAAAAAAAATATTTTTTCTGGGTTTCATAAAGTTACCTTTATAATAGGGGTAAAGGCAGTGTGTTTCCGTCTTTATTTTCCCTTCCTTATTAAGCGCGAGAGTCAGCCTGGTACCAATCCATCTGCATTCTAAACTGTACAGTAACACCTCGCGAGCAAAACGTCCCAGCGGCCTCGCTCCTGATTTTTCCTGCTTTCGCAGCTGTCCAGCGAGCACATGCAAGACGGGTAACATGCACACTTATTCCCTCGAAATGGCTGAGTCATTTTTTCATGAGTTAGTGCTCTTTTAAATGCATTGTTAATTATACGTCATTATTTAATAATTTTTTCTATTATATTATGTTCATTTACTTTTGACAGATATGTGCGCTTATCAGGAAACAACGTGAGAATTTACTGTTCTACTTTTCCATAGAGAATTTATAAGGAAATCAGAAGGAATTCTACTTACTGAGGAGCGCCCGGCAGCTAAAAGCACAGGCAGGCGGAGCAATTTATAAGGGTTCACGACTACGGCACCCGGGTAGGCTGGCGTCTTGCTGTCGCGCATCCGGGGCGCGTGGCCGCCATCATTTCCCAAAACGGCAAACCTGATGAGGCAGGACAGGGCGAGAACCGGGCACCTGTCCTGAGATACTGGCATGAACCTGGACAGCAGAACCGGAATGCGCTGCATGATGTTCCGAGACCGGCCGGTGTTCGCTACAGACGAAAAGCTGATATCCTGGCCTGTTATCTGCGCAGACCTTCAGCTTTCGCCCGTCTGTATGAGTCCGCCAATCAGCGAGGCGAAGGCTGTAACCGCTTCCGTTTCCTTCAGTCGCCCACGGGTAAGGGCCACGGACAGCGCTTCTCCCGCGCCGACCAGGCCGATGCAGCATTGCTGTAGTGATTGGGGCGTCATATTGACATGGGGTGTCAGAACTGACGCGAACATGGCGACACAATTGTCCAGAAGTTCCTGGAAAACGACCGCCTTTTCTTCACTCCCCGCCAGCGCCGCTCCCACTGCGTGAAACTCGTCCGTTTTGTCTGCGGCGCAGTGTATATAGGCGCTCGCCAGCATCTGTACCGTTTCCTGCTGGCTTCGGGAAGTCGCGCTCATGGCCTCAGTAAACGTCCTTACCCGTTCCATATCTATCCACCTGTACAGCTGGATCAGTAACGTCGAACGAGTCGCGAAATGATCGTAAACCACAGGTTTCGAGACGCCTGCACGCACGGCCAGATGGCCCAGCGTGAGGCGATCCGCATTTTCCTCGCGCACGATCAGAAGCGCGGTATCGAGAAGCTGTTGTCGCCGTTCTGCCTTCGACAGGCGCCGGGCAGGCGACCCGGTAGCCGGAGCCTTGTGTTCTTTCATTCTCTCTTTCTCATTAAACCTACTAAAAGTAGCTTATGTTGCTGTGGAGTGCTATCTTTCCTACCAATAGTAGCTTATCACACACAAGGAACCTCGCTTATGTCATTTGCTCCTGTCTTACTGCTGGGCGGCTCCGGATCTATTGGTGGTCAGACTGCCCGGGCAATACGCGCTGCTTATCCCGATCTTCCCTTGCTGATAGGGGGGCGCGACCTTGCCAGGGCGCAGCACGCCGCCGCAAAAATGGGAGGTGCGGAAGGTATAGCGATTGACACTGCCCGTGCAGACCTTGGCCTCGGCGAGCGAAAAATCAGTGCGGTGGTCGTCCTCTATAAAGACCATACGCTTGCTGCACTCCGCTTTGCTCAGTCACGAGGCGTACCCCATCTGAGTATTTCTTCTGGCGTGTTCGAGATTGCTCCGGAAATCGCAAGCTTTATGCACGCTCCGGGCGCGTCGGCAGTGGTGCTCGGCTATGAGTGGCTGGTCGGTGCCACGACGGTGCCTGCGCTTCATCTGAGCATAGCGTTTGGCCAGGTTCATGAAATCCGCATTGGGGCGTTAGTCGATGAACAGGATGTTGGCGGGCCTGCGGTCGCCGCTGATTTCGACCATCTGCACCACCTGTTGCCCGCAGCGCTCACGCGGCGGGCCGGCGTCTATCTGTGGCGCGAGGGCGATGAGGCTAAGGGCACCTTCTCAGCGCTCGACGGCACCAAAATCCCCGCCACGGGCTTCTCGTCGATTGACGTGGTTGGGCTGGCAACTGCTACGGGTGCGCACAGCGTCCTGTTCGATCTCGGCATGGGTATCAGCTCAAGCCGGCGCAAAGGAGGAACATTCTCCACCGAAATCATTATTGAGATTTCAGGCCTGGATCAGGCCGGGCAGGCTCTTCGTACCCGCAATGCGGTCGTTCATCCGGGGGGAGCAGCACCGTTGACAGGCATGAGCATTGCCCTGCTTCTTGAACGACTGATCGGGCTGGATGGCAAACCACCGGTGGCGCCGGGTCTCTACTTTCCTTATCAGATTCTGGAAGCGTCGCACTATTTAACGCGGCTTGCGGAAGAGGGAGGGCAGCTTCTGGAACTGCCGCTGTTATAACTGTCGGGTGGCGTACTAAAAGTGCGCCACTTTCCCCTTAATATCGGGCAGGCTCCGGGCGAAAAGGCCTGAGCCTTAAAAAGGATGCCGGGAAAGGCGCTCTGGCAGACCTGCATGATTATTTGCCACAGGCCCGGGCGACATACATTTTCAGGTAAGTATGCTATTGCTTTACTGCGTTTTGGTATCACCCGGATTACGGCTTAAATAAAATAAGGATCCCAAGGCTATGGCAGTAAACGATGGGCTTACGTGCTCAGGCCTGCTTTAGTTCCAAAGCAGATACCAACTGGCGTACGTCGCCGCTATCAGCGATAAGCTGGAGTAACCACCCTGAACAGGTAAAAAAATTTAAGGAAACGCAATGCAAACGATTGGGATCCTGGGAGGGATGTCAGCAGCCTCAACACAAATTTATTATCGGAAAATGTGTGAGTTGGTTCGTCAGCGTCTGGGCGGTTTACACTCGCCCGAGCTGCTCATCCGTTCGCTGGATTTTGCCAACATTGAACATTTGCAGGCCAGCGGAAAATGGGACGACGCCGCAACCCTTTTAAATAAGGAGGCGCTGGCGCTGGCGCGCGGCGGGGCCGACTTTATCGTACTGGCGACAAATACCATGCATAAACTGGCGGACCAAATGATGAGCGGCGTTTCCATTCCGCTGCTGCACATTGCTGATGCAACGGCGGCTCGGATCCTTGCAGCGGGCCTTAAAGCGCCAGGCCTGATGGCAACCGCATTTACGATGGAACAAGCTTTTTATCTTGATCGGCTCAGGGCGGTAAAACTTCAGCCCGTTATACCGAATGATGCCGATCGGGCTGAGGTTCATCGCATCATTTATCAGGAGCTGTGCCAGGACGTTATAAACCCGGCCAGTCGCGCTGTTTATGAAAATATCGCACAGCGTTTAGCTGACAACGGCGCTGACTGTGTGATCCTTGGCTGTACCGAAGTCGGCATGTTGCTTAACAGGGATAACGTTTCCGTCCCTGTCTTCGATACCACGCTGATCCACTGCGAAGCTGCCGTTGATAAAGCGCTGGGTGCGAGTGTCTGAAGCGGGAAGTTTGCTTCAATATCACCTCTGGGCTGCAGGAGAAATTATCGCTTTGCTCCTGCGGCTATCTTTCTGCATGCAAAAGCCTGAACCGGCAGTAGCGTTCTAATCAGACTCCTCTTTGCCCGAGCGGGTGAGTAAGCTGCTTGCCAGTAGTCTGAATACCTCAATAACTTTTGGCAGCGCCTGCTGCGGATCGTCGCTGGCTGCTATCCACAAGGCCGCATTGAGCGCGGCACCATTTAAAAGATGTGCGGCGGCATCGGCATCGACGGGTTTTATGACGCCGCTTGCGCTCATTTTTATAATGCTCTGGCGAGTGGATTCCAGGCAGCTATTTTGACCAGGCCACTGAGAAGGGTTGCCAAGAAAGGCCGGACCATCAAGCAGCACGATGCGCCGTACTTCTGCGTCCATCGCCATTTCGATATAGGCGATGCCCTCAGCTATTAACTTTTCCCAGTCATTGCCAGCCGTAGCCGCCGCAGCTTTAGCACGTTGCGCCATTTCACCATCTAACTGTTCGACAACCGCCGCAAGCAGCCCCTTTTTATCGCCAAAATTGGGGTAAAGCGCGCCACGCGTCAGGCCCACGCTGGCAGTAAGCTCATCCATTGATGCGCCTGCGAACCCTTTTTCTGCAAATGCTTTTCGTGCCGCCGCAATCAGTTTTATGCGGTTTTCTTTCATCAGTTCGGCGCGGCTCTTGGTGGCCATACGATATCCTTATGCTATACGCGGCGTATGTTATTTGACATACGCTGCGTATGTGTGATTAATTGTACATACGCAGCGTATATTAAATCATTCCTGTGCGCTGCGCATCCCGCATTCCAACCCGACCTAATCAAAGGAAATCGTATGGCCATCGCCCATCGTGAACCGGTTTTCCCAGCTAGTCGACATGCTCTTTATGAGGAACATGGTTATTCTGCCGCAATCCGTTCTGGTGATATGCTGTTTGTTTCCGGCCAGGTCGGCAGCCGCGCAGACGGTACGCCGGAGCCTGATTTCGCCGCGCAGGTGCAGCTTGCGTTTGATAATTTAGCAGCCACGCTTGCCGCAGCGGGGTGTACTTTTGACGATCTGATTGATGTCACGACTTATCATACCGATCCGGAAAATCAGTTTTCGACAATTATGCAGGTGAAGAAATCGATTTTTCCCCATCCCCCTTATCCAAACTGGACTGCCGTTGGCGTGACATGGCTTGCGGGATTCGACTTTGAAATTAAGGTCATTGCCCGCATCCCAACTCATCAGATATGAAAAATCATATCTGAACAGGCAAAAAAATATTTCCCTGAATTCACGGGCCAGAGGCATAAATTAAGGTGGTTCTACCGGCCGTTAAATGAGTAATTCGATTACTCAACCCACCTTTCTTATTCTCTGGCCCGTGCCTGGCCTTTTTTCTGAATAAAATAAATCGATTAGGCTATGCCCGGTCGCGCATAACGGCTTTTACCGTGTCGATAAACAGGCGTAATGCGACAGACATATGGCGATGTTGCGGAAAGTAGAGCGCGATGCCCTGTGACGCAATGGTCCAGTCGTCCAACAACGTCACCAGCCGCTGCGTGTCCAGCCACTGTCGGGCGTAGCGCTCGGGGACATAGGCCACACCCAGCCCGGCGACAGCCGCTTCCACCATTAAAGCGCTGCTGTCGAGGGTCAGGCTGCCCGGCACATCCAGCGCAAACTGCTGCTCATGCTGCTGATATTCCCAGTGATACCGTTTACCGCCCGGCAAGCGCTGGCGCAAACAGGTATGCTGCATCAGATCCTGCGGATGCATGATTTTGGGCCGCCCGGCTAAGTAACCGGGCGAGGCCACGGTAATAAAGCGCAGCGGCCCGCTCAGAGCAATGGCAACCATGTCTTTAGGCACATCTTCAATCAGCCGAATGCCCGCATCAAACCCTTGCGCCACGATGTCTATGAGTTGCCCCTGCGCCACTAAATCAATTTCAATCCCCGGCTTTTGCTGGATAAATGTCGGCAGCACCTTTTCCAGCAGAAGGCTAATCGCTGCATCGCTGGCACTGATGCGCAGCGTGCCATAAGGCTGCTGACCGCTGGCGGTAACGTCGTTCAGCAGGTCATCCATTTCCGCCAGTAACGGTGCCAGGCGCGCGATCAGTATTTCACCCGCTTCTGTCAGCGCAACGCTGCGCGTTGTGCGATGGAACAGCTGCACGCCAAGTGTTGCCTCCAGTCCTTTGACAGTATGGCTAAGCGTCGAGCGTTTAAGTCCCAGCACCTCAGCAGCGCGACGAAAACTGCGCTGCCCGGCAATGGTTTTCACCGCCTGCAATTCATTCCAGGAAGGTCGTTTCATTGTTGAATATTTCCCACCACCTCATGCTGATTTGCGGAGATTATGCCACCAATTATTCGGTTTATGCTGTCCTTCGGTTCACTGAATGGAGAAGACCCTAATGAAAACCTGGCTAATAACCGGTGCATCCAGCGGCCTGGGCCGCCTGATGTGTGAAACGCTGCTGGCCCGAGGCGACAGAGTATTTGCCAGCGTCCGCGATCGAGCAGTATTAGACGGTCTGTCAGCAATATACGGCGATCGTTTGCAGGTAACGGTGCTTGATCTCAGTATGGCAGCGACGATAAAACCCACCGTTGAGGCGGCGTTCGCTCAGGCGGGAAGCATTGATATTATGGTCAGCAACGCGGCTTACGGCCTGTTTGGCGCAGCGGAAGAGCTAAGCGATAGGCAAATTGAGCGACAGATTGCCACCAATCTTACCGGGTCGATTCAGCTTATCCGCGCGGCGATTCCCTTTTTGCGGCAGCAGGGTGGCGGGCGCATTGTGCAGGTGTCGTCGGAAGGCGGCCAGGTCGCCTATCCTGATTTCAGTTTGTATCATGCCACTAAATGGGGAATTGAAGGTTTTGTCGAAGCGGTGCGGCAGGAAGTAGCGGCGTTTGGCATTGACTTTTTGCTGGTCGAGCCGGGGCCGACGGCGACGCGGTTTGGTGCGGGGCTGGATATTGCTGATGCCTTACCGGCCTACCGTGATACGGCAGCGGGGAAACTGCGGGCGGCACTGATGTCCGGAGAGTTTGTGATTAAAGGCGATGCTGAAAAATGCGTGACGGCTATGATCGCGGCGGCAGATGCTGCCAGCCCTCCATTACGTCTGCCGCTGGGCAGCACAGCCTACGACAATATTGAAGCCGCGTTAAAAATGCGTCTGCACGCGCTGCAAGCAATGAAAGCCGTGGCATATGACGCAGATCGCCAGGAAGGGTAGGCAGCCAGGCCCGATGAGGTGGAAGGCCAAACAGCTATGAGGCGTTCCACTTCGGTTCTAACCTAAAGCACCGATAGCTGCTTTTGGCACGAGGCGGACATGATTTATCCCTGATAAGGGCGGGGAGATCGCCGTTCCAGACCACGCTTTTCGTGCTGCGTCCCCGGCGGGGTCGTTATTCAACGACGATGAGTTCTTCGGTCACGAGCCGGACTACGGAGCTCAGGTCGATAAAGTTTACGTGGTCCGGATCCACCCTGGTTGCAAAGTTGTCTGACAGAAAGAGTTTATCCATCTCTTCAGCGTTGTCGAACCATGCCTCCACCATGGCGTCAAACCGGGGTAGCTCTGAAGACGCATAATCCATGGGGTATGAAATAACAAAGCGGCGGATCTTCTTTGCTTCAGGAATGGCAAAAAGCAGTGGAGCATGAACGTCGCGACGATAATTCCTGAATTCCTCTATGCTCATACCTTGCCGACGCCTGAAAGCGATAACGACTTTGATCATGAAAATATCCTTTGACGGGGAGCAGCCGGTGCGTCTGCTTCGAAATAAGGATAACCATGGAAGTCGAAACAAACTATGTTTGAATATCCCTATTACTTTCGAGATTGTCCCCATGATTGCTGATCCTTTATCCGATATCATCTCGCTATTGACGCCGAAAACCTACATCGCGGGTGGATTTGACTTCGGGGGGGAATGGGCGCTTCAGTTTGGGAAGCATTCTGGCCTCAAGTATTTTGCGCTGGTATCGGGTAGCGCCTGGCTGGCCATCGATGATGGGCAGGATCCGATAAAGCTTAAGGCGGGTGATTGCGTCCTGCTGCCCAACGGACGTCGGTTCCTGATTGCCCGAGACCTCGCCTTCGAGCCGATCGGCATTGCCACCATACCTGAAGAAGACTGGAACGGCGGGATCGCAACGGTGAACGGCGGGGGAGAAACGACAATGCTCGGCGGCCATTTCGGCTTTGCCGGCGACCATGTCGATATGCTTCTCGGCTCAATGCCTGCCATCATTCGGCTCCGCGATGAAGACGACAAGGCGGGTCTGCGATGGGCCCTCGATCGTATGCGCCAGGAACTGTTCGGAGTACAGCCGGGCGCCAGGCTTATCGTGCAGCATCTCGCGCATCTGATGCTGGTCCAGGCGCTGCGGCTTTATCTGGATCACGGCTTGGGAAAAGGCGTCGGCTGGCTGTTTGCACTTGGTGATAAGCGGATCGCGGCTGCCATTGGCGCAATTCATGCCAGCCCGGGCAGACGATGGACCTTGCCGGCACTTGCGCAGGAGGCCGGGATGTCTCGATCCAAGTTCGCTCTCAGGTTTAAAAGTCTATCCGGCGCGTCGCCAATCGAATATCTGACACGATGGCGGATGATGATTGCATGCCACCGGCTCACCAGTGGCACTGAATCTGTCTCTGCAATCGCGCACTCACTAGGTTATGAATCAGAAGCTGCGTTCAGTACGGCGTTTCGACGACTCAATGGTTGTTCGCCACGACGGTACTCGTTGAAAAATCCGTTACTAACCGAAACTGATAATTAGTATTTTTCCGGCTGATGAAGTGACCTGGCTCTATTAACTGGCATAAGCCAACGTCCGCTTATGGCACGAAGCGGACTTTATCCGCTATAAGCGTAAGCTTTGAAGAGGATTTGATAACGCGGCCAGGAAGCATATGCTGAAGCAGCACATATTTTATTGTTTGCTGGATAATGGGACCGACCAGACCTGCATGACAGCTTTATATCTGCTATGTACGCCTTGCTCCCGCTCGTCGGTTTAGAGTGCAAGGGCAAGTGCCCCAGTTGCAAGGGCCGTGAAAGTGAAAGTTAATGATAGCATTTCGCATTATTTTTATTTCCCCTTAAGAAGGTAGATTTGGATATGATAATTTAAGGGCATGTGAATCTGAACGAAGATCATTAGATTGGTGTCGTCAGGAAAAATGATTAACCATAAAGTCAACGAATACACGTACTTTGAGTGATAAATGACGATTTTGCGGATACATAACCACTACCGGTTTTTCTGGCGTTATAAAATCCTTAAGCACCCTTTGCAGTTTTCCGTCTTTTACCGCATTTTCAATCATATAATCCTGGCAGTAAATTATCCCTGAATGGTTAATTGCGGCATCTACCATTGCTTCGCCATCATCCAGCGATAATGTTCCTGCAGGGGTATGTACAATTTTTTTATCATTACTAAAAAAGACCCATTCGGTAATTCTTTTTGTCTGAGGAGAAATAAAAGATACACAGTTATGATCGCGTAAATCTTCAGGCTTTTCAGGGCGAGGCTGTCGCTGAAAATAATGAGGGGAGGCGGCTACCACGAAACGGGTTACCCCCAGAGATCGGGCAATCATTCGCGTGTCAGGCAAATCCCCAATACGTACAACAGCGTCGAAGCCTTCTTCCACCATATCGACAAAACGGTCGGTTACGCTAGCATCTACCTCAATCAGCGGGTAATGCCGCATAAAAGCAGAAATCGCTGGTATCATATGCGAACGTCCAAAAGCTGCAGGAATGCTGACGTACAGACGGCCTTTGGGGACATCCTGCGCATGAGACATCGCGAGCTTAGCGTCATTCAGATCAATCAGTATTTGCTTACATCGTTGGTATAGCACAACCCCATCAGCAGTCAGACTTAGACTGCGTGTTGAGCGGTTAAAGAGCCTGACGTGCAATTCATTTTCCAGGCGTGAAACCGCTTTACTTACCCCTGAAGCACTAATACCCAGCGCTGTCGCCGCAGCGGTAAAGTTGCCACCTTCCGCTGCAGATACAAAAGCAGCTATCGCACCTAGATCCATAATGCTGTCTCACTGGAATTTCAGTCATCAATGTAATGATTTTAGGCCCCTATATCAACTTCAGTTAGCTATCTAGAATGTTCTCTCTGACCATTAACTGAAAAAAAATCATGACATTTCTGAAAATAAGTAAGTTCGTTAGCATTACACTTGCCTTTTGTATGGCTATCAATACAGAAACATTGCATGCTCAGGAATTTATCGGCTATATCGAAAATACAGTCAATCCCGAAGATATGGTTGTCATTCCAGCGACTACATGGGTGGTTGCATCAACAGACAAAACGCCGGGAAAATCTAAGCCTGGCTATTTCTATCTCATTAATACAGTAACTGGCGTCGCTCAGCTGGCAAACGCTAAGGTCGCACCTCTCTCCTCGACTGGCGATCCTGCCTGCAAACCTCTCAATCTGAGCGACCTGGCGATGAGTGGACTTGCCATACGAAATACAAATGATGGTGCTCTACAGCTTATGGCAGTCAATCGGGGGAAACGAATGTCGATTGAATTCTTTAATGTTGATCTTTCAACATCTGAACCTGCTTTGACGTGGAGTGGATGTGTGGTCATGCCTGATAAAGCTTTTCCCAATGCTGTTATTCCGCTCGGTGACGATGGTATGGCGGTGACGATCTCTTTTGAAACAGACAATAAAAAATTTATGCAACAACTGGAGAATAAGGTCAATACAGGTTATCTGTTGGAATGGAATAAGCAAAATGGTTTCAGGAGGGTTGCTAATAGTGAACTCTCGCTGAACAACGGCCTTGAGATAAGTTCTGATGGCAAGTTTTATTACATTGCCGGCTGGGGAAACGAGAGTATATTGCGGTTACCTACCTCTTCAGGGAAGAGTAAGCCCCAACAGGTAAATATAGGTATGAAGCCTGATAATCTAAGCTGGTCCAGTAAGGGGAAACTGATAGTTGCAGGTCAACTTCAGTCAGCTGGCAGCATTTTTAATTGTGTTGCTTCTGAAAAAGATATTTGTCCAGTACCTTTTAAAATCATTGAAGTTGACCCTGATACCCTGGCGACTCTTGGGGTTCTGGTTGATGATGCAAAGATGGAAAATTACGCTGCTGCAACAACCGGGCTTGAAGTCGGCAATGAGTTATGGGTGAGTGCATTTCGCAATACTAAAATTGCCCGTTATCGATTAGGCAAATAAGCACTCTTTAATGCCAGGCCGTCCGGCTAAACCAGCCTGTCATTTTCTCGGTTAATGTATTTTTGTATGGCGAAGTCACCATAGATCTACTGAGCTTTATTTGCTCAAAACTCAACTCAACGTCCGCTGTTGGCATAAAGCGGACATATACAGGCTAAAGTCTACTGTGAGCGAACAGCGGACCACAATACCAGAGGGAAAGCCTCACTGTTAATGTCCGGACAGTTCATGCTAAAACCCTGTATGACGTTTTTCATCGACGATTAAAAAGGGCTGTAAATAGCTACAGTTGAGGTATTAAAAGCGAAGTATCCAGGCGCAGATGCCTGGCAAATGGGCGACAGTCCGGAACTGGCCAGCCAGCTTGCTGACCTGATTAAAAAAGGGATCAAAACGGCCTCCTGCGGATCTCTTGCCTCTTACCAGCAGGAAGAGCCTGCCCCGAAGATTGGGAGCTATAACATCATCCTTGATGGTCAGAACGTCCCGGTCTGCGTGACCAGACTGGTTTCAATGCGGCTGGTGCGTTTTTGTGATGTTACGGAGGCGTTTGCCCGCAAAGAAGGTGAAGGCGATTTAAGCCTTGAATACTGGCAGAAAGAGCATCAGCGGTTTTTCACCCGCGAAGGGCATTTTTCTGACGATATGGAGCTGATAGCAGAAGAATTTGAGGTGATTGAAGTGCTGTAAGATAAACGTTCTGGCGTTAAATTCCTTGCCCTTCGCATAGGCCCGCCTCTGTCAAAAGCGGGCCTGCCTCCTTAATTGTTTATTCATATTGCACAAGCAGAAAGCGGTCAGTGCAGATTAATGACCGGCCCAGACGGCGGGTTTGCGATCGCCCCAGGGACAGGCCCGCTCCAGCTGGCCCGCCAGCTGCAACAATACCGGCTCCTGATTAAATCCTGCTAAAAACTGCATACCGATCGGCAGATGGTTCGCCGGGCTGAACCCCAGCGGCACCGACATGGCCGGGGTGCCGCAAACGTTAGCCAGGGCGGTAAAAGGAGACTGGTCAAAAACTTGATGCATCCAGCCGCGCCCGTCCAGATTGCCCTGATGAAGATTGTAGCGGCCCAGTTCTACGGGCAAAGCGGGCAGGGCAGGCGTCAGCAACATATCGTACTGCTGATAAAACAGACCCATTTTTTGGGTCACGGCGTTGCGCATATGCATTGCGCCAATCATATCCACTGCGGTCAGCTCGTGGCCAAGCCGCCACAGCGCCAGGTTTGCAGGCTCAAGCGTGTCGGCGTTAATCGGCCTGTTCATCATGGCGGCCAGCGCGTCGATCCAGGCCGCGGTATTCGATGCCCAGAACCGCGTATTCATTTCTACAAAAGCGTCCCAGCTGCCGATATCGGGCGCGGCTTCCTCTACCTGATGTCCCAGCGCAATAAGCTGTCCAATAGTCTGTTCCAGCGCGGCAACCACTTCCGGTTCGCTGCGCTGGCCATTTAAAGGATGCGTCATCACGCCGATTTTGAGCTTGCCCGGCTCCTGCGCGGCGCACTCCCTCAGCGTCTGATGCGCAGCGGCAATGATAAAAGGATCGCCGGGCGTATTGCCCTGCACGGCATCCAGCAGAGCCGCGCTGTCGCGCACCGTACGGCTGACGAAGCCATGCACGGCAAGGCCCGACCAGACTTCATCCACTTCCGGGCCCATACTGATGCGGCCACGGCTGGGCTTCAGGCCGAACAGCCCGTTGACTGCAGCCGGTACGCGGATCGAGCCGCCGCCGTCGGTGGCATGGGCGGCGGGCACCATTCCTGACGCCACCGCCGCCGCAGAGCCGCCGCTCGATCCCCCGGCGCTGTAGCGCTTATTCCAGGGATTGCGGGTGCCGCCGTTAAAGCTGGGTTCCGTGGTGGTGCTGGTGGCCAGCTCCGGCGTGGTGGTTCGGCCCAGCATTACCAGCCCGGCCTGGCGCATTTTTTGCGTAAGGACAGAATCCTGCGCGGAGACGTATCCCGCCGCCAGCCGACTCCCCAGCTCATTACGGCGGCCGCTAACGGACACGCCGAGATCCTTCACCAGCATCGGCACGCCGTATAACGGGCCTTGCAGATTGCTGTGTTCATCCTGCCAGAGTTCAATCACGGCGCTGACCTCGCCGTTCACTTTTTCTATGGCTTTATTCGCCGCCTCTTTGACTTCTTCAGGCCTGACTTCGCCCTGGGTAATCAGCGCTGCGAGGCCCACAGCGTCGCAAGATGTATAGTCTGAAAGATTCATAAAAATCCGATTCGTGGCTGAGAAGACGACAACACCCTGAAGGTGTATACTGGTTAGTATCTTATGATACCGATTGGTATCGTATAATACTATCCAGTATCGTTGCAACGAGGAATTATGCCCAGACTCTCACAGCCACGCCTTCCCCCGCGCGATCGCCTGCTCCAGGCGGCGGAAACGCTTTTTTATCAGGACGGCATCACTCGCGTGACCGTGGACGCTATTACCGAAAAAGCGCAGTCCACCAAGATGACGCTTTATCGACATTTTGCTTCCAAAGAAGCGCTGGTGCTGGAATGGATACAGTTACTGGTTGAGGATTACAGTCAGGTATTCGATCGGCTTGCCGAACGGTTTCCGGACGACTCCGCCGCCCAGATTATGGGGTTCGGGCGGTTCCTGGCAGATAATCTTACCGGCACGCTGCAGCGGGGCTGCCCGTTTACCAATACCCTGGCGGAAACCACCGGGCAATTCGCGGAGGTCAGAGCGCTTATTTTTGCCCACAAACAGCGACAGTTTCAGCGGCTGGCGGCCTTGTGTCGCCAGGCAGGCGCGGGCGAGCCAGAGGCGCTGGCAAAAGAGATTACGCTGCTGCTGGAAGGTTTGCAGGTGGTCGCCCAGAACGGCGGATTTGAGGATCCGGCGGGCTTTGTGCTTGAACAATTAGCTATAAAGCTGGATGGCCTGACGGCCAAAAATCCGCGCTGACAGCTCGTCCCCGGTAAAGCCGGGGCTCGGGCGACCAGCTCCGTTGGCATGTTTACCGACGCTGGTTCGCCAGCACAGGCCGCCCGACTGCGTTTGGCAGGCGTTAAGCCGGTACACCAGCCTGCCAGACCGCGCTTAAATCCTGGCCAGACCGTTGCATAAGGTCATCAGAAAGGCTTCTTTACAACGCATTTGCGCCCGTTGTTGCTCGCTTATTTATTAACACGTCATCCGCAAATAAATAGCATAAATACAGAAGGTTAACCTGATTCCACGCGTTGCTGTTTCGTTAACTTTCTTCACACCCCCACGCCTGTCATTTTTTTCTTGATTGAACGTTCAATATAAAAAGTCTATAATCTCTCTTATTCAATAGCTGAAACCGATTAAGCGATGCCAAAAGTTGGAATGAAAGCCATCCGCCAGGCGCAGTTAATTCATGCGACGCTGACGGTGATAGACCGGGTCGGCCTGGCCGACGCCAGCCTGGCGCTGATAGCCAGAGAGGCGGGCGTCTCCACGGGGATCGTCAGCCACTACTTCGGCGATAAAAACGGCCTGCTGGATGCCTGTATGCGTCAGATCCTGCTGGATCTCTACAGGGCGGTCGAGCATCACCGCAGCGTCGCGGCCGACGATCCGCAGGCGCAGATCCGCGCGATTATCGATGGCAACTTCGACGATTCGCAGATTGCCGGGCCGGTGCTGAAAACCTGGCTGGCGTTCTGGAGCAGCAGCCTGCATCAGCCCGATTTGCAGCGTTTGCAGCGAATCAACGACCGGCGACTGCATTCCAACCTGACGGCGCAGTTCGCCAGAGCGCTGCCGATAGATGCGGCGCGGGCGGCGGGCGCCAGCATGGCGGCGCTGATCGACGGCCTGTGGCTGCGCATGACGCTGGCGCCCCAGCCGATGGCGCAGGGCCTGCTCGATGCGCGTCAGCTTTGCTATCAAAATCTTGCGCTGTGGCTTTCCGGCCCGGCAACCTAACCCTTAAAGGAGGAGACATGGCCGATATGCAACGCCGTGGACTTTACATCAATGGCCGCGAAGAAGCGGGTCAAGGCGAAACATTCACCACCATCAACCCCGCTAATGGCGAAGTGCTGGCGGAAATCACCTCGGCCAGCCAGCAGGATATCGATCGCGCGGTCGCCTCCGCCGAAGCCGGTCAGCGTATCTGGCGTAGCTATACGCCGGTTGAACGTAGCCGCGTACTGTTAAAAGCCGTGGCGCTCTTGCGCGAGCGCAACGATGAGCTGGCCGCGCTGGAAACGGCCGACACCGGTAAACCCCTGAGCGAAACGGAAGCGGTGGACATCGTAACCGGCGCGGACGTGCTGGAATACTACGCGGGCCTGGCCGTAGCGGTTGAAGGCGAATCCATCCCGCTGCGCGACAGCGCGCTGGTCTACACTCGCCGCGAGCCGCTGGGCGTTTGCGCCGGTATTGGCGCCTGGAACTATCCGATTCAGATCGCCATGTGGAAAAGCGCGCCCGCGCTGGCTACCGGCAACGCCATGATTTTCAAACCCAGCGAAGTCACGCCGCTTACCGCGCTGGAGCTGGCAAAAATCTTCACCGAGGCTGGTCTGCCGGACGGCGTCTTTAACGTGGTGCAGGGCGCCGGAAGCGTCGGCCAGGGCCTGAGCCAGCATCCGAAAATTGCCAAAGTCTCCTTTACCGGCGAAGTCAACACCGGCAAACGCGTAATGGCGGATGCGGCGCTGGCTAACCTCAAGTCGGTCACGATGGAGCTGGGCGGTAAATCGCCGCTGATTATCTTTGAAGACGCTGAGCTGGAACGTGCCGTAGACGGCGCCATGATGGCCAACTTCTACAGCACCGGCCAGGTCTGCACCAACGGCACGCGCGTGTTTATTCATCGCTCTTTAAAGGCGGAGTTTGAAAAGCGTCTGCTGGAAAAAATGCGCGGCATCAAGTGCGGCGATCCGACTAAGCCGGAAACCAACTTCGGCCCGCTGGTCAGCGAAGAGCACTGCCAGAAAGTGGTTAGCTATATGGAAATCGGCAAGCAGGAAGGCGCGCGGGTGCTGGCAGGCGGTTCCCGTATCACCGAAGGCGACATGGCGAAAGGCTGTTACGTGGAGCCTACCGTCTTCACCGACTGCACCGACGAAATGCGTATCGTGCAGGAAGAGATCTTCGGGCCGGTTATGAGCGTGCTGGTCTTTGATGACGAGCAGGAAGTTATCGATCGCGCCAACAACACCGAATACGGCCTGGCCGCAGGCGTGTTCACCACCTCGTTGAATCGCGCGCACCGCGTTATTCATCAGCTGGAAGCGGGCATCTGCTGGGTGAACAGCTGGGGCGAATCGCCTGCGCCAATGCCGGTCGGCGGCTATAAGCAGTCCGGCGTGGGGCGTGAGAACGGTCTGGAAACGCTCCATCACTATACCCGCACCAAATCCGTACTGATTGAAATGGGCGACTATCCGTCCGCGTTTTGATGGCGGTTTTGCGCTTATAACACTTTTTTGCTGCGGCGCAGGCCGCAGCGTTTTGGAGGTTTAATGCAGAAATTTGATTATATCATTATCGGCGCCGGCTCGGCTGGCAACGTCCTGGCCACGCGACTGACTGAGGATGCTGACGTATCGGTACTTTTACTGGAAGCAGGCGGCAAGGATCACCGCTGGGATTTCCGTACCCAAATGCCAGCCGCTTTGGCTTATCCGCTGCAGGGAAAACGCTATAACTGGGCTTATGAAACCGATCCTGAGCCGAAAATGAATAACCGCCGCATGGAGTGTGGACGCGGGAAAGGGCTTGGCGGCTCCTCACTGATCAACGGCATGTGCTATGTGCGCGGCAACGCGATGGATTATGACAACTGGGCCAGCAAAAAGGGCCTGGAGAACTGGTCATATCTGAACTGCCTGCCTTATTTCCGCAAGGCGGAGAAGCGCGATATCGGTGAAAACGATTACCACGGCGGTGACGGCTACCTGAGCGTCACCACGCCGAAAAAAGACAATAATCCGCTGTTCCGCGCCTTTATCGATGCGGCGGTGCAGGCCGGTCATCATGAAACCGACGATATGAACGGCTACCGTCAGGACGGCTTCGGCCCGATGGATCGCACCGTTACGCCGCAGGGCCGTCGCTCCAGCACCGCGCGCGGCTATCTGGACGTGGCGAAGCAGCGTTCAAACCTGACGATTGTTACCCATGCGCAGACCGACCGTATTCTG
Source organism: Erwinia plantamica (assembly GCF_043420595.1). Taxonomy (NCBI): domain Bacteria; kingdom Pseudomonadati; phylum Pseudomonadota; class Gammaproteobacteria; order Enterobacterales; family Erwiniaceae; genus Erwinia; species Erwinia plantamica. Next base: position 37,899 of record NZ_JBGCUC010000025.1, read on the forward strand.
TTTGAGGGCAAAACCGCCGTCGGCGTTTGCTGGCTGCGCAACGGCAAACAAGAGCAGGCTACCGCCACGCGTGAAGTGCTGTTGTGCGCGGGCGCTATCGCCTCGCCGCAGATCCTGCAGCGTTCCGGCGTCGGCCCGGAAGAGTGGCTGCGCGAGCTGGATATCCCGGTGGTTCACGCGCTGCCGGGCGTAGGCCGCAACTTACAGGATCATCTGGAAGTTTATATGCAGTTCCGCTGCAAAAAGCCGGTCAGCCTCTATCCGTCGCTGCACTGGTGGAACCAGCCGGCAATCGGCGCGGAATGGCTGTTCAGCGGCACGGGTATCGGCGCCAGCAACCAGTTTGAAGCGGGCGGCTTTATCCGCAGCGACGACAAGCCGGACTGGCCGGATCTGCAGTATCACTTCCTGCCGGTCGCCATTAACTACAACGGCAGCAGCCCGGTGCAAGAGCACGGCTTCCAGGCGCACGTTGGCCCGATGCGCTCGATGAGCCGTGGTCGCGTCAGGCTGACCTCAAAACACCCTTACGCCGCGCCGTCGATCTTCTTTAACTACATGTCGGAAGATCGCGACTGGGAAGAGTTCCGCAGCGCGGTGCGCCACACGCGTGAAATCATGCGTCAGCCCGCGCTGGCTGAATACTGCGGCGAAGAGATCCAGCCGGGCGCGTCGGTGCAGACCGACGAGCAGATTGACGCCTTTATCCGCGATCATGCCGAAACGGCCTATCACCCTTGCGGCAGCTGCGCAATGGGCAATGACGAGATGGCGGTAGTGGATGCGGAAGGCCGCGTGCACGGGATGCAGAAGCTGCGCGTGGTGGATGCTTCGATTATGCCGCAGATCACCACCGGCAACCTGAATGCGCCCACCGTGATGATCGCCGAGAAAATGGCCGATCTGATCCGGGGCCGTACCCCGCTGGCCGCTTCCAAAGCGGATTACTATCGCCTGGCGCGCGAAAAAGCCGAGGCTGAGCAGGCACAGGAAGAAGGCGTGGCCTGATAGCTGCCGCGTCCCGAAAGCTGGCAAACCAGCCTGCGGGGCGCTGTCTGCCGTACCTTAATAAAAAATGCACGTAACGGCTATGCAGCCCGTTGCGTGCATTTTTGTATCAGCCAGCCTTCGGCAAAATTGCCTGATTGCCTGATTGCCTGATTGCCTGATTGCCTGATTGCCTGATTGCCTGATTGCCTGATTGCCTGATTGCCTGACTGCCTGACTGCCTGAGTATCTGAGTACCTGACTGCCTGCCTGAACGCCTGACGGCCCTGAACACGTAGCTGTTTGCACGGCCTTACTCTCCGCTTTTCATCATAGAACCAGACGACCGCCGCGCCGCGTGCTTTCTGGTCGTGGTTGGTTATCCTGTCTATAGTGTGCTCCATGCAGGCCTTTTCTTCTTATATCGGCAATGTCTGCCCGTACTGGTGGGCAAAGCCATAACGTTAGCGAAGGCAGCCCCTGAAACCTCTTTGACCGGGACAGCGCATGGCTGAGCGACATATTGTAATTATTGGCGGCGGCTTTACCGGCACAACGCTGGCTATCCATCTTGCCCGCCTGGGCGAGGCGGGCTTAGCGGTAACGGTGATTGAACCGCGCGCGCAGCCGGGACAGGGTGTCGCTTACAGCACCCCGGATCCGGCGCACCGTATCAATGTCCCCGCCGCCCGAATGCAGCTCTCCGCAGCGGAAGAAGGGGATTTTGCGCGCTGGTATCAGCAGTCCGGCGCTGACCGACAGGATCCTGCCGCTCACTGGCATGACGGCAAAGTCTATCCGCAGCGTGGCTGGTTCGGCGCTTACGTGGCGGACCAGTTTCGCCTGGCGGCCCAATCCTGCGTCAGGCTGACGCACTGTCAGGACCGGGCCGTGGCGCTGCGTGACGGGCTGGTTACTACGGCTTCCGGCAAAACATTTCGGGCGGATGAGGTGGTGCTGGCCATCAGCCATCCGCCGCCCGCCGTGCCGCAAAGCGTACAGCAGGCGCTGGGCGGGCATCCGGGGCTGATCGCCAATCCCTGGCATCCGCAGGCGCTGGCAGCGGTCGGCGTAAACGAGCGGGTGGTCATTATGGGCACGGGCCTGACCATGGCCGATATGGTCGCTTCGCTTGCCGCGCGGGGGCACCGTGGCCCGGTCACGGCCTTTTCAAGGCGGGGCCAGCTGCCGCGCGACAACGTCAGCGGCGACTATGCGCCCCGATTGCTTGATTATCGGCAGGCGCCCGCCACCGCGCGCGGCTGGCTGCGGCGGGTGCGTCAGGAAGTGGCTCAGGCTGCGGCAGAAGGCCAGCCCTGGCAGCTGGTGCTGGACGACATTCGCGCGCACGCGCAGCAGATCTGGCAGCAATTGCCGCTAAGGGAGCAGCGCCGCTTTCTGCGTCATTTACGATCCTGGTGGGATGTGCATCGCTACCGCATTGCGCCGCAGGTCAGCCAGGCCTTGCAAACCTGGCAACGCAGCGGCCAGCTGCGCGTGCTGGCAGCAAGGCTGGCCGGGGTTGGGGCGCAGGGAGAACAAATCGCGCTGAGGTTGGGGCCGCGCAAAGGCGCGGAAGTCTGTCTTATCGCAGACAAACTGATCGTCACCACCGGCCCGGCACATAATGCGCTGCTGACCAGTGACAGGCTGCTTAGCCAGCTGGCGGAAGAGGGCATAATCCAGGCCGATCCGCTGGCGCTGGGCATCCTGGTCGACGCGCAGTCGCGCACCCTGAATCGTCAGGGCACGGCCAATGCGCACCTGCACGTGGTCGGGCCAGCGGCGCGCGGACGCTTTGGCGAACTGATGGGCCTGCCGCAGGTGGCGGAACATGCCGAAGCGGTGGCCCGTCAGCTGGTTGGTGCCGCGCCGTTTACGCCGTGACGGGGCTGCGTTTCGCCGTCGCGGGCTGAACGGAAGGCACCGTTAACGCTGTTCCACTCGCGGCTGCGCTTTACCGTCGCGGGCTTAGCGAGAGGCACAGACAGCATAGCTGCTACATGCGCACGCGGCGGGAAAGCGCCACCACCAGCAGCATCAGCACCGTAACCATGATAAAGGCTACCGGCAGCGAGCTAAGGTGAGCGACAAAGCCAATGGTGGCAGGCCCGGCCAGCACGCCGATATAGCCCAGCGTGGTGACGGCCGGGACGGCGGCGGCCTGCGGCATGCTTTTTTGCCTGCCGATAGCGGTGAACATCACCGGCACGATATTGGCGCAGCCGATGCCGATCAGCATATAGCCCACCAGCGCAACGTGCCAGGAGGGGACGATCACCGGCAGCGCCAGCCCGACGGCGGCGGTCAGCGCGCCCAGGATCACCACTTTTTCGCGGCCGAAACGCGCCACGATGCGGTCGCCGGTCAGCCTGCCCACGGTCATCGCGGTAGCAAAGCAGGCAAAGCCTAAGCCGCCCAGCGTATCCGGCATATCGCGGTGTTCGGTCAGGAATACCGCACTCCAGTCCAGCACCGTGCCTTCTGCCAGGAACACGGCAAAACAGATCGCGCCAATGGTCAGCACGGCGCCGTGCGGCAGGGCGAAGGCCGGGCCTTCCGGCGGGTTAGCGTAGGTCAGCAGGCCGCGAAAGCTGTAACCCAGCAGCAGCAGCGAAACCACGGCGGCCGCCAGGCTGGCGGCAAAGGGCGACAGTCCACTCGCCATCAGGCCGCTGACCGCACCCGCGCCCGCAATGCCGCCCAGGCTGTAAAAGCCGTGGAAGCCGGACATCATCGGCTTAGGCGCCGCTTTTTCCACCAGGATCGCCTGCACGTTCATCGCGCAGTCGGTGGTGCCCACGCCCATGCCGAACACCAGCAGCGCCAGCGCCAGCAGTACAGGGCTGGGGATCACCGAGAGCAAGGGCAGCATCAGGCAGAAGGCCAGCGTGGCAACGGTCATCACCGCCCGGCAGCCAAAACGCGTGGTGAGATGGCCTGTCAGCGGCATCGCCACCAGCGCCCCCACGCCCAGGCAGAGCAGCAGCATTCCCAGCGTGCCGTCGTTGACGCCGGTATTCATTTTGGCGAAGGGCACCAGCGCGGACCAGCCAGCGGTGGCGAAACCCGCCACAAAAAACATGGCTCGCGTGGCGTTCTGCTCGCGTCTTGCGGGCGTTTCTGCGGCGGACTGGTGCAGCGTGTCGACATGGTCAGGCATGAGCGGTGATACTCCGGGTTAAATTAAGCGTCAGTTTAAGATAGACAAAATTTGCGAGTGCAGGCGAGGGCAGCCGCTGGCGATAACCTGGCCGCCCTGTTCAGGCCGACCGCCATCCGGGGTAGTCACTACGCCGCCTGCCAGCTCAATCAGCGGGATCAGCGCCACAATGTCATAAGGCTGAAGGGCGAACTCAACGCAAACATCGATTTTACCGGCGGCCAGCATCGCCATGGCATAACATTCGCCGCCGTAACGGGTCATCAGCACGGCCTTATCCAGCGCGTCAAACTTCAACGACGTCTGCCCCAGCGATTCCGGCGAGGTGGTATGTAAAATAGCCTGATCCAGCGGGGTATCCCGGCGGGTTTGCAGGCGAACTTTGCCATAAGGGCCTTCAGCCCATGACTGCGAGCCGTCGGCATAAAAGCGTTCGCCGGTAAAGGGCTGGCTCATCATTCCCATCACCGCGCGGTCGTGATGCAGCAGGCCGATTAACGTGCCCCATACCGGCAGACCACAAAGAAAAGGCCGCGTGCCGTCTATGGGATCCAGCACCCAACAAGGCGCGCGCTTGTCGCCCGCTTTGAGGCCAAATTCTTCACCCATCACGGCATGCGTGGGATAGCGCTGCGCGATAAGATCCCGCATGGCTTTTTCCGCTTCGCGATCGGCAAGGGTAACCGGGTCGAAACGAAAACCCTCTTTAGGTTTAGTGCTGATGGCAAGGTTTTCACTGCTGCGAAAGCGCGGCAGCGTTTGCTGGTCGGCTGCGTCGGCCAGTTCATGCAGAAAAGCGATATCAGGAAGCTTCATGCGGCGACTCCTTCGGGACGAGGGAAAGTTGACAACCTCTGAACGGATGATAGTGTATGCCGTATTGTGCGTTTTTTAAAGCTCGTTTAAGAGGTTTTATGCTCGATTATGCAGCTTTCCCGCAACAGCGGCAGTCCCTGATCCGCCAGGAGTTGCAAGAGAAGGGACGGGTAGTCTGCGCGACGCTGGCCGAACAGCTGGGCGTTTCCGAACATACCGTACGCCGGGATCTGCAGGAGCTGGCGCGCGAAGGGATTTGCAAAAAGGTGTATGGCGGCGCGGTCAGCGTGCTTGCCTCGCAGGGCGATCTGCTGGCGAGGACGGAAAAAAACGGTGCGGAAAAAGCGCGTCTGGGGCTGGCGTGTAGCCGTCTGGTTAAGCCGCAAAGCGTGATATTTATCGACGCAGGCTCTACCAACCTGGCTTTTGCCCGCGCGCTGCCGCCGGAAATGGCGCTGACGGTGGTCACCCATTCGCCCATTATCGCGGTGGAGCTGATGAAGCTGCCGCGCTGCGAGACGATCGTTATCGGCGGTCGGCTGCACACGGCAACGGGCGGTAGCCTGGGCATCACCGCCTTCTCCCAGATCCGCGACATTCGTTTCGACCAGCTTTTTCTGGGCGGCTGCGCGCTGGACAGCGAAGAGGGCTTAACGGGATTTGATTATGAAGACGTGGAGTTTAAAAAAGCGCTAACGGGCCGCAGCGATGAGATTATCGTCGCCATGACCAGAGAAAAAATTCCCGGCGTAGCGCGTTATACCGTGGTGGCCTGCGAGGCGCTTACGCAGCTGGTGGTCGAGGCGGATCTGCCGGCGGATACGCTGGCGGCCTTCAGGGAAAAAAATATCGCACTGGTGCATCCGTAGCTTGCCTGAGCATCCGAAGCAGCACCTATGGCGTTCGCCTTCTTACCCGGGCGGGCAGATAAATGTGCGGCGTTTCCGTCAGCTTGCCGTCAATCAGGCCGGTCAGCGTTTCAAAACAGCGCCAGGCCAGCTGGCGGTTATCCTGCATCACGGTATCGATTTTTACCGACAGCGCGTCGTAAAGGTAGTGATCGTCAAAGCTGCACAGCCTGACGGGCGCCGACAGTAAATGATGCTGGCTCAGGTAGCGCAGCACCCCTTCCTGCAGCCCGCAGGCGGCGCAGAACAGCGCCTGCGGCACGCGGCCCAGCCGCATAACCAGCTCGGCAAACATCTCGTAGCCCGAGCTGGCGTTGTAATGGCCGTGCAGGATCCATTCCGGTTGCACCGCCAGACCGGCCTGTTCCAGCCCCTGACGAAAACCGGCCAGGCGATCGCGCGTCGGCGAAATGCGCGGCTGGCCGCCAAAAAAGTAAAATTCCTCAACTTCCCTGGCGATCGGCTCGACCAGCGTCGCCGTAGAGATAATCGACTCAGAGATCACCAGCGGTAGCGTGGAGTCGCCCAGATGACGGTCAAACAGCAGCACCGGCAGCTGGCGGCTGAGCTGCTGATACTCGCTGTCGTTCAGCTGGCTGGAGGCGACGATCAGCCCGTCGACCTGACGCTGGATCAGATTGTTGACCGCCAGCGTTTCCTGGCTGCTGTTTTCGTCGGTGCAGGCGATTAAGAGCTGTAAACCGGCGTCGCGGCACAGCGTTTCCAGCGCGTGAGAAAAGGTGGCGAAGCCGTGGTTGGTCATTTCCGGCACCACCAGCCCGATGGTATGGCTGCGCGAGTTGTTCAGCGCCCGCGCGTGAATACTGGGCTGATAGTGCGTCATCTGCGCGATCTCCATCACCCGCTGGCGGGTCGCTTCGGCCACGCGCAGCTCTTTGCCACGGCCGTTCAGCACCAGGCTGGCGGTGGATTTGGACACGCCAGCCAGGCTGGCGATATCGTTGATGGTCACGCGTTTCGGCTTATTCACAGGCATTCGTATCAGGGGAGTCAGCGCATTATACTACCATGCCTGAACGGAGTTGCCAGTAATCGACGGTCAGGCTGGCTTCGCCTTGCCACACCACTTCCGGCACGGCATTCGGGAAATAGCGCGCCGACATCACACCTTCGCCGTCGTTGATAAAAATCTCAATGCTGGAGCGATCGCAGAGAATTTGCAGGTGAGAAACCGCGCCCGTCCAGTAGCGATGTTCTGTCTCGCCGCTGCGCAGATTGCGGCGGCTCAGCGTCAGGCCGTCCTCGTTGCAAACCAGCGTCAGCGCCTCGCCGAAGCAGGCCGACCAGCTACCCCTCGAACCAATAACCAGCTCGGCGCGTTCAACCGGCAGCGTCGGCAAAGAGGCGGCCCGCTGCTGATAGCGCGACCGCTGCTGGCGCAGCTGCTGTAACTCGCGCGCCGGACGCTGCATCAGCCGATCCTGCTCCAGCGTCAGCTCGCGCGGGCAGGTCATAATATGTATCCAGCCGCGGGCTACGGTCGGCTGCAACAGTTCTTCGGCGTCCGGCACGCCCATCCAGCCGATAAGCACTCTGCGCCCGTCATCGCTGAGCGTGGTTTGCGGCGCATAAAATTCAAAGCCGTGGTCCAGCTCGCAGAACTCGCCGTGCGGGAAGCGGGCCGCCGCGTAATCCAGCCTGCCGATAAAATAGCCGCTCTGGTGGGCGTTGAGCCATTTTCTCTGCTGCGCGGGCAGGCCCTGCGGGCAAACCAGCAGCACATCGCGATCGCCCAGCGCGAACAGGTCAGGGCATTCCCACATATAGCCAAAGTCGCCCAGGCCATTAAGCTGCGATCCGGCAATTTCACCCAGCAGCGTCCATTCATGCAGCGATTCGCTGCGATAAAGCAGCACTTTCCCTTGTTCTTTCAAATCCTGCGCGCCGAGCACCATATACCAGCTATCCTGATGGTGCCAGACTTTCGGGTCGCGCACGTGGCCGGTGTAGCCCGGCGGCAGCCCGATAACCGGGCCGGTTTTGGTCACATCGCCCGCATCGTTCACCGTTGCCATGCACTGCCAGGCGGTGCGGCCCCCGGAAAATTTCACGTTGCCGGTATAAAACAGGGTCAGCGTGCCGTCGTGATCGACAGCCGAACCGGAATAGCAGCCGTGGCTTTCATACGTTTCGGCCGGGACCAGCGCCAGCGGCTCATGCTGCCAGTCCAGCAGGTTAGCCGAGCGCCAGTGGCCCCAATATTTGGCGCCGTGCGCGCAGGCCAGCGGATTCCACTGATAAAAAAGATGCCATTCACCCTGAAACTGAATAAAGCCGTTGGGATCGTTCATCAGGCCGGTCTGCGGCGAAAGGTGCCAGGCGGGACGATGCGGATCTTCGCTGGCGTTCCTGTTCATCACCGCCTTAAGCGCGCGATTGATCAGCTGTGCTTCGCTCATGCTTTGTCCTCAACGTTGTATTTCAGCAGCAGGGAAAGAATAAAAGCGGTGCCGAAGGCCAGCGCCATGCCGATGATATAAGAAACCAGCGAGCTGGCCTGCACGATAGCCATGCCAGGCAGCGCGGTCAGGCCGACGGCGGTCATGCCCACGTGCATCAGCACCACAAAAGCGCCGCCGACCGCGCCGCCGACGATCCCGGCGATAAAGGGCTTCATAAAGCGCAGGTTCACGCCAAAAATAGCCGCTTCCGTAATGCCTAACAGCCCGGAGAGCGCGGAGGGAAGCACGATGCTGCGGATCTTCACGTCGCGGGTTTTAAACCAAACGGCCAGACAGGCACCCGCCTGCGCGATGTTAGCCATCGACCAGATCGGCAGCAAAAAGTTGACGCCGATGGCGGGATTGCCCAACAGGCCCGCTTCGATAGCGTGGAAGCTGTGATGCACGCCGGAAATAACAATCACTGAGTAAAGCCCGCCGAACAGCAGCCCGGCCAGCCAGCCCGCGTGGGCGATCAGCGTGCTCAGCACCAGCGAAATGCCGTCGCCCAGCGCGCGGCCTGCCGGGCCAATCACCAGCATGGCGACGAAACCGGCGATAATTACCGTTAAAAACGGCGTCAGGATAATATCCAGCGCGTTGGGAATGATTTTCCGCAGCCGCTTCTCAACCAGGCTCATAAACCATACCGCCAGCAGCACCGGGAACACCGTGCCCTGATAACCGACCATCGCGATATCCAGGCCAAAGAAGTTCATGGTCTGTACGCCGCCCGCCACGCCCCAGGCGTTGGTCAGCGCCGGATGGGTGAGGATGCCGCCGAGCGTCGCGCCCAGGTAAGGGTTGCCGCCGAATTCGCGGGCGGCGGTAAAGCCAATCAGGATCGGCAAAATAATAAACGCGGCGGAGCTGAACATATCCAGCATAATGAACAGCGCGCTGCCTGCATCGACCCAGCCGTAGGTTTTCATCATGCCGAGCAGGCCCATCAGCACGCCGGAGGCGACGATGGCCGGGATAATCGGCACAAAAATATTGGAAAGCAGCCGCGCGATGCGCTGGGCGGGATTGAGCTTGCGGGCCGCGACGGAAGCCGCCTCGCTTTTGCTTGATTCGCCAATCCCGGCGGTCTGGATAAAGGCGGCGTGCACCTTATTCACAATGCCGCTGCCGAAAATCACCTGCATCTGTCCGGCGTTCTGGAAGCAGCCTTTTACGCCTTCCAGCTCGCCGATCGCTTTTTTATCCGCCAGGCTGTCGTCTACCAGCACCAGCCTTAAGCGGGTGGCGCAGTGGGCGGCAGAAGCGATGTTTTCCCGGCCGCCGAGCAGCGGCAGCAGCTGGCGGGCAATCTGTTCAAAATTCATGTGTTTCCCCTGAAAGTGGTCGATCAGAACCAGGTTTCCATCTGGACGCCGAAGTTCCATTCACCGCCGGCGGTAAAGCCGCTGGTACCAAAAGCGTCGTCGCTGGCGTAGCGATCTAACGCGTTATCCCAGTCCATCCAGCTGGCAAAGAAGCGAATTTCCGGACGGCTGAGGAAGTTGCCGATATCGCCAGGCTTAAAGGTGGGCGCAAAAGTCAGCTTGTAGAAGCCGCCGCTGACGTTCTGACGGCTTTTGAATCCCTGAGGATCGAGATCCATGTACTGATAGCTGCCCTCGTAAGCCAGCATAAAGTTTTCGTTGATGCTCTGAAGCAGGCGGGCGTTAGCGGTCACCCAGCGGTAGCTGTCGCCGGCAACGTAGCGATCTTTGCTCTGCTGCGCGAGCAGGGCCGGGGCCAGGCTCCAGGTTTGGTTTAGCGGGGTCATGCCGTAAGAGGCCAGACGCCAGGTGCTGGCGCTGTCGGTCAGGTTGCCGTCGGAGCCGATGCCTTTTACCTCGGCGCCTAAGCCGTGCCCGTAAAGCAGCGCCGTTTTCGACTGGCCGTCGCGCAGGCCGTAAAAGCTGTCGCCGTGCCAGGCGAGCATGGCGTGAACGCCGCTGTCGCCTGCGTTATCGCTACGCACGGCGGTGTTGACGCGCTCATCGTTATCTTTGGCGCGCAGGCCGCTGAGCATAAACTGCAGCGGCCCGCTGAAAGTGTTGGCGGTCACAATGTAGTTCTGAATGGTGTTATCGATAGTTTCGATATCGCCAAAGTTGCGGCCGTAGACGGAAAGGTTGCTTTTCACGCCGTCCGCCCAGCGCACGTCATAAATCCCGCCGCCCGTTCCGGCCAGAAACACCACGTCAGAATCCAGCCAGTGAATATCGAAATTGTCGCGATCGAAGCGTTTCCCGGCCCACAGCGTGCTGTCAGCAAACATGCCTTTAAAGGTCGGCAGGCTGCCCAGTTCAACAAAGGCCTGGCGGATATTGAGATCGCTGCTGTCCGCCGTCCAGTCGTTATAGTCGCTCTGGCCGTCCGCCAGCATGACCTTAAAGCGGGTGGTCGCGCCGTTAGCCAGCTGCGTTTTGTGCTCCATGTTAATTTCAACATAGGTGTTGTTTTCGTTGCCCAGACGGCCGACCGCGCCGCCGGTTTCGCCTGCTGGCGTCAGGTAAGGGCCGCTTTTGGTCGAAGAAGCTGAATCGTTCATAATCAGGCCTGAGCGGGCATAGGCATGAAACTCGAAACCGTCCGCCAGCGTTTTCTCCGCCGGTCTGACCGCCTGCGGCTGGTCGGCAGGCGACGGCGCAACCGGCGGCTGCGGGCCAGCTACGACGGCAGGCGCCTGCGCCGAGCCTTGACGAATAGCGGGTGGGGTCTGAGGCGTGTGCGCATCGGATGCCGTCGCGGGAATGGCGGCTGCCGGAGCGGTCTGCGCCAGACGCTGTTCGGCCAGGCGGGCGCGGCGTTCAGCCTCATCGGCACGCCGCTCCGCTTTTTGCAGCCTCGCCTCCAGCTGGTTAAGGCGTCGTTCAACGGCGCTGAGATCGCTGTCGGCCTGGCTTGTTTGAGGAAGAAACAGCGCTGCCGTGACCGCCAGCGCAACAGGGTTTATTTTTAACATCCGCCATTCTCCAGAGAATTTACCGTTTAGCTAAACCGGTTCGATAAGGAGAGTAGAGAACAGCGACCAGCGTGACAAAGGATTTTGTTGTTACGATTTCGTTATTGTGACGGGCCTGGCATTTTGCAGCTGGCTCGCATAGGGCAGCGCGGTCATTGCCCCTTTAGCGGTGGTGGCCAGCGCGCCGCACTGCTGAGCCAGCCCGACGGCCGCCTCAAGATCGCGAGGGCGTAAAGGATCCGCTTCGCGCATCAGTCCTGCCAGCAAACCTGCAACAAAAGCGTCGCCTGCGCCCGTGGTATCAACAGGCTGCACCTTCGAGGCGCTAAACCGACGCTGTTCGCCTTCATGCCAGACGATAACGCCTTCTTCGCCCAGGGTAATCAGCAGCAGGGCGGGACGGAAGCGGGCGGTGAACAAGGCCAGCGCGGCCTCGGTTTCCTGCTCGCCGGTCAGCAGCTGTAGCTCATCCAGCGACAGTTTAACCACATCCGCCAGCACGAAAGCCCGCTCGACCACCTGACACATTTCCTGATGGTCGTGCCAGAAATCTTCTCGCAGATTGGGATCGAAGCTGACCCAGCCTCCGGCGGCGTGAATACGCTCAACGGCGGCGAACACCGCGCTGCGTGACGGTTCGGCGCTGAGGGCTATTGAGCAGAAGTGTAGCGCCTGGCCTGCCGCAAAATCGGGCAGGTCGTCCGGCGTTAAGAAAAGATCGGCCGCCGGGCGCACCATAAAAGTGAAGGTTCGTTCGCCCTGATTATCCAGACCCACCACCACGGTAGAGGTACGCTGTTGCGGCAGCTGGCGCATAAAATCCGTGTTAACCTTTTCCTGACGCAGGACGTCCTGCAAAAATGCGCCAAAGGGATCGTCGCCTACGCGGCCGATAAAGCCGCTGTCGCCGCCCAGACGAGCCACGCCTACCGCCACGTTGGCGGGCGCGCCGCCAGGGCACTGTTGCAAATGATTATTTTCCTCCGGCAGCAGATCGACTACCGCATCGCCTAAAACCCAGACTCTGTTCATTACGCCTCCTGTGAATGTAAGCTTAAAGCTAAACCGCTTTAGCGATAATAACAACTGCCCAACCGTCAGAGAGCGGAAATTGGGCAAACGAGGAGAAGCGCTAAAGCAGGCGGCAAGAAGATGGCCGGAGACGAAATCACGTCGTTGGCGGTCGTCTTATTCGTCTGGCAGCAGAATGCTGATGCCTGGTTATGTAGGACGTTTGCGGTCGTGCTGGCTGACAGGCGCCAGGGGATTATGAGCGGGGCGTTGGCGGTCGTCTTCCCTGACGACGCGGGATGATTAGCTGTCGTCATCCCGAATGGAGGACGGATGGCGGCACAGCGGCTCAATAGCCATGGTCATATAAGGGTAGAGCGGCAGGCCGGTAAGCAGCTCGTGCAGCTCGTCATGGCTTTCCACATCGAAAATGCTGACGTTTTTGAACTGGCCGGCCACGCGCCAGACGTGACGCCATTTACCGGAGCGCTGCAGCTGTTGCGCATAGGCTTTTTCCTGCGCTTTGATTTCCGTAACGCGCTCGGCCGGCAGCGAGTCGGGGATAGCAATGGTCATTTCCACTTTAAACAGCATACCTTTTTCTCCTTAATCTCAGTAAATTGCCGGGTATTTTATCCGGCAAAAGGATCAGATATCGGTTTTCTCGCCGTACTCGCAAAGATCCTCAATCAGGCAGGAGCCGCAGCGCGGTTTGCGGGCAATGCAGGTGTAGCGGCCGTGCAGGATCAGCCAGTGGTGACAGTCTACTTTGAACTCTTTTGGCACCACTTTTAGCAGCTTTTCTTCTACCTGCTCAACGTTCTTCCCCGGCGCGAATTTCGTGCGGTTGCAGACGCGAAAGATATGGGTATCCACGGCAATGGTCGGCCAGCCGAAAGCGGTATTCAGCACCACGTTCGCCGTTTTGCGGCCCACGCCCGGCAGCGCTTCCAGCGCCTCGCGGCTTTCCGGCACTTCGCCGCCGTGCTGCTCCAGCAAAATACGGCAGGTTTTAATGACGTTCTCCGCCTTGCTGTTAAACAGGCCGATGGTCTTGATATAGGCTTTGACGCCGTCGACGCCCAGCTCCAGCATGGCGGCGGGCGTATTGGCAACCGGATAGAGCTTTGCGGTCGCCTTGTTAACGCTGACGTCGGTGGCCTGCGCCGAGAGCAGCACGGCGATCAGCAGTTCAAAAGGCGTAGTGAAAACCAGTTCCGTAGTGGGATGCGGATTGTTATCACGCAGCCGCACTAAAATTTGCTGACGTTTATCCTTGTTCACAGCGTGCTCGGTGCTCCTTTCGGCAGGCTGGCTTCTGCCGCCCTGCGGGCCGCACGGGCCTTCATCTTGTTATCAATCAGGTATTTCGCGGCCAGCAGCATCCCCAGGCCGATAAACGCGCCCGGCGGCAGCATCGCCAGCAGCATTGGCGAATCAAAATGCACAACCTGCACGCGCAGCACTTTCGCCCACGGGCCAAGCAGCTGATCGGCGCCGTTGAAAATGGTGCCGTTACCGATGATTTCACGCAGCGAGCCCAGCACGAACATCACGCTGGTGGCGCCCAGGCCAATGGCCATGCCGTCCAGCGCGGCCAGCGGCACGCTGCTGCGCGAGGCGACCGCTTCGGCGCGGCCCACCACGATACAGTTGGTGACGATCAGCGGGATAAAGATGCCTAACGACTGATAAAGCCCGTAGGCATAGGCGTTGATCAGCATCTGCACGCAGCTCACCACGGCAGCGATAATCATCACGTAAATCGGAATACGGATATCGGACGGCACCCAGCGGCGCGAGGCGGAAATCGCGCTGTTGGTGCAGGTCAGCACCAGCGTGGTGGCCAGGCCGAGGCCCAGCGCATTGGTGGCGGTAGAGGTGACCGCCAGCAGCGGACACAGGCCCAGCAGCTGAACCAGCGCCGAGTTATTTTTCCACAGCCCGCCGATCAGCAGGGTTTTGGCTTCACTCATTGGAGTCTCCACAGGTTGGCAGCGAGGCAAGCTGCCCCGGCAACGTTTCAACAAATAGCGTAGTGCGTTTTGTCGCATTCACTACCGCGCGCGGTGTGATGGTGGCGCCGGTAAACTGATCGAAATCGCCGCCGTCTTTTTTCACCGCAAAATGCTTATCATCTTTACCGCTCAGCCTGACGCCGCTGAAGCTTTCAATCCAGTTGGAGATGCGCAGCTCTATTTTATCCCCCAGGCCCGGCGTTTCATGGTGTTCCACCACGCGCACGCCCAGTACTTTTCCGTTGAAGTCCGCGCCGACCAGCATCTGAATGGCACCAGAATAACCGTCGGGCGCGGTAGTCTCAACCGCTGCCGCCACCGGCCGGTCATCTTTGCGCGCCAGGTACAGGCGGTGTACACCGCTGCCCAGCGCCGGATTAGTGACGCTGTAACACTCCTGCTGAATCGGATTATTATACAGCTCCGGCGGCACCACCTGATCCAGCAGGCTTTTTTGCTGTAGCGTGGTCTGGTGGTCAATAGTCGGTTTGGTCACGCTGTTGATCACTGCGGTCAGACCGGTAGTGACGGCGGCGAACAGCGCCAGCGTCACGCCATTTTTACGAATCGCATCCAGCATTACTTTTCCTTACGATGGCCGTAAACGCGCGGCTGCGTGTAATAGTCGATCAGCGGCACGGTGATATTCGCCAGCAGCACGGCAAACGCCACGCCGTCAGGATAGCCGCCAAAGCTGCGGATAAGCCACACCAGCAGGCCAATCAGCACGCCGTAAAGCAGGCGGCCTTTATTGGTGGTCGAGGCCGTGACCGGGTCGGTGGCGATAAAAAAGGCGCCGAGCATGGTTGCACCTGAGAAAAGGTGGATCGCAGGCGATACCAGGCTTTCGGGCGAAAAGAACCAGCCGAGGGTGGAGAAGAGCGCCAGCGACAGCAGCATACTGGCCGGGATATGCCAGCGAATGCTGTTGGTGAGCAGCAGAAACAGACCGCCGACCAGATAGCCGATATTTACCCACTGCCAGCCCAGGCCGGCAATAACGCCGCTGTAAATGGGCAGGGCATGCAGCTGCTCCGCGCTGTGCCCGGCGCGCAGGCCGGTTTTAAAGGTATCCAGCGGCGTCGCCTGGCTGACGCCGTCTACGCCGATTTGCAGCTGCTGCATAGTGTGGCCATCAAGCGTCGACCCGTGAAAAATCATCTGCAGCGTGTCCCAGAAGGTGGGCGTGACCGACTGCAAAGCGTCCGGCGGTAGCCAGCTGGTCATCTGCACCGGAAAGGAGATCAGCAGCACCACATAGCCCACCATGGCGGGGTTGAAAGGATTCTGTCCCAGGCCGCCATACAGCTGTTTGGAGATCACCACGGCGAAGAGGGTGCCGATAATTATCACCCACCACGGCGCCAGCGGCGGAATACTGATCGCCAGCAGCAGCGCGGTCAGCAGTGCGGAATTATCGCCCAGCGTTTTGCCTAACGGCTGCTTGCGCAGCTTAAGGATGGCGGCTTCGGCACCGATGCCCGCCGCCGCGGCAATCGCGATTTGAATGAGGGTGCCCCAGCCGAAAAACCAGCACTGAGCCGCGATGCCGGGCAGGGTAGCCACCAGCACCAGCAGCATAATGGTGCTGGTGCTGCGGCGATTATGGGTGTAAGGCGAACTAGCGATGCGAAAAGCCATTTAATCCTCTTGCGTAGAATGCTGCGCCTTACGCGCTTTAACGCGAGCGATGGCCGCCGCCACTGCCGCTTTGCGGGGATCGTCATGTTCTGACGAAGGGATAGTCGTCGCCTGCGCGACCTGTTCCGCCGTTGTGGCCGCCTGGTGCTCTTCGACTCTCTGCTCGATATCGTCCGCAGCGGCTGCTTTCGCGGCCGCCGCTTTCTTCGCTTTGGCGCGGGCAATTGCGGCCTCAACGGCTGCCTTGCGCGGATCGACCTG
>NZ_JBGCUC010000026.1:0-52023 GCF_043420595.1 Erwinia plantamica
TGGCTGGGGTGCAGGGATTCGAACCCCGGAATGCTGGTATCAGAAACCAGTGCCTTACCGCTTGGCGACACCCCAATTTTTTGGGTGCGATCCGCTTGGGCAGATCGTCTTTTTTATGGCTGGGGTGCAGGGATTCGAACCCCGGAATGCTGGTATCAGAAACCAGTGCCTTACCGCTTGGCGACACCCCAATAAAATTGGTGGCTACTACGGGAATCGAACCTGTGACCCCAGCATTATGAGTGCTGTGCTCTAACCAGCTGAGCTAAGTAGCCTAATTTTACTGCGTTACAACTATACTACATTCTGACTGGCTGGGATACCTGGATTCGAACCAGGGAATGCCGGTATCAAAAACCGGTGCCTTACCGCTTGGCGATATCCCAATGTCCGTACACAAGTCACAAAACCATCAGAACAAACTGGCTGGGGTACCTGGATTCGAACCAGGGAATGCCGGTATCAAAAACCGGTGCCTTACCGCTTGGCGATACCCCATCCGTGCAATGCTTCGAAATGGTGCGGGAGGCGAGACTTGAACTCGCACACCTTGCGGCGCCAGAACCTAAATCTGGTGCGTCTACCAATTTCGCCACTCCCGCTAAAAAAAAGATGGTGGCTACTACGGGAATCGAACCTGTGACCCCAGCATTATGAGTGCTGTGCTCTAACCAGCTGAGCTAAGTAGCCATCTTTTTTCGCGTTACCTTCATCGGCGTTGCGGGGCGCATTATGCTAAGTTGGCCTGAAAGCGTCAACAAGTTTTTTCCCGTTTTTTCGCTGAAATGATTCGTTTGTCTGGCTTATAACCAGTATGGCGACTAATTCAGCAAAGCCAGCGTTTTTTTAAACAATTACGGGCCGCTGGCGGCCCGATTTGTGAATAAAAGCCGTAAGTTATTTATAGGCGGACTGATGAACGCCTACCGCACGACCGGAAGGATCGTCCATGGTTTTGAACGCTTCGTCCCATTCAATCGCTTTTGCCGAAGAACAGGCGACGGATGGACCGCCCGGCACGCATTCAGCCGCGCTGGGAACCGGAAACAGCTCTTCAAAAATTTCCCGATACAGATAGCCTTCTTTTGAGGTCGGCGTGTTGTACGGAAAGCGGAAATGCGCCGTTTGCAGTTGCTGGTCGCTGACCTGTTTCGCCGCGACTTCTTTCAGCGTATCAATCCAGCTGTAGCCTACGCCGTCGGAGAACTGCTCTTTTTGACGCCACGCCACGCTTTCCGGCAGATAAGAAGAGAAGCATTCACGCAGGATATGCTTTTCCATTTTGCCGTTGGTGCCGCACATTTTGTCCGCCGGGTTGATGCGCATCGCCACGTCGAGGAATTTTTTATCCAGGAAAGGCACGCGTGCCTCCACGCCCCAGGCCGACATCGCCTTGTTGGCGCGAGCGCAGTCGAACATATGCAGCGCCAGCAGCTTACGCACGTTCTCTTCGTGAAACTCTTTAGCGTTGGGGGCCTTATGGAAATAAAGATAGCCGCCAAAGACTTCATCGGCGCCTTCGCCGGACAGCACCATCTTAATGCCCATCGCTTTAATTTTACGCGACATCAGATACATCGGCGTGGAGGCGCGAATAGTAGTCACATCATAAGTTTCGATGTGATAGATAACGTCGCGGATCGCATCCAGGCCTTCCTGCACGGTAAAGTGGATCTCGTGGTGCACCGTGCCCAGATGGTCGGCGACGGATTTCGCCGCTTTCAGATCCGGCGATCCTTCCAGACCTACCGCGAAGGAGTGCAGCTGTGGCCACCATGCTTCGCTCTTGTCCTGATCTTCGATACGCTTGGCCGCGAATTTTTTGGTCACGGCGGAAATAATAGAGGAGTCCAGGCCGCCGGAAAGCAGCACGCCATAAGGCACATCGGACATCAGATGGCTTTTCACAGCCTCTTCCAGCGCATCTTTCAGCGCCGTCGCGTCAGTTTTGTTGTGCTCTACCGCCTCATAGCTGAACCAGTCGCGCTGCCAGTAGCGGCGGATCTCGCCATCGGTGCTGGAAAGGTAGCTTCCCGGTGGGAATTCTTTAATTGATTTACAGACCGGCACCAGCGCCTTCATTTCTGAAGCGACAAAGAGGTTGCCGTGTTCATCGTTACCCATATACAGCGGAATGATGCCGATATGATCGCGGCCAACCAGGTAAGTGTTTTTTACGCTGTCATAGAGGATAAAGGCGAACATGCCCTGCAGGTCGTCCAGAAAATCGACGCCTTTTTCCTGATAAAGCGCAAGAATAACTTCACAATCCGATTCGGTCTGAAACTCGTAGCGGTCACTCAGCTCTGCACGCAGCGCCTGATGGTTATAGATCTCACCGTTTACCGCCAGCACGTGGGTGTGGGCTGCGTTGTAGAGAGGCTGCGCGCCGTTGTTGACGTCCACAATAGAGAGACGCTCGTGGGCCAGAATCGCGTTGTCACCTGCATAAACGCCTGACCAGTCCGGGCCGCGATGACGCATAAGACGAGAAAGCTCCAGCGCTTTCTTACGCAGTTCAACCGGATCGCTTTTGAGATCCAACACGCCAAAAATAGAACACATAGCTAACTCCCTAACGACAAACCGCAACGGTGATATTGATGAAAAAAGGTATAGTTAACGGCGACTTCTTCGCCCGATAGATAAGAAAATGCGCCAGATTGAGAGAGTGTGCAAGCCTTTTAGCTGTTTTCTGATAAATGGCCTGTTGCATCGCGCTTAAGTTTGATGATTATGCAATATATGGCGTTATTTTTTGCGGAATCGATAATAAACATCAAAAAGCGGTCAAAAAACAGGCAGGCGAGGCGGATAAAAAAGCCCGGCGCGTTGGCCGGGCTGGCGATTCAGAGAATGTCGATGTCCGCGACCGACGGGAATACCCAGCTGGGTCGGAAAGGCATGGCGTCAATATCGCTCAGGGTGGAAACACCGGACAGCACCAGAATAGTTTCCAGACCGGCCTGGAAACCAGCCAGAATATCGGTACGCAGATTATCGCCGACGATCACCGTCTCTTCGGAGTGCGCCTGCATCTTGTTCAGCGCCGCGCGCATAATCCACGGGCTGGGTTTACCCACGTAAAAAGGCGTCCGGCCGGATATTTTTTCAATACCCGCGCACAGCGCGCCACACGCCGGTACAAAGCCACGGGCGTGCGTATCGGGGTTAGTTGCGATAAAGCGCGCGCCGTTCGCCACGAAATAGGCGGCCTTATGCATCATATCCCAGTTAAACGAGCGCGTTTCGCCCACGATAACAAAATCGGGATTGATGTCGGTAATGGTAAAACCGGCTTTATACAGCTCATGCACCAGCGCCCCTTCGCCAACCACATAGGCTTTCTTGCCTTCCTGACGGCGTAAAAAATCGGCGGTAGCCATCGCTGAGGTATAAAATACGCTTTCCGGCAGATCGATGCCCGCCGAAGAGAAGCGGTTAGCCAGATCCAGCGCGGTTTGCGAAGGGTAGTTGGTCAGCACCACCAGCGGCATCCCTTTAGCCAGGATGCGCTGCAGGAAATCGTTAGCGCCGGGTACGGCGGTATTATCGTGCATCAAAACGCCGTCGATATCGCAGATGACGTTTTTGATAGCTATTTTTTCGCTGTCGTTCAGGGTTAGAGCGCTCATCAACTTTCCATTAAATGTTGTAACAGGATGCCGTTAAGCATGGCACGCTTTGCCAGCGCGAAAGCGCCTATGGCAGAACGATGATCGAGCTCAGAACGCACCACCGGTAAATTCTGGCGGAAAGCTTTCAGCGCCTGAGTGTTGATACAGCCTTCAATAGCGGGCAGCAGGATTTTATCTGCTTCAGTGATCTCGCCCGCAATCACCACTTTTTGCGGGTTGAACAGATTAATGGCGATAGCGATCGCCTTGCCTAAGTGGCGTCCGACGGATTCTATCACTTCGGCTGCCAGCGCGTCGCCGCGGTTGGCGGCCTTGCAAATTTTCGGCATCACACAGTCATCCAGCGTCAGCGTGCTCGGATAACCCTGGGTAAGCAGATGACGGACGCGATTTTCTATCGCGCTGTTGGCCGCCAGGGTTTCCAGACAGCCGAAATTGCCGCAGTGGCAGCGCTCGCCCAAAGGATCGACCTGGATATGGCCCAGTTCGCCCACGTTGCCGTTACTGCCTAAAAAGATATGACCATTGGTGATGATGCCTGCGCCTGTACCGCGATGGACTCGCACCAGAATCGAGTCAGCACAGTCGCGAGACGCACCAAAATAGTGCTCGGCAAGCGCCAGGCTTCGGATATCGTGACCTACAAAGCTGGTGACGTTGAAACGCTTTTGCAGATTGGCGACCAGCGGCCAGTGATGAACCGCGATATGTGGCATATAGCGGATAACGCCGTTATTAGGATCGACCAGACCTGGGAGGATAACGGCGATGGCGATCAGCTCGCGCAGCTTGCGCTGATACTGCTCGCAGAAACTGGCGATAGCGTTGAACAGCGCATGTTCCAGCGTTTCCTGGGTGCGTTCCGGCAGCGCGTAGTCCTCCTGCGCCAGCACTTTTCCACTCAGATCGAACAGGGTAAGCGTGGCGTCATTGCGGCCCAGACGGATGCCGATAGTATTGAAGCCGCGGGTTTCGGTGACGATAGAGATAGCGCGGCGGCCGCCGGTAGAGGCCTGCTGATCCACTTCTTTGATCAGGCCGCGCTCTATCATCTGGCGAGTGATTTTGGTGACGCTGGCGGGCGCTAGCTGGCTATGTTCGGCAATCTGAATGCGCGATATAGGGCCTTGCCGATCGATAAGCCGGTAAACGGCCGCGCTATTGAGTTGCTTAACAAGATCGACATTTCCTATTTGAGCCTGGCCGCCAGTGGTCATTCAGTTTCTACTCGCTTAAGACTTCGTCACCATTAACGACAGTCTGGATTATTTGATAGTCACGGGTGAACACCGTCAGGTTCGCGACTTTTCCGGCTTCGACGGAACCTAACTTATCCTCCACACCCATAGCGCGGGCTGGGTACAGCGTTGCCATCCTGATCGCCTCATCCAGCGCAATGCCGACATGTTCGACGCTGTTCGCGACAGCTTCAATCATGGTCAGCGCAGAGCCGCTGAGCGTGCCGTTTTCGTCAACGCAGAGTCCATCCCGATAGTATATTGTTTTTCCTGCAAAAATGAACTGGTCAATCTGCGCGCCCGCCGGCGCGGTGGCATCGGTGACCAGGATTAGCCTGTCGCCTTTGAGGCGTTTTGCATTACGAATATTAACGTAGTTGACGTGTAAACCGTCGGCGATGATGCCGCAGTAGACGTTGGGCGAGTCAAAAAGCGTACCGATTAAGCCTGGCTCACGGCCGGTCAACGGCGGCATAGCATTATACAGATGGGTGGCGAAACTGATGCCGGCGGCAATACCCTGGCGCGCCTCTTCGCTGGTGGCATAGGAATGACCAGCGGAAACCACGATACCGGCCTGATGCAGCTGGCGGATCACGGCAGAATCAACCTGTTCCGGTGCCAGGGTGATTTTGGCAATCACATCGCTGTTTTCACACAGATAATCGACCATCGCTTTTTCCGGGGGACGGATCAGCGCCGGATTATGCGTGCCTTTTTTGAGTGGATTCAGCCAGGGGCCTTCCAGATGCAGGCCGAGCGCCTGGTTAGCGTTTTGCGCCAGGTAAGCGCGCATCACTTCCACCGCGCGTTTCATCAGCTCGTCGCTGCTGGTGATTAGCGTCGGCAGGAAGCTGGTACAGCCCGACTTCTCGTTAGCTTTTTGCATAATCGCCAGCGTTTCAACGCTGATAGCGGCGATATCATCATTAAACTGCACGCCGCCGCAGCCGTTAAGCTGCAAATCGATAAAGCCGGGAGCAATCAGCGCGCCGTTTACATCACGCCGGGTGATATCCGCAGGCAGCTCTTCCAGCCTGCAGACACGGTCAATCAGGCCGTTGGCGATGACGACGGCGTGATTATCCAGTACTTCGTAGCCGGTAAAGATACGGCCATGGGTTAAAGCATACATAATTTTCTCCCGGCCAGCGCCGATAGCCTTGTGCAGATGAGTTACAGATTTTCCATATTTTCCGCTTCCATTTCGCGGAAATATTTAACCGTTTTCACTTTCAGTTCCATCGTCGCGGGCTCGTCGCAAACCACGATCGATTTGGCATGCAGCTGCAGGCAGCTGATGGTCCACATATGATTAACGTTGCCTTCGACGGCTGCCTGCAGCGCCTGCGCTTTCAGGTGTCCCGTCACCAGAATCATCACTTCCTCCGCGTCCAGCAGCGTGCCCACGCCAACGGTCAGCGCATATTTCGGTACCTGGCTGACGTCGCCGTCAAAAAAGCGGGAATTCGCCAGGCGCGTATCGTGCGTCAGCGTCTTGATACGGGTACGGGAAGCCAGCGATGAAGCGGGTTCATTAAAAGCGATATGCCCGTCATTACCTACGCCGCCCATAAACAGGTGAATTTTACCGTAAGCGCGGATTTTCTCTTCATACTGGCGACATTCTGCGTCAATATCAGGCGCGTTGCCATTAAGAAGATTGATATTTTCACTTTGAATATCAACGTGATTGAAAAAGTTGCGGTACATAAAGCTGTGATAGCTTTCCGGATGCTCTTTCGGCAGGCCGACATATTCGTCCATATTGAACGTAACGACGTGTTTAAAGCTGACCTGGCCCGCTTTATGCATTTCAATGAGATGACGATAGGCTTCCAGCGGCGTGCCGCCCGTGGGTAAACCCAGCACAAACGGACGCTCTGCGGTGGGTTGAAACGCGTTGATACGGTTTACAATATGGCGGGCGGCCCATTTACCGACCTGGTTTGGCGTCGTAAGAGGGATCAATCTCATTTTTTTACCTCGTTATAAGCAATTTAAGGAAATATTTTACACCGGTTTCACTGTAGTAAGCGTAATCTGCATAATCAGTAACGGGCGCGAAACAGCACCACGATCATTTTTTTCATCATAAAATAAGTAGGCGGGGTTCGCCAGCATCAACCGCGTTAAAATAGCTTCTTTGGTGATAAATATCACAAATGCTATGGTTTTAATTTGCGCAGCGAATTAATTTTTCCTTACACTGCGTCGACTAATGATTGGTGGCATTCAGAGCAGTCCGCTCAATAAAAACTGCACAACGGGCGCCTGGCGGCTCTCATAGGGGGAATAGTGAATATTTTAGGGTTCTTTCAAAGGCTGGGGCGCTCTTTACAGCTACCGATAGCCGTATTACCAGTGGCGGCGCTGATGTTGCGCTTTGGTCAGCCCGATCTGTTGAATATGCCGTTTATCGCGCAGGCTGGCGGGGCGATTTTTGACAATCTGGCATTAATCTTTGCTATCGGGGTGGCTTCTACATGGTCTAAAGATAACGCAGGCGCCGCCGCGCTGGCAGGCGCCGTGGGCTACTTTATTCTGACCAAAGCGATGATCACCATTAATCCGGCGATCAATATGGGCGTGCTGGCGGGGATCGTGACTGGCCTGGTAGCGGGCGCCACCTATAACCGCTGGGCGGATATCAAGCTGCCTGATTTTCTCAGCTTTTTCGGCGGCAAGCGTTTCGTTCCTATCGCAACCGGCTTCTTCTGTCTGATCCTGGCTGCTGTGTTTGGCTACGTCTGGCCGCCAGTGCAAAACGCCATTCATGCGGGCGGCGAGTGGATTGTCTCGGCTGGCGCGTTTGGCGCAGGCGTCTTCGGTTTCGTTAACCGCCTGCTGATCCCAACGGGTTTACATCAGGTACTGAATACCATCGCCTGGTTCCAGATTGGCGATTTCACCAACGCCGCTGGCGCCGTTTTCCATGGCGATATCAACCGTTTCTATGCGGGCGACGGCACGGCGGGCATGTTTATGTCCGGCTTCTTCCCAATCATGATGTTTGGCCTGCCCGGCGCTGCGCTGGCCATGTATATGGCCGCGCCGAAAGCGCGTCGTCCTATGGTTGGCGGTATGCTGCTTTCGGTGGCGGTTACCGCTTTCCTGACCGGCGTGACGGAGCCGCTGGAATTCCTGTTTATGTTCCTGGCGCCGATGCTTTATCTGATCCACGCCATCCTGACGGGCATTAGCCTTTATATAGCGACGGCGCTGGGTATCCATGCCGGTTTCTCTTTCTCTGCGGGCGCAATCGACTATGTGCTGATGTATAACCTGCCGGCGGCCAGCAGCAATGTCTGGGTGCTGCTGGTGATGGGCGCTATCGCATTTGTGGTTTACTTTGCGCTGTTCAGCGCGGTTATCCGCATGATGAATCTGAAAACGCCGGGCCGTGAGGATGCGACCGTGCAGCCGGAGGAAGAGGCTAACAGCAACACGGAAGAGGGGCTGGAACAGCTTTCCCGCCACTATATTGCCGCCGTCGGCGGGTCGGAAAACCTGAACGTTATTGATGCCTGTATCACCCGCCTGCGTCTTTCCGTAAAAGATGCCGCGCAGGTAAACGATGCGGCCTGTAAGCGTCTGGGCGCTTCGGGCGTGGTGAAGCTGAACAAGCAAACCATTCAGGTTATTATCGGTGCCAAAGCGGAATCCGTGGCGGAGACGATGAAAAAAATCATTGCCAAAGGGCCGGTTGCGCCAGTTGCGGTCAGCACCGTCGCCGCGACCGTCGCGCCAACCACGTCGCCTGCACCGGCTGCTGCTGCAAAGGGCGTGCTTGAAACGCTGCTGGCGCCGGTAAGTGGAGAAGTTGTGGCGCTGGAGCAGGTGCCGGATGAGGCTTTCGCCAGCAAGGCGGTCGGCGAGGGCGTAGCCATCAGGCCAACCGGCAGTACGGTGGTTTCGCCTGCCAGCGGCACCATCCTGAAAATCTTCAACACCAACCATGCTTTCTGTCTGGAAACGGAAAAAGGCCTGGAAGTGGTGGTGCATATGGGCATCGACACCGTCGCGCTGGAAGGAAAGGGCTTTACGCGGCTGGTAGAAGAGGGCGCGCAGGTTAAAGCGGGTGAACCAATTCTGGAGATGGATCTGGCCTGGCTTAACAGCCATGCGAAATCGATGATCAGTCCGGTCGTGGTCACCAATATTGAAGATTTTAGCGGTATCAGGCTGGTTGCGGGCGATACCGTCATTGCGGGCGAAAGTCCACTTTGCGAAATTACCGGCTGACGGCAGCGGTAAAAAAACGAGGGCGGGAAGCGATTCCCGCCCTTTTTTATGCGATACGCTAACAAACGGTTGTTTCCCTGAACGGCTTTGTGGATCATACTCCGTTATTTCACGCACTAAAGTATTCCAGAGGATATTAAGATGAGTGAGGCTGAAGCCCGCCCAACTAACTTTATTCGTCAGATCATCGACGAAGATCTGGCGAACGGTAAGCACACCAGCGTGCATACTCGCTTCCCGCCGGAGCCGAACGGCTATCTGCACATTGGTCACGCCAAATCAATCTGCCTGAACTTTGGCATCGCTCAGGATTACCAGGGCGAGTGTAATTTGCGTTTCGACGACACTAACCCGGTCAAAGAAGACCTGGAGTATGTCGAATCAATCAAGCGTGACGTACAGTGGCTGGGCTTCGAATGGAGCGGCAAGGTCCGTTATTCCTCTGACTATTTTGACCAGCTGCATCACTATGCCGTTGAGTTGATTAATAAAGGCCTGGCCTATGTAGACGAGCTGTCGCCGGAGCAGATCCGTGAGTATCGCGGCACCCTGACCTCGCCGGGTAAAAACAGCCCGTACCGCGATCGCAGCGTAGAAGAGAACCTGGCGCTGTTTGAGAAAATGCGCAACGGCGAATTCGCCGAGGGCAGCGCCTGCCTGCGTGCCAAAATCGATATGGCCTCTAACTTTATCGTCATGCGCGATCCGGTGCTTTATCGCATCAAGTTTGCCGAACATCATCAGACCGGCAACAAGTGGTGCATCTACCCGATGTATGACTTTACCCACTGCATTTCCGACGCGCTGGAAGGCATTACGCATTCGCTTTGTACGCTGGAATTCCAGGACAACCGTCGCCTGTACGATTGGGTGCTGGACAATATCACCATCCCGACGCATCCGCGCCAGTACGAGTTTTCGCGCCTGAATCTTGAATACGCCATCATGTCCAAGCGCAAGCTGAACCTGCTGGTAACCGAAAAAATCGTGGAAGGCTGGGACGATCCGCGCATGCTGACCGTTTCCGGTTTGCGTCGTCGCGGCTATTCGGCCGCCTCAATCCGCGAGTTCTGCCGTCGCATTGGTATCACCAAGCAGGACAACATTGTTGAGATGGCCTCGCTGGAATCCTGTATCCGCGACGATCTCAATGAAAACGCGCCGCGTGCTATGGCCGTTCTCGATCCGGTTAAGCTGGTGATCGAGAATCTGCCGGCCAACTATGAAGAAATCATCACCATGCCGAACCATCCGAACAAGCCGGAGATGGGAACGCGTGAAGTGCCGTTCAGCCGTGAGATTTATATCGATCGTGCGGATTTCCGTGAGGAAGCCAATAAGCACTACAAGCGCCTTGTGCTGGGTAAAGAAGTTCGGCTGCGTAACGCTTACGTTATCAAAGCCGAGCGCGTGGCTAAAGATGAAGCAGGCAACATCACCTGCCTGTTCTGCACCTGCGACGTCGATACGCTGAGTAAAGATCCGGCTGACGGCCGCAAGGTGAAAGGCGTTATCCATTGGGTATCCGCCGAGCATGCGCTGCCGGCCGAGTTTCGTCTTTACGATCGTCTGTTCAGCGTGCCGAATCCTGGCGGCGCCGAGGATTTCCTGACCACGATCAACCCGGACTCGCTGGTTATCCGTCAGGGCTTTGTCGAGCCTGGCCTGAAGGCTGCCGAAGCGTCCAGTCCGTTCCAGTTTGAGCGTGAAGGCTATTTCTGCGCGGACAGCGTTTACTCCAGCAGCAGCCATCTGGTGTTTAACCGCACGGTAGGCCTGCGCGATACCTGGGCTAAAAGCGGTGAATAAGTCATAATTTAATAAAAAAGCAGCCTTCAGGCTGCTTTTTTTTTGGATAATATATTAATCTGCTTAACGGCTAAAAAACAAATATAATACAACCTGTTTTGCATCATAGTTTACAACGACAATAATCGTTATTAATTGCCAGCTGCCTCACCAGTAAATATAATCAGCGCGCAGTCGGTTAATTGCTGTTTGTTATTTTTTATATTTTACGATTATTTATTTATTGTTTATATTTCTTTCGAGAAGGATTTCTCAATGCACTCTGTTAATTTAGCGCGAAAAGCGCTGGCGATGGCTGTCGCCTGCGGATCTGCTCTTGCCGGAAACTTTTATGTTCCTGCTGCTTCCGCCGCCGGGTTTATTGATGACTCGACGCTGACGGGCGGTATTTATTACTGGCAGCGGCAACGCGACAGAAAAGAGATGGATCCGGTTCATAATAAGTATGGCCAGTACACAGAAAATCTTCACCATTCAACTTTTAACGGCAGCCTCGATTTCTCTTCAGGCTATGCGGCCGATTTTATTGGTATAGAGCTGGGCGTGAATGGTTCGCTACAGCTGGCGGGAACCGGGCCTGCCGCGCCGAATGAAATTGCTTTCAGCAACGCAAAAAGCCGCTGGGACGAAAGATTTGATGGCGACGCCGACGGTGCTTCCTTTTATAAAGCCGCTATTAAGCTGAAGCATGATAATTATTGGTTAAGAGCCGGTTATATTCAGCCGCAGGGACAAACATTAATCGCGCCGCAATGGGGGTTTGTACCCGGCACCTATCGCGGATTTGAAGTCGGCTCGGTTTATGATTTTGACAATGCGGGCGCGCTTTCCCTCTCCTATATGTGGACGGATGAATATAAAGCGCCCTGGTATCGTAAAATGTATAATTTTCGTAAACCCGATTTAAAAACTGAAATAAAATATCTTCATTCCATCGGCATAAAGTACGATTTTAAAAACAAACTGGTGCTGGAAGGGGCGCTGGGCCAGGCCGAAAATTATATGGAGCAGTATTTTAGCAAAGTGTCGTGGGCGTTTCCTGTTGCCGGCAACGATCTGCATACCAGCTGGCAATTTTACGGCGCGCGTAATAAGGAACAGGGCGGCGTAAACAATATCAATAATGTTTATGATGGCCTGGCCTGGCTCCAGGCCGTGACGCTGAACTACAAAACCGGCCCGTTCGATTTTCGCGTTGAGGGCACCATGGTAAAAGCCCATGGCAACCAGGGCTTTTTTCTGGCGCGCATGACGCCGGTAGGGGCGACCTCCAACGGACGTAACGACGTCTGGTGGGATTCCCGCAGCGACTTTAACGCCAACGGGCAGAAGGCGCTGTATGGAGGAGTGATGTATGACCTGAAAGGCTGGCAAATGCCGGGCTGGGCGGTAGGTACTTCTTACGCTTACGGCTGGGATGCCCGTCCGTCCACGGATCCGATTTACGATCAAAGCATGCGCCGCCGCGAATCCGCCTGGAATATGGATCTGCGCTACACGGTACAGCATGGTCGCGCCAAAGATACGCAGGTCAACCTGCACTATACCCGTTACAAAAACCACTCTGATATCCCGAGCTTCAGCAACGGCTACGGCAATATGTTCCAGGATGAGAAGGACGTGAGGCTGACCGTGATCGCGCCTTTCACCGTGTTCTGATGCCCCATGCTGCCAGACCCGGCCGCGGCAAAAGCGCATCAGACGGGGAATAAGCGCTTTTCCGCTAACGGCAAAAAATTTAACTAGCGGATGAGGAAAGAGATGAAAAAAGTGAGATTAACACTGGTGGCGACAGCGCTGATGATGGCGATGGCCAGCGGCAGCGCCGTTGCGGATCAACGCGTCGTCGATCAAATCAGCCAGTTTGGCGTAAAGTATACCGTTAACGATAACCATGCCGCGCTGCACGGCGTTGATTGTGCCGCGCTGGGGGCCGACTGGGCCTCCTGCAATCGGACAACGATTACCTTAACTAACCCCGGCGAAGCGCTAACCAGTAAAGACTGGGTTATCTGGCTGCCCAATATTCGTCAGACGCTGCGGGTGGACAACGACCAGTTCCGCATGGTGCACGTGGTAGGCGATCTGACGCGGCTGGAGCCAACCGAAAAATTCAAGGGTTTCGCCGCCGGTGAATCGGTGGATATTCCCATTGTTAACGAATACTGGCAGCTGTTTATCACGGACGTGATGCCGCGCTGGTACGTTACTTCTGAAAACGCCCAGCCTAAAATCATTGCCAGCACCGATACGGAAGATCTGACCTCGTTTGTCTCGCCAATGGATAACTACTGGAAGCGGACGGCCGACGATCGTAACGTGTTGATGACGCCTGTCAGCCGCTTTGAAAAAAACAGTGATACGGCGCAGCTCGCTGGCGAAGCGCTGCGCGGACAGATCCTGCCGACGCCGCTGCATACTACCCTTCATGCAGAAGATGCCGATTTAAGCCGGGGCGTGCAATTCGAGCTGACCGGGCTTAACGCCGATTCTGCAGAAGCGGTAAGGGATCGTTTTGCGCTGCTGGGTCTGGCAGAAAATGGGCAGGGCTACGTGATTAAAAGCAGGCTTGCACCCGCCGCTTTCACGGGCAACGAGGCGGTTTCCGGCGCCTACAGGCTGAGCGTCCGCGCGCAGGAAGCGCAGGTAGAAGGTTTTGACGAGGCGGGCATCTACTACGGCATGATGTCCATCCTGTCGCTGCTGCCGGCCAGCGGCGAACAAAAGATCGCTACCCTGGACGTCACCGATGTGCCCCGCATGGCCTATCGCGGTATTTTTCTCGATATCGGCCGTAACTTCCACAGCAAAGAGGCGGTGCTGCGCCTGCTGGATCAGATGGCGGCGGTTAAACTCAATAAATTCCATTTTCATCTGAGCGATGATGAAGGCTGGCGTATTGAGATCCCCGGCCTGCCGGAGCTGACTGATATTGGTGCCAGACGCTGCCACGATCTCACGGAGCAGCGCTGTCTGCTGCCGCAGCTGGGATCCGGGCCTTTCGCCGACACGCAGGGCAATGGCTATCTGACCCGCGACGACTACATTGCTATCCTGCGCTATGCCAAAGCGCGCGGCATCGAAGTCATCCCGGAAATCGATATGCCTGCTCATGCCAGGGCGGCGGTGATTTCTATGGAAGCCCGCTACAACCGGCTGATGAAAGAGGGTAAGACCAAAGAGGCAAACGAGTATCGCCTGGTCGATCCAACCGATACTTCGAACACCACCTCCGTACAGTTTTACGATCGCACCAGCTATCTGAATCCCTGCCTGGATTCCTCCATGCGTTTTGTTGATAAGGTGATTAGCGAAATCCAGGCGATGCATCAGGCGGCTGGCACGCCGTTAACCACCTGGCACTTTGGCGGCGACGAGGCGAAAAACATCCGCCTGGGCGTTGGCTATACCGATGCGGCCAGTCCCGAAGCAGGCAAGGGCAGGGTCGATTTGAGCAAGGAAGATAAACCCTGGGCGAAATCGCAGGTTTGTCAGGCACTGGTGAAATCGGGCAAGGTCGCGGATATGGATCATCTGCCCAGCTATTTTGGCAAAAAGGTCAGCGAGCGGGTAAACGCGCACGGTATTGAAAAGATGCAGGCGTGGCAGGATGGCCTGAAGGATGCGAAGGGCGCTAAAGACTTTGCGACCAGGCGCATCGGCGTTAATTTCTGGGACACGCTTTTCTGGGGTGGCTTTGACACCGTTAACGACTGGGCTAACAAAGGCTATGAAGTCACCGTCTCCAACCCGGACTATCTCTATATGGATTTCCCTTATGAGGTCAATCCGCTGGAAAGAGGCTATTACTGGGGCACCCGCTTCAACGACGAGCGCAAAATGTTCAGCTTTGCGCCGGACAATATGCCGCAGAATGCAGAGACATCGGTGGATCGCGACGGTAACTTCTTTGATGCTAAATCCGATAAGCCCTGGCCGGGCGTGTATGGGATTTCAGCCCAGCTCTGGAGCGAAACCGTACGTACCGACGAGCAGATGGAATGGATGATTTTCCCACGCGCGCTGGCCGTGGCGGAGCGCGGCTGGCATCGTGCTGCCTGGGAGCAGACTTACCAGGCCGGACGTGAGTATAAAGGCGGCGAAACGCGGCATGTCGATCGGGCGGCGTTGCATAAGGACTGGCAGCGTTATGCAAACCTGCTGGGCCAGCGCGAGCTGCCGAAAATGGATAAAGCCGGGATCCACTATCGTCTGCCGCAGCCGGGCGCACGTCTTGTCGCGGGCAAGCTGGCAGCCAATATCGCCCTGCCGGGCGTGGCTATTGACTACTCGCTGGACGGTGGCAACAGCTGGCAGCGCTATCATGACAGCGCCCGTCCGTCGGTTTCCGGCGAGGTGTTGATCCGCGCCGTCAGTAGCGACGGCAAGCGCTTCAGCCGCGTGGAAAGCCTGAAATAGGCGGGGCGCAGGCAAAAAAAAACCGGCGAGCGATCGCCGGTTTTTTATTGAAATCGATTACTTATCGTGCAGCGTGTCGTCTTCACGGCAGTCGCCGGTGGCGCAGTGGCCGTAAAGATAGAGACTGTGGTTGCTGAGTTTGATACCGTGCTTCGTCGCAATATCACGCTGGCGGGATTCAATAGACTCGTCGCTGAATTCGATTACTTTGCCGCAGTCCAGGCAGATCAGGTGATCGTGATGCTGCTGCTGGGTCAGTTCAAACACGGACTTGCCGCCTTCGAAGTTATGACGGGTCACGATCCCCGCATCGTCAAACTGGTTCAGAACGCGGTAAACCGTCGCCAGGCCAATCTCTTCGCCCATGTCGATCAGGCGTTTATACAAATCTTCCGCACTGACGTGATGGCACTCTGGTTCCTGAAGCACTTCCAGAATTTTCAGTCGAGGAAGCGTGACTTTCAGGCCGGCCTTCTTTAATGCGGTGTTATTGTCAGTCATGCGGATATTGTCCTGTTACTTTGCTGGTCACTAAGTGGCTGAGAAGCCGTGAGCATCGGTCGACGCAAAAGCTGAGCGTCTCATTATAGAACCGATGCCTTGAAGAAACCACAGCGGAGATGCAAAACCATCAGGGGATGTAAGGATAAGAAGTCGTTACGTCCGGAAAAGCAAGCACCCATTTACGCTGGGTTGTCAGTTCGCTCTGCCTGGTTTTCGGCGCCGCAGAAGCGGAGGCGGAGCAGTGCTATTCTACCGTTTTGACGGTAAAAGTTACAAATATGTATCTATCACTTCTATAGGAAAAACCATTGGCCCGCTGTGGATTCGTACAGCGGGCCAATGCTATCACGCTTCGAGAATATCCTGGAGCTGAAGCTCGTCAGAAATCTGTTTGACCCACTTTTCAACGCGTTCGTTGGTCAGCTCCGGCTGGCGATCTTCATCAATGGCCAGGCCAAGGAAATGGGTATCGTCCGCCAGGCCTTTAGAGGCCTCGAAATCATAGCCTTCTGTCGGCCAGTGGCCGACGATCACCGCGCCGTTAGGCTCGATAATGTCGCGAATGGTGCCCATCGCGTCGCAGAAATATTCCGCGTAATCTTCCTGATCGCCGCAGCCAAACAGCGCGACCAGCTTGCCGTTGAAGTCGATCTCTTCCAGCGTAGGGAAGAAATCATCCCAGTCGCACTGCGCTTCACCGTAGTACCAGGTCGGGATGCCCAGCAGCAAAATATCAAAGGCTTCAAGGTCTTCTTTGCTGCTTTTAGCGATATCATGAACTTCAGCCACCTCTTTACCGAGCTGCTTCTGGATCATTTTTGCAATGTTTTCCGTATTGCCCGTATCGCTGCCAAAGAAAATGCCTACGATTGCCATGAGTTTAATAACCTCTTGAAACTTAATGATATGCGGCGGCTAGCCTGAAAATGTTAAGGGCAATAATAGCAGACAGCAACAGGGGGATAAACGGCTAATCCGCCTGCATTTGTCGCTTTGTGCTTTACCGTAGCGCGTGCTTCAGCGCTCAGGCCTGGCTAACTGCGCCATGACCATCTCTTCTATCAGTTCGCTGCGGCTCATATTACGCTGCTCGGCGAGCTGGTTCAGGGCGTCAACTGCGTCACTGTTCATTTTCAGTTCTACGCGCTTCAGCCCGCGCACTTTATCACGCTTAAGCTGGTTGCGTTTGTTAATGCGCAACTGCTCATCACGTGCCAGTGGATTGGTTTTGGGTCGTCCCGGTCGACGCTCGTCTGCGAACAGATCGATCGTGGTGCGGTCCGTGTTTTCTTTTGCCATAGAATCGTGATACTGAAGGCTGGAGTTCTGATGGATTGAGCCGTTAGCGTTTGCGGCCGGTGCCGTCGACAAATTTTAGCGCGCCATCATACCCCAGCGAAAGTCGCGACGACAATTATTTAGCCTTTTACTGAAACATTTGTTTTCACAGGGCAAAAAAACGGCGGATGGCGCGCAAAACGGCATCAGGTTTCTCGGCATGCGCCCAGTGACCCGCGCCGGTAATCACGTGGGCGCGGGCGGCAGGGAACTGGGCCAGCAGCGCGTCACGATACGCTTCCTGTAGATAAGGCGAATGTTCGCCCCGAATAAACAGCGTGGGATGTGGCCAGGCGGGCAGCGTTTCCCAGCCGATAATCCGATCGTAGTGCTGCCAGAGCGCCGGCACGTTGAAACGCCATTCGCCGTCCTGAAACGATTTAAGCAGAAACTGAATGACGCCTTCTTCCTCTATGGTCTGACGCATCAGCGCGGCGGCTTCGCTCCGGCGGGTAATGCCCGCTTCGCTGACGGCGGCCAGCGCGGCGAAAATCGCGTCGTGATGGCGTTCCCGGTAGGCCACCGGCGCAATATCGATAACCACCAGCTGCCCGACGCGTTCCGGGGCAAGGGAAGCCAGCGTCATGGCGATTTTCCCGCCCATGGAATGGCCTATAATATCAAACCGGTCGGCATCAAGCTCATCCAGCGTTTCCAGCACGTCGCGCGCCATTGCGGCATAGCTTATTTCATCCGACCTCGGCGAAAGGCCATGATTTCGGACGTCCACCTGAATAATGCGGCGATCCGCTTTCAGGTCGCGCGCCAGCACCCCAAGGTTATCCAGGTTGCCGAAAAGGCCGTGAATAAGCACCACGGGCGCGTCAGAAACGGTCGTTTGTTCAGATTGCAGGCGGAAATTCAATTTCATGGCAAACTTCTTACGGAGGAAACGAGGGGTTAGGTTATCATAAAACAGCGATTTTCTGCCGCCGCGACAGACCCGATCTTTTTACGGCATATTCCGACTTTTGTCCGCAATTGGGGCTGGCGCTACAACCCGGCAGGATTTAACTTTATAATCCTCGTGTTAGAGCTGGTCCGTCCGCGCCTGGGTAAAACAGGTCGCTAACCGGCTCTTATCAGCAATAATCGTACTGGATCAAGATGAAA
Source organism: Erwinia plantamica (assembly GCF_043420595.1). Classification (NCBI taxonomy): domain Bacteria; kingdom Pseudomonadati; phylum Pseudomonadota; class Gammaproteobacteria; order Enterobacterales; family Erwiniaceae; genus Erwinia; species Erwinia plantamica. The sequence goes on from NZ_JBGCUC010000026.1 coordinate 18,305, forward strand.
ACTATTGAAGTCGACGAAGAGCTCTACCGTTATATCGCCAGCCACACTCAGCATATTGGTGAAAGCGCCTCCGACATTTTACGTCGTATGCTGAAATTTTCTGCTGGTCAGGCAGCGCCGAAGGCACCTGCTGTTACGGCTGCGCCCGCGCCTGTCGCCAGCGTACAGGAAACCGTGGTGAAAGAGACGTCTCGCCCGCAGGATCGCGTTCGCGCCGTGCGCGAGCTGCTGCTGTCGGACGAGTATGCGGAGCAGAAAAAAGCGGTAAACCGTTTTATGCTGATCCTGTCGACTTTATACAATCTGGATCCCAAAGCATTTGCCGCGGCGACCGAGTCACTGCATGGTCGTACGCGCGTCTACTTTGCAGGCAATCAGCAAACCCTGGTACAGAACGGCACCCATACCAAGCCGCAGCATATTCCCGGCACGCCGTATTGGGTGATCACCAACACCAACACAGGCCGTAAACGCAGCATGATTGAACATATCATGTCGTCCATGCAGTTCCCGACGGAACTGGCGGACAAGGTTTGCGGCACACTCTAAACACAGCGTCAGGGAGAAGCGCCAATGGCCAGTCACCCCCGTGCCGGGCAGCCAGCACAGCAGAGCGATTTGATTAACGTTGCACAATTGACCTCGCAGTATTACGTCCTGCAGCCGGAAACAGGCAACGCGGAACACGCGGTGAAATTCGGCACGTCCGGCCATCGCGGTAGCGCAGGCCGACAGAGCTTCAACGAGACGCACATTCTGGCTATCGCGCAGGCGATTGCGGAAGAGCGCAAAAAGAACGGCGTTACCGGCCCTTGCTACGTGGGTAAAGATACGCACGCGCTGTCCGAACCGGCGATTATTTCCGTACTGGAAGTGCTGGCGGCGAACGGCGTGGATGTGATTGTACAGCAGGACAACGGCTACACGCCGACGCCTGCCATCTCTAACGCTATCCTTGAGCATAACAAGGCGGGCGGCGCGCAGGCTGACGGCATCGTTATCACGCCTTCGCACAACCCGCCGGAAGATGGCGGCATCAAATACAATCCGCCAAACGGTGGCCCGGCCGATACTAACGTCACTAAAGTGGTGGAAGATCGCGCTAACCAGCTGATTAAAGACGGCCTGAAAGATGTTAAGCGCATGGCGCTGGACGAAGCCTGGGCAAGCGGCCATCTGCAGGAAAAAGATCTGATCCAGCCTTATATCGAAGGTCTGGCGCAGATCATCGATATTCCGGCTATTCAGAAAGCGGGCCTGAAAATCGGCGTCGATCCGCTTGGCGGCTCCGGCATCGCCTACTGGCAGCGTATCGCGGAATATTACAATCTGGATCTGACTATCGTTAACGATTCGGTCGACCAGACGTTCCGCTTTATGCACCTGGATAAAGACGGCGTGATCCGTATGGACTGCTCATCCGAAAGCGCGATGGCGGGCCTGCTGGCGCTGCGTGATAAGTTCGATCTGGCGTTTGCCAACGACCCGGACTATGACCGCCACGGCATCGTTACGCCTGCGGGCCTGATGAACCCTAACCATTACCTGGCCGTTGCTATTAACTATCTGTTCCAGCACCGTCCGCAGTGGGGCAAAGAGGTTGCCGTCGGCAAAACGCTGGTCTCCAGCGCGATGATCGACCGCGTGGTCAACGACATCGGCCGTAAGCTGGTGGAAGTGCCGGTAGGGTTTAAATGGTTCGTTGATGGCCTGTTCGACGGCAGTTTCGGCTTCGGCGGCGAAGAGAGCGCGGGCGCTTCCTTCCTGCGCTTTGACGGTACGCCTTGGTCAACGGACAAAGACGGTATCATCATGTGCCTGCTGGCCGCCGAGATCACCGCTGTGACCGGTAAAAATCCGCAGCAGCACTATAACGAGCTGGCGGAGCGCTTTGGCGCACCAAGCTATAACCGTCTGCAGGCTTCTGCGACCTCCGCGCAAAAAGCGGCGCTGTCGAAGCTGTCGCCGGAAATGGTCAGCGCCGATACGCTGGCGGGCGATCCTATCACCGCTCGCCTGACGGCGGCGCCAGGCAACGGCGCATCAATCGGTGGCCTGAAGGTGATGACCGAGAACGGCTGGTTCGCAGCGCGTCCGTCCGGTACGGAAGACGCCTACAAAATCTATTGCGAAAGCTTCCTGGGTGCCGAGCACCGCGAGAAGATTGAGAAAGAAGCGGTAGAAATTGTTAGCGAAGTACTGAAAAACGCCTGATATCAGGGCTGAAAATAAAAGGCGCTAATTTATTAGCGCCTTTTTTATATTCCAATTTTGCCTGTTTCGGGATGTCCCGAATAATTCAGCCGATTTTAAAGCTGTGAACTTCCCTTATTCGTATACCCAAGCCGTCTGTTCCGGGAGTGGCTGGAACAAACAGGGCGCAGTGATAAAACAGCATCAAGCTTAAACAGTTGAACAATAATGCATTTACCCTGTACAAAACTGCTAAACCCCTTCAGGCAGTGGCCATGCGGCTACAGGCTTGCTGCAACGGCGCGGGGCGGTGGTTATGGCCATATTTAAACAGATGCAATGTAACGTAGTTGTTATTTATTTAATTTAAATTAACTTTAATTTAACTTATTGCCTTTACCTGGATAATTTTTAATTTAATCTGGTCGGATGAGTGGTAAATATATCGCCAGATCGGTATTATTTTAGCCAGACTTTTACTTTTCCGGAGGGCGTATGAATCTCTATCATCAATACTCGCTGCCTCATCTTCTACTGCGTCGGCTGGCAACGCTTGCGGTCGGTGTTGTCGCGCTGCCTTTTATGCTTTTTTATCGCGACCGCTCGCGCTTTTACAGCTACCTGCATCGCTGCTGGTGCAAAACCAGTACGCAGCCCGTGTGGCTGGCGCAGGCGGAAAGGGCCGCTGCCGATTTTTATTAATCGCGCCCGCATGCTTTAACGCCGCCTTATCCTCATGCTTTAGATTTTTCTTAATGCTCCGGTTTCGGGGCATGCCTCTTATCTTTCCACCGCCTTCAGACCGCTGTTAATGCCCCGTTTTAGGGGCATTTTTCTTTTCTTCCTGCCGCTTTGCCTTGTTCCGTAAGGTTTTTCGTGGGCCGGCCTTTTTTCGATAAATCACCGGTAGCAATTCTTTCCATAAAGTTGTACAACTTATTTTGTCTTGTACAGATTTAACCGCTACACTTAATGATGAAAGTAGCGAAGGGGAGAAAGGTATGAGTGAGAAAATTCCGGTAGGCATCAGCGCCTGCCTGCTTGGCGACAGTGTCCGCTTTGATGGCGGCCACAAACGTTGCGCCTTTGCCGCCGAAGATCTGGCGCCTTTTATGCGTTATGAACCGGTTTGCCCGGAAATGGCGATTGGTCTGCCCACGCCGCGTCCCGCCCTGCGCCTGACCGAAACGGCCGAAAATAGCGTTGAGCTTTGCTTCAGCAACGGGAAAGGCGATCCGCTGACCCAGGAAATGCAAAGCTTTTCCGAGAAAAAAATCGCCAGCCTGCATCACCTTTGCGGCTACATCGTCTGCGCCAAATCGCCCAGCTGCGGCATGGAGCGGGTGCGCGTCTACCAGCCAGAAAATAACAACAACCGTAAAGAAGGCGTTGGCATCTTTACGCGTGAACTGATGAAGCAAATGCCGTGGTTGCCGGTCGAAGAAGACGGCAGGCTGCACGATCCCGTGCTGCGCGAGAACTTTGTTGAGCGCATTTACACGCTGCATGAATTTAACCAGCTGTGGCGCAGCGGCCTGACGCGCGGCAAGCTTATTGCCTTTCACAGCCGCTATAAGCTAACGCTGCTGGCGCATTCACAGCCGGAATATCGCGAGATTGGTCGCTTTGTGGCGGCTATTGAGCAGTGGCCTTCACTGGAAGCCTTTGCTTTCGAGTATCGTCAGCGCCTGATGGATCTGCTGAAGCATAAAGCCACGCGCGGCAACCACACTAATGTGATGATGCACGTACAGGGCTACTTCCGACCGCAGCTGAACGCCAAACAGCGCGAGGAGCTGACCTCGCTGATCGATCACTATCGTCAGGGCTTACAACCGCTGCTGGCGCCGATGACGCTGCTCAAACACTATATGTCGGAATATCCCGATCCTTACCTTACCCAGCAACGCTATTTTGAGCCTTATCCGGAAGCGCTTCGCCTGCGTTACGGCCATTAATTACAGGGAAAGCTATGGCCACCCATCTGGTCTGGATGCGCAACGATCTGCGCATCCACGATAACTACGCGCTTTATGCAGCCTGCAGCGATGTCAATGCGGAAGTGCTCGTTCTCTATATCGCCACGCCAAAACAGTGGCAATCGCATGATATGTCACCGAAGCAGGCCGCTTTTATTTATCAAAGCCTGCACGATGTCCAGGGTGCTTTGGCAGAAAAAGGCATCCCGCTGCACTATTTACAGCGCGATGATTTTTCCGCCTCCGTTGAAGCGCTGAAAGATTTCTGCCGTGAGCATCATGTCGACAGCCTGTTTTATAACTATCAGCACGAAGTCAACGAGCGCCAGCGCGATGCGCAAGCGGAACGCGAACTGAGCGAGCTGGATATAGTTGTGCAGGGCTTCGATGACGGTCTGCTGCCGCCCGGCAGCGTGCTGACAGGCAATCGGGAAATGTTTAAAGTCTTTACGCCATTCAGCAAAGCTTTTGTTCGCCGACTGCATGAAGGGATGCCGGAATGCGCGCCCGCGCCCAAACCGCGCGCTCAGGCACCGCTGGAAAAACTACCCGCTCTGGAACCATTTGATTATCCGCAGGAAGATTTTAATACCGACCTTTTTCCCGTAGGGGAGAAGACGGCTATCCAACGTCTGCGCGAGTTCTGTCAGCAGCCGGTCGCGGAGTATGCGGCCAGGCGAGACACGCCGGCCATTGACGGCACAAGCCGCCTGTCCGTTTATCTGGTTACCGGGGTGCTGTCGCCGCGCCAGTGCCTGCATCGCCTGCTGCGCGAGCATCCCGACGCGTTAGAAAACGACAAAATATTCAGCTGGTTTAACGAGCTTATCTGGCGCGAGTTCTACCGGCACCTGATTGTCGCCTGGCCCGCGCTCTGCAAACATCAGCCCTTTATCAGCTGGACAAAAAAGGTGCAATGGCAGCGCAATGATGACCAGCTGGCCGCCTGGCAGCAGGGCAAAACCGGTTATCCGATAGTGGATGCCGCTATGCGGCAGCTGAACAGTCTTGGCTGGATGCATAATCGCCTGCGGATGATTACCGCCAGCTTCCTGATTAAAGATCTGCTGATCGACTGGCGGATCGGCGAACGCTATTTTATGTCACAGCTGATCGACGGCGATCTGGCGGCGAACAATGGCGGCTGGCAGTGGGCCGCTTCCAGCGGCAACGACGCGGCGCCTTACTTTCGCATCTTCAATCCTACTACGCAGGGCGAACGTTTTGATAAAAAAGGCGAATTCATTCGGCAATGGCTACCGGAACTGAAGGCGGTGCCCGTTCAGCATATTCACCAGCCGCATGAATGGGCGCGGAAAAACGGCGTTCAGCTCGATTATCCTCACCCCATCGTTGACCACAAAGAGGCCCGCAAACGTGCGCTGGCGGCCTACGAGGCGGCAAGGAAATAGCCGCGCGTTTTGCCGCCCTCTGCTAAAGTAGCCGCATTGAGAACGGCAAAAGAGTGTACGCCCTATGCAAAACAGTGAATTAGAAAACATCGTTAACCAGCAGCTGAATACCGCGAGCTTCAGCGACTATGCGCCGAACGGTCTTCAGGTAGAAGGGCGCGAGCAGGTACAGAAAATCGTTACCGGCGTGACCGCCTGTCAGGCGCTACTGGATGAGGCCGTACGTTTACAGGCGGACGCGGTGCTGGTGCATCACGGCTATTTCTGGAAAAGCGAAGCGCCGGTGATTAAGGGCATGAAGCGCAACCGGCTGAAAACGCTGCTGGCGAACGATATCAACCTTTACGGCTGGCATCTGCCGCTGGACGCGCATCCCGAGCTGGGCAATAACGCGCAGCTGGCGAAACTGTTTGGGATTGAGGTCAAAGGCGAAGTGATGCCGCTGGTGTTCTGGGGCGAGCTGCAGGAGCCGCTGACGGGCGAGCAGCTTGCCGCACGCATTGGTCAGACCCTGCATCGCGACCCGCTGCACTGCGGCGATAACGCGCCAGCGCTGATCCGCAAAGTGGCGTGGTGCTCCGGCGGCGGCCAGGGTTTTATCGACGCGGCGGCGGCATTCGGCGTGGACGCGTTTATCTCCGGCGAGGTTTCCGAGCAAACCATTCACAGCGCGCGCGAGCAGGGCCTGCACTTTTTTGCGGCCGGACATCATGCTACCGAGCGCGGCGGTATCAAGGCGCTGGGTGAATGGCTGGCGGCACAGCATGGCCTGGACGTCACCTTTATCGATATCGACAACCCCGCCTGACAGCAGACAGGCGGCCCCGGTGGCCGCCTGTTAACCTCAACGCCCGCTTAAGGGTAGGGCGCGACTGAGATCACCGTAAACTCTGCCGCGCCGTGATGCTTCGCAATATCCTGGCGCACCGCGTCCTGTACGGCTTCCTCTGTCGGTTCGCCCTCGCTTTCCAACAGCACTTCTTCGGAATGCAGATGGCCTTCGGCCTGATGTTCGTAATGAATTTTGAATGTCGTGCTCATCGCTACCTCCTTTATGCAGAAACCGTAATAGTAGCCACTGTGTCGCGCCTGGCTAATCGATTATTGACACTTCTCTGACATTTCCGCATAACTATTTCTTCTTTCTGGAAAACGGTGGCCTTATCAACGGGCCGGGAGAGTGTTTTGCAACGAGCACGTTGTTACCTTTCAGGTGAGCGCGCGGTAGTGCTTGAGCTGGAACCCCCTGTCTCTCTCAGCAGCCAGCAGCGTATCTGGGGCCTGTCAGCGCGCCTGACCGGCCGGCCGGAAGTCACGGAAGTCATTCCCGGCATGAACAATATCACGGTGATTTTAAGCAACCCGCAACAGCACGCGCTGGACGCCATCGAGTGGCTCCAGGGCTGGTGGGAAACAAGCGAAGCGCTGGTGCTGGAAACGCGGGATATCGCCATTCCCGTTATCTACGGCGGCGCAGCAGGGCCGGATCTGGACGAGGTGGCGCGTCAAAGCGGACTGACGCCGCAGCAGGTGGTGGAAGCCCATGCGGCGGGGCGCTATACCGTTTATTTTATCGGCTTCCAGCCCGGTTTCCCTTACCTGGCGGGCCTGGACGAGCGGCTGCATACGCCCCGGCGGGCGGAGCCGCGCCTGAAGGTGCCGGCCGGATCCGTGGGCATCGGCGGTAGCCAGACGGGCGTTTATCCGCTTGCCGCGCCGGGCGGCTGGCAGCTAATTGGCCAGACGAGTATCGCTCTGTTTACGCCTGAACAGCAGCCGCCGACGCTTTTACGTCCCAGCGACCAGGTACGCTTTATTCCGCAAAAGGAGGGCCTGTGCTGAATATTATTCGGGCTGGCATGAGTACCACCTTACAGGACGCAGGCCGTATCGGCTGGCGTCAGTTCGGCGTCAGCAGCGGCGGCGCGCTGGACTATCCGGCAATGGCGACGGCCAATCTGCTGGTCGGCAATGAGCAAAACAGCCCGGTGCTGGAAATTACGCTCGGCCAGTTCTGCGCGGAGTTTACCCGGGACGGCTGGATGGCGCTGACGGGCGCGGGCTGTAGCGCCGAGCTGGACGGCAAACCGGTGTGGACGGGCTGGCGCCTCGCCGTACGCAAAGGATCGCGCCTGACGTTGAAAATGCCGCAGCGCGGGATGCGCAGCTACCTGGCGCTGGCTGGCGGTTTTGCCGCCGTGCCCGTGCTCGGCTCGTGCAGCACCGATTTGAAAACGGGCCTGGGCGGCTTTGCGGGACGGCAGATTGAAGACGGCGACAGGCTGCCGCTGGGCGAGCCCGCGCGCACATTCAGCAAACCGGCGGGCGTGCGTCAGCTGCTGTTTGGTAACCGCGTTCGCGCGATGGCCGGCCCGGAATACCACGAATTCAGCCGCGAAAGCCGGGAGCTGTTCTGGCGGACGGGATGGCAGCTCAGCCCGCAGAGCAACCGTATGGGCTATCGCTTACAGGGCCGCGCGCTGGTGCGCGAAGCCGGGCGCGATATGCTGTCGCACGGGCTGATCCCCGGCGTGGTGCAGGTGCCGCCTAACGGCCAGCCGATTGTGCTGATGGCGGATGCGCAAACCACCGGCGGCTACCCGCGTATCGCCTGCGTGATTGAAGCCGACCTCTATCATCTGGCGCAGATCCGTCTGGGCGAGCCGATCCATTTTGTGCACTGCACACTGGAAGAAGCGCTGCAGGCGAAGCGCGAGCGCGATCGGGTACTGGAACAAATGGCATGGGGATTAGCGCATGAAAATTGATTTAAACGCCGATTTGGGTGAGGGCTGCGGCAACGATCGCGCCTTATTACAGCTGGTTTCCTCGGCCAATATCGCCTGTGGTTTTCACGCGGGCGACGCGGAAACCATGCGGCAGTGCGTGCGCTGGGCGCTGGAGTATGGCGTGGCGATTGGGGCGCATCCCGGCTTTCCCGATCGCGAAAACTTTGGCCGCACGCGTATGGCACTGCCTGCTGAAACGATTTATGCGCAGACGCTTTATCAGATTGGCGCGCTCCAGGCTATTGCCCGCAGCGAAGGCGGCAAGGTGACGCATGTGAAGCCGCACGGGATGCTTTACAACCAGGCCGCTGAGGACGCCTCGCTGGCGGAAGCTATCGCGCAGGCGGTCAGGGCTGCCGATCCGCACCTGATCCTGGTGGGGTTGGCGGGCAGCGAATCTGTTCGCGCCGCTAAATCAGCGGGCCTGACCACCAGAGAGGAGGTTTTTGCCGATCGCGGCTACCAGGCGGACGGTTCGCTGGTGCCTCGCTCGCAGCCCGGCGCGCTGATAGAGAGCGACGAGCAGGCTATTGCACAAACGCTCGCGATGGTGCAGCGGGGGAAAGTGCGGGCCGTCAGCGGCGAATGGGTCAGCGTCAATGCCCAAACCGTATGCCTGCACGGCGACGGTGCCCATGCGCTGGCCTTTGCCCGCCAGCTCCGTGAGGCGTTCGCCGCACGAGATATTGCAGTCAGCTACGGCTGACGTATCGCTACGGACGGCCCGCTTGCCTGGCCGTCTCCCTTATTGCTCCTGCACGCAGCGGGAAGCTTCAGCCTTTATCAGGAGGATAAATGGATCCTGTCGTTAATCTCTGGCCGCTGGCCGGCATCGCTGCCATCGTGGTTGGTTTTCTACTGCGCTTTAACCCGGTGCTGGTGGTGCTGGTCGCCGGTTTAATCACCGGCCTCGCGGCAAAAATGCCGATCGGCGATATTCTGGAAAAACTGGGTTCGGGCTTTCTCAATACCCGCAACCTGCCGCTGATCCTGCTGTTGCCTTTAGTGGTTATAGGCCTGCTGGAGCGCCACGGGCTGAAAGAGCGCGCCCAGGCCTGGATTGCGCAGATCAAAAGCGCTACGGCGGGAAGATTGCTGATTGTCTACCTGCTGGTGCGTGAGCTGACGGCGGCGATGGGGCTGACCAGCCTGGGCGGCCATCCGCAAATGGTGCGCCCGCTGCTGGCGCCGATGGCGGAAGGCGCTACCGAAAATCGTTACGGCGAGCTGCCGCCGGAAGTGCGTCATCGCCTGCGCGCTATGGCGGCGGCGACCGATAACGTCGGGCTGTTTTTCGGCGAGGATATCTTTGTCGCTTTTGGCGCCATCATCTTTATGCATAATTTTATGCAGCAGTCGGCGGGCATCCAGACCGATCCGCTACAGATAGCGCTCTGGGGCATTCCGACCGCCGTTTGCGCTTTTCTGATCCACGCCTTTCGCCTGCGTCGCCTGGATAAAACCCTGGCCGCAGAGCTTGCCACGCTGAATGCGCAGGCGCAGAAAGCCAAAGGAGGGCGCTGATGTTTCAGCAACAGTATCTTTACTGGCTGGCGGGTTTGATCCTGCTGGTGGTCGCCGTGATGTCCTGGCGAGACAAAGCTAATCCGCGTCGTCTGACTACCGGCCTGTTCTGGGCGCTCTACGGCCTGGTTTTTCTGGTCAGCGACGGGGCATCGGCATGGTTCGGCGCGCGTTCGCTCCATATTGCTATCGGCGTGGTGGTGGTGATTATGGCGCTGATTGCCGGTCTGGGCGGCGTAAAGCTGGGCTCCTACCATCAGCGCAGCCATCAGGAGCGCGAGGCGAGCGCCAAACGCCTGCGCAACCGGCTGTTTCTGCCTGCGCTGGCCATCCCGGTGGTTACGGTTGTCGGCGTGCTGCTGTTTAATAATTTGCCGGGCGCACGGGTGGCGCTGTTTGGGGAAGGCAATCAGGCCACGCTGGTCACGCTTTTCTCTATGATGGTTGGCTGCGTGGTGGGCTGGCTGATCGCGCTGAAAATGACGCATGAAGCGCCCGCGCAGTCCGTACAGGAAGCGCGCCGCCTGCTTGATGCTATCGGCTGGGCCTTTATTCTGCCGCAGATCCTCGCCACGCTGGGCCTGCTGTTTACTACCGCCGGGGTGGGCACGGCGATTGCGCATCTGACGGAAACTTACCTTGCCGTGGACAACCGTTTTATCGCCGTAGCGGCCTACGCTACAGGCATGGCGCTGCTGACCATGATTATGGGCAACGCCTTTGCGGCTTTCCCTATCGTCACCGCCGGTATCGGCATCCCGATCCTGGTCTTGCAGCACCACGGCAACCCGGCCGTGATGGCGGCGATCGGCATGTTCTCCGGCTATTGCGGCTCGCTGATGACGCCGATGGCCGCCAACTTCAATATCGTACCCGCCCGGCTGCTGGAGCTGCCCGATCGTAATGCGGTGATCAAGGCTCAGATACCGACCGGCGTGCTATTGTTAATAACCAATATTTTTCTTCTCTGGTTTCTGATGTTTCGGTGAGGCGGCAATGAAAACAGTATTAATGGCGGCGTTTGAGCCATTCGAGGGCGAGCTGGTCAACGCCTCCTGGGAAGCGGTCAGCCAGCTGCATGAAAGAATGATCTGCGGCGCGCACGTGGTGGCGAAACAGCTGCCTTGCGTATTTGGTGAATCGCTTCAGGTATTAAACGACGCGATGGATGAGCTGGAGCCGGAGCTGGTGATCGTGGTCGGCCAGGCGAACGGCCGGCCCAATATCACGGTCGAGCGCGTGGCAATTAATATTGACGACGCGCGTATTCCCGATAATGCGGGCAGACAGCCGATTGATGAACGCATCGTTGCGGACGGCCCGGCCGCTTATTTCGCCACGCTGCCGATTAAGGCGATCGTCGAAGGTATCCGCGAGGCGGATATCCCCGCGGCGGTATCCCAAACGGCCGGGACTTTCGTTTGCAATCATGTGCTTTACGGTTTGCTGCATCGCCAGGCGCAGCAGGGCGGTCGCGGTGGGTTTATCCACGTGCCGTATTTGCCGCAGCAGGCGGTAAGGCATCCGGGCGCGGCCAGTATGCCGCTTCAGACGGTGGTGCTGGCGCTGGAGATGGCGCTGAGTATCGCGCTGACCGTGGAAGAGGACAAAAAGCTGGAAGGCGGCGCCACACAATAACAAGGAGGCACCATGCCGGAAGGGCCTGAGATCCGCCGCGCGGCGGACAAGCTGGAAAAAGCCATCAAGGGTAAAACGCTGACCGACGTCTGGTTTGCTTTTCCCCAACTGAAAACCTACGAATCCTCGCTGATTGGCGAAAGAGTAGAGGCGATCGAAACGCGCGGCAAAGCGATACTGACGCATTTCTCCAACGGATTGATCCTCTACAGCCATAACCAGCTTTACGGCGTCTGGCGCGTGATTAAAAGCGGCACCGAGCCGCAGAGCAATCGGATACTGCGCGTGAGGCTGGCGGCAGAAGATAAAACGCTGCTGCTGTATAGCGCCTCTGATATTGAACTGCTGACGCAGGACACGCTGGCGGCTCATCCTTTTTTGCTACGCGTCGGCCCGGACGTGTTGGATATGACGCTGACGGTGGAAGAGGTCAAGGCGCGCCTGCTGTCACCGCGCTTCCGGCGGCGCCAGTTCAGCGGCCTGCTGCTGGATCAGGCTTTCCTGGCGGGTTTAGGCAACTATCTGCGGGTAGAGATCCTCTGGCACGCCGGTCTGGCGCCGCAGCATAAGGCACAGGATTTAGACGAGGCGCAGCTGGACAAGCTGGCGGAAGCGCTGCTGGCCATCCCCCGGCTTTCTTACCAGACGCGTGGCGTGGCAAAAGAAAACAAGCATCATGGCGCGCTGTTCAGCTTTAAAGTTTTTCATCGGGCGGGCAAACCGTGCGAGCGCTGCGGTGGCATCATTGAGAAAACCTCGCTCTCTTCACGGCCTTTTTACTGGTGTCCGGGCTGTCAGACATAAAAAAAGCGCCGCATTGCGGCGCTTCTCATATCAACGTTAGCCTTATTTGGTCAACGAGTTAAAATCGCGCTGATCGTAGCCGGTGTAAAGCTGACGCGGACGGGCAATTTTAATGCCGTCGTCGTGCATCTCTTTCCAGTGGGCGATCCAGCCGACCGTACGCGCCATGGCGAAGATAACGGTAAACATAGAGGATGGGATACCCATCGCTTTCAGGATCAGGCCTGAATAGAAATCGACGTTCGGATAGAGTTTGCGCTCGATAAAGTACGGGTCGTTCAGCGCAATATGCTCCAGCTCCATGGCCACTTCCAGCAGGTCGTCCTTCATGCCCAGCTCTTTCAGCACTTCGTGACAGGTTTCACGCATCACCGTGGCGCGCGGATCGTAGTTCTTATACACGCGATGGCCGAAGCCCATCAGGCGGAAAGAGTCGTTCTTGTCTTTCGCACGACGCAGGAATTCCGGGATATGCTCAACCGTTTTGATCTCTTCCAGCATACGCAGGCAGGCTTCGTTGGCGCCGCCGTGCGCCGGTCCCCACAGGGAAGCGATGCCCGCAGCGATACAGGCGAACGGGTTAGCGCCGGAAGAACCAGCTGTACGCACGGTAGAAGTGGAGGCGTTCTGTTCGTGATCCGCGTGCAGGATCAGAATACGATCCATGGCGCGTTCCAGCACCGGGTTGACCACGTACTCTTCGCAAGGCGTAGAGAACATCATGTTCAGGAAGTTACCGGCATAGGAAAGGTCGTTGCGCGGATAGACGAACGGCTGGCCGATGGAATACTTGTAGCACATGGCGGCCACGGTCGGCATTTTCGACAGCAGACGGAAAGCGGCGATTTCGCGGTGACGCTCGATATTCACGTCCATCGCATCGTGATAGAAAGCCGCCAGCGCGCCGGTTACGCCGCACATGACCGCCATCGGATGGGAATCACGACGGAAGCCGCGGAACAGATGGTGGATCTGCTCGTGGATCATGGTGTGGCGGGTAACGATAGTGCTGAACTCTTCAAACTGCTCTTTGGTTGGCGCTTCGCCATTCAGCAGGATATAGCACACTTCCAGGTAGTTAGAGTGCAGCGCCAGCTGGTCGATAGGGTATCCACGGTGCAGCAGAACGCCTTCGTCACCGTCGATATAGGTAATTTTGGATTCGCAAGAGGCGGTGGAGGTAAAGCCCGGGTCAAAAGTGAAATAACCTTTAGAACCGAGGCTACGGACATCGATCTCTTCCTGGCCTAGCGTGCCGCTCAGTACGTCGAGTTCGATAGCGTCTTCGCCGGGCAGGTTAAGCGTTGCTTTTTTATCAGCCATTTAAGTCTCCTTAGCGCCTTGTCGATGAATCTATGACATCTGAAACGCCGTTATGTCCACCGCTGCGGGTAAGCAGTATCAACTCTGTGGCATCTTATTACGTGCAGGGTACAGAGTGACGGCGCCTATGGGCCGGAAGGGCACAATCAGGCTTTGTTTAGCAGTTGTTAAAGATTCGGTATGGTCGTAACTTGTTAACCTGATGCTTAATAAGTTTAGCTCACCAATGTTACATAACTTGTGCTTAGGGGAAAGTGTATCCCCATAACTTTTGTGCATCATAGAACTTTTCGCGCTCAGTTTGTAACAAAAATGTTGAAGTTTTGTCAAATCAGATAATTAAATTTGTACAATTTGTGAAAAACGTGAGTGAGATCACTGTTCCATCTATTTTTCACCAAGATGTTTGTAGGGGAATTGTAATGAGATTGTGATCGACCTATACTTCCGCCAGGTCTCCGGAATACCCTGACACCAGGAGCCACCCAGCGTTTTAGCGCCACAATTAACACTGGATGTTGCTGTTTTGGTGCCGGTTCACAGTCCGAATGCTTATGTATTTGGCTGTCACCTTCAGGACCGGAGGAAGCAAAATAAGAAAGGCTCTGTGGGCAAAACCGTGAAAAAACAAAGACCTGTCAACCTGGATCTCTCAACGATCCGGTTTCCCGTTACCGCAATCGCGTCCATTCTCCACCGCGTGTCCGGCGTCATTACGTTTGTTGCCTTGGGCATACTGCTTTGGTTATTGGGCCTGTCGCTGTCGTCGCCCGAAGGCTTTTTGCAGGCGTCTGCCGTTATGCAAAGCTTCTTCGTTAAATTCATCATGTGGGGCATTCTCACCGCGCTGGCGTACCATACCGTCGGCGGGATACGTCATATGTTAATGGATTTTGGCTACCTGGCAGAGACGCAGGTGGTGGGAACGCGTTCGGCGCAAATCTGCTTTGGTATCACCGTCGTGCTTTCAATTCTGGCTGGAGTCCTCGTATGTTAAGCAACGCTTCCGCATTAGGACGCAACGGCGTTCACGACTGGCTGCTGGTGCGCGCCACATCTATTGTGATGACGCTCTACATCCTTTACATCCTCGGCTTTATCGTAATGACGGACACGCTGACTTACGACATCTGGCGCGGTTTTTTTGCCTCCTCCGTAACGAAAGTGTTCACGCTGCTGACGCTGTTCTCCATTCTGATGCATGGCTGGATAGGAATGTGGCAGGTGCTGACAGACTACATCAAACATCTGGCGACGCGTCTGCTGTTGCAGATGGCGATTGTGGTAGTGCTGTTTGTCTATGCGATTTATGGAACCGTCGTTGTGTGGGGTGTGTAAAAAATGAAGTTGCCAGTCAGAGAATTTGATGCCGTCGTAGTCGGCGCAGGTGGTGCAGGTATGCGTGCCGCACTGCAAATTTCCCAATCGGGCCAGACCTGTGCCCTGTTATCTAAAGTATTCCCGACCCGTTCCCACACCGTGTCCGCGCAGGGCGGTATTACCGTCGCGCTGGGCAACAGTCATGAAGACAACTGGGAATGGCATATGTACGACACGGTGAAAGGTTCCGACTATATCGGTGACCAGGACGCCATTGAATATATGTGCAAAACCGGCCCGGAAGCGATTCTGGAGCTGGAACATATGGGCCTGCCGTTCTCCCGTCTGGACGATGGCCGTATCTATCAGCGTCCGTTCGGCGGCCAGTCGAAAAATTTCGGCGGCGAGCAGGCGGCACGTACCGCGGCAGCGGCTGACCGTACCGGCCACGCGCTGCTGCATACGCTCTATCAGCAGAACCTGAAAAACAAGACCACCATCTTCTCCGAGTGGTATGCGCTGGATCTGGTGAAAAACGCCGACGGCGCGGTGGTCGGCTGTACCGCACTGAATATCGAAGATGGCGAAGTCGTCTACTTTAAAGCAAAAGCCACCGTGCTGGCGACCGGCGGCGCAGGCCGTATCTATCAGTCCACCACCAACGCACACATCAATACCGGTGACGGCGTGGGCATGGCGCTGCGCGCCGGCGTGCCGGTGCAGGATATGGAAATGTGGCAGTTCCACCCGACCGGCATTGCTGGCGCGGGCGTGCTGGTGACGGAAGGCTGTCGCGGCGAAGGCGGCTACCTGCTGAACAAGCACGGCGAGCGCTTTATGGAACGCTACGCGCCTAACGCCAAAGATCTGGCCGGACGCGACGTGGTTGCCCGCTCGATGATGATCGAAATCCGCGAAGGCCGCGGCTGCGAAGGCCCGTGGGGCCCGCATATCAAGCTGAAGCTCGATCATCTGGGTAAAGATGTGCTGGAAGCGCGTCTGCCGGGTATCCTGGAGCTTTCCCGCACCTTTGCCCACGTCGATCCGGTCAAAGAGCCTATTCCGGTTATCCCGACCTGCCACTATATGATGGGCGGCATTCCGACCAAAGTGACCGGCCAGGCGATAACGCTGAACGAGCAGGGCGAAGACGTCGTGGTGCCGGGTCTGTTTGCCGTAGGCGAAATCGCCTGCGTATCCGTACACGGCTCTAACCGTCTCGGCGGCAACTCGCTGCTGGACCTGGTGGTATTTGGCCGCGCGGCTGGCCTGCATTTACAGCAGTCGATGCTGGAGCAGGGCGAGCTGCTGGACGCTACCGACGAAGAGATCGACGCCTCGCTGGCGCGCCTGAACCGCTGGAACAATAACGAAACCGGCGAAGATCCTGCCGAGTTGCGTAAAGCGCTGCAAACCTGCATGCAGAACAACTTCTCGGTATTCCGCGAAGGCGACGCGATGGCAAAAGGTCTGGAAGAGCTGAAAGTCCTGCGTGAGCGGCTGAAAAGCGCCCGTCTGGACGACCGTTCGCCTGACTTCAATACCCAGCGTATTGAGTGTCTGGAGCTGGATAACCTGATGGAAACGGCTTACGCCACCGCGGTTGCCGCCAACTACCGTACGGAAAGCCGTGGCGCGCACAGCCGCTTCGATTACCCGGAACGTGACGACGCAAACTGGCTGTGCCACAGCGTCTATCTGCCGCAGAGCGAAAGCATGACTCGCCGTGAGGTGAACATGGAGCCGAAACTGCGCGCGGCTTTCCCGCCGAAAGCCCGTACCTACTAGTTCGCGGAGCATATGATGAGAATCGAATTTTCAGTTTATCGTTATAACCCGGACGTCGATGACGCGCCGCGGATGCAGGACTACAGCCTGGAGTCGGAAGAAGGGCGCGATATGATGCTGCTGGATGCGCTAATCCGTCTGAAAGAGAAAGATCCGACGCTGGCTTTCCGTCGCTCCTGCCGCGAAGGCGTCTGCGGCTCCGACGGCATCAATATGAACGGTAAGAACGGCCTGGCCTGCATTACGCCGGTTTCCGCGCTCGGCGCGGGAAAACGTAAAATTGTGATCCGTCCCCTGCCTGGATTGCCGGTCATCCGCGATTTGGTAGTAGACATGGGCCAGTTCTACACTCAATATGAGAAAATTAAGCCTTACCTGTTGAATAATGGGCAAAATCCACCGGCTCGCGAGCACCTGCAGCAGCCGGAACAGCGGGAAAAACTGGACGGCCTGTACGAGTGTATTCTTTGTGCGTGCTGTTCCACTTCCTGCCCGTCGTTCTGGTGGAACCCGGACAAGTTTATCGGGCCGGCGGGGCTGCTGGCGGCCTACCGTTTCCTGATCGACAGTCGCGATACGGAAACCGGTGCACGCCTGGATGACCTTAACGATGCGTTCAGCGTATTCCGCTGCCACAGCATTATGAACTGCGTCAGCGTTTGTCCGAAAGGGCTGAACCCGACGCGCGCCATCGGCCATATCAAGTCGATGCTGCTGGCGCGAAGCGCTTAAGCGCAGACCGTCCGGGAGCCTGGCTCCCGGTCGTTTTATCAGGCCGGGTTTTGCTTAAGCGGAACACGGCCGAGGGCAAGCCGCTGACGCGGCGCGGGGCTTAGCTGTTCCGTTACATAATCACGGCAACAAAAAAGCGTAATGCTTTAAGGGATCACAATGCAGAACAGCGCGATGAAACCCTGGCTGGACTCCTCCTGGCTGGCCGGCGCGAATCAGACCTATATAGAGCAGCTCTATGAGGACTATCTGACCGATCCTGACTCTGTCGATGCGGCCTGGAAAACGCTGTTTCAGCAGCTTCCGGGTCACGGAGTCAGGCCAGAGCAATTCCACTCCACCACTCGCGAATATTTCAAGCGTCTGGCGAAAGATGCCTCTCGCTATACCTCTTCCGTCAGCGATCCCGACACCAACGCCAAGCAGGTGAAGGTGCTCCAGCTGATTAACGCCTTCCGCTTCCGTGGCCATCAGCAGGCCAATCTCGATCCGCTGGGCCTGTGGAAACAGGAGCCGGTGCCGGATCTGGATCCCGCGTTTCACGATCTGACCGAGGCCGATTTCCAGGAAACCTTTAACGTAGGTTCCTTCGCCTTCGGCAAAGATACGATGAAGCTGGCCGATCTGTTCAGCCTGCTGCAGCAAACCTACTGCGGCTCGATCGGCGCGGAATATATGCATATCACCAACACCGAAGAGAAACGCTGGATCCAGCAGCGCATTGAATCGGTGGCGGGCCAGGCCTCTTTCTCTACGGATGAGAAAAAAGGCTTTCTGAAACAGCTGACCGCTGCGGAAGGGCTGGAGCGCTATCTGGGCGCGAAATTCCCCGGCGCGAAACGCTTCTCGCTGGAAGGCGGCGATGCGCTGGTGCCGATGCTGAACGAGATGATCCGTCACGCGGGCAAAAGCGGCACGCGCGAAGTGGTGCTGGGTATGGCGCACCGTGGTCGTCTGAACGTGCTGATCAACGTGCTGGGCAAAAAGCCGCAGGACCTGTTCGACGAGTTCTCCGGCAAGCATAAAGAGCATCTCGGCACCGGCGACGTGAAATACCATATGGGCTTCTCGTCCGACGTGGAAACCGAAGGCGGCATGGTGCATCTGGCGCTGGCGTTTAACCCGTCGCACCTGGAAATCGTCAGCCCGGTAGTCATGGGATCGGTTCGCGCCCGTCTGGATCGTCTGGACGAGCCGCGCAGCAGCAAAGTGCTGCCGATCACCATCCACGGCGACGCGGCCGTTACCGGCCAGGGCGTGGTGCAGGAAACCCTGAACATGTCGCAGGCACGCGGCTATGAAGTTGGCGGCACCGTGCGCATCGTGATCAACAACCAGATTGGTTTCACCACGTCTAATCCGCAGGATGCGCGCTCCACGCAGTACTGTACCGACATCGGTAAAATGGTGCTGGCGCCGATCTTCCACGTCAACGCTGACGATCCGGAAGCGGTGGCGTTTGTTACCCGCCTGGCGCTTGATTTCCGTAACACCTTCAAGCGCGACGTCTTTATCGATCTGGTTTGCTACCGCCGCCACGGCCACAACGAAGCCGACGAGCCAAGCGCAACGCAGCCGGTGATGTACCAGAAAATCAAAAAGCATCCGACGCCGCGTAAGCTTTACGCCGACCGTCTGGAAGCGGAACAGGTCGCCAGCCTGGAAGACGCGACGGAGATGGTCAATCTCTATCGCGACGCGCTGGATGCCGGTGAATGCGTGGTGCCGGAATGGCGTCCGATGAGCCTGCACTCCTTTACCTGGTCGCCTTACCTGAACCACGAGTGGGACGAAAGCTATCCGGCGACGCTGGATCTGAAACGCCTGCAGGCGCTGGCCAAACGCATCAGCACCGTGCCGGAAGCGATTGAAATGCAGTCGCGCGTGGCCAAGATCTACAACGACCGCGCCGCGATGGCCGCAGGCGAGAAGCCATTTGACTGGGGCGCAGCGGAAAACCTGGCCTACGCCACGCTGGTAGACGAAGGCATTCCGTGCCGTCTGTCCGGCGAAGATATGGGCCGCGGCACCTTCTTCCATCGTCACGCGGTGATCCATAACCAGGCCAACGGCTCTACCTATACGCCGTTACAGCATATCCATAACGGTCAGGGCACGTTCCGCGTCTGGGATTCCGTGCTCTCTGAAGAAGCGGTGCTGGCGTTTGAATATGGTTACGCCACGGCGGAACCGCGCACGCTGACTATCTGGGAAGCGCAGTTCGGCGACTTCGCCAACGGCGCGCAGGTGGTTATCGACCAGTTCATCAGCTCCGGCGAGCAGAAATGGGGCCGCATGTGCGGTCTGGTGATGCTGCTGCCGCACGGCTATGAAGGGCAGGGGCCGGAGCACTCCTCCGCGCGTCTGGAACGCTATCTGCAACTCTGCGCCGAGCAGAACATGCAGGTTTGCGTGCCTTCCACGCCGGCGCAGGTTTACCACATGCTGCGTCGTCAGGCGCTGCGCGGGATGCGTCGTCCGCTGGTGGTGATGTCGCCGAAATCGCTGCTGCGTCATCCGCTGGCGGTCTCTTCGCTGGAAGAGCTGGCTAACGGCAGCTTCCAGCCGGCGATTGGCGAAGTCGACGATCTCGATCCAAAAGGCGTTAAGCGCGTGGTGCTCTGCTCCGGCAAAGTCTATTACGATCTGCTGGAAAAGCGGCGTAAAAACGAGCAGACCGACGTGGCTATCGTCCGCATTGAACAGCTCTATCCGTTCCCGCACAAAGCGGTGCAGGAAAAACTCCAGCAGTACGCGCACGTGCATGATTTTGTCTGGTGTCAGGAAGAGCCGCTGAATCAGGGTGCCTGGTACTGTAGCCAGCATCATTTCCGTGAGGTAGTGCCGTTTGGTGCTTCATTACGTTACGCCGGTCGTCCCGCTTCGGCCTCGCCGGCAGTTGGCTATATGTCCGTTCACCAGCAGCAGCAGCAAGATCTGGTTAATGACGCGCTGAACGTTAATTAATTAAAGGAAAAATAATGAGTAGCGTAGATATTCTCGTTCCCGACCTGCCTGAATCCGTCGCCGACGCCACCGTAGCGACCTGGCACAAAAAACCTGGCGACGCGGTCAGCCGTGACGAAGTGCTGGTAGAAATCGAAACCGACAAAGTGGTGCTGGAAGTGCCTGCTTCCGCCGACGGCGTGCTGGAAGCGATTCTGGAAGACGAAGGCGCCACCGTAACTTCTCGTCAGGCGCTGGGTCGCCTGAAAGAAGGCAACAGCGGCGGCAAAGAAAGCTCCGCCAAAATGGAAGAGAAAGAGTCTACTCCGGCGCAGCGCCAGAGCGCCTCGCTGGAAGAAGAGAGCAACGACGCGCTCAGCCCGGCTATCCGTCGCCTGATTGCCGAACACGGTCTGGAGCCGTCGGCGATCAAAGGCACCGGCGTGGGCGGACGTCTGACCCGTGAAGACGTAGAGAAACACCTGGCGAAAGCGCCAGCTGCCAAAGCCGCCGAGCCGAAAGCGGCTGAAGCCGCACCTTCGCTGGCTGGCCGCAGCGAAAAACGCGTGCCGATGACTCGTCTGCGTAAGCGTATCGCCGAGCGTCTGCTGGAAGCGAAAAACAGCACCGCGATGCTGACCACGTTTAACGAAGTCAACATGCAGCCGATCATGAACCTGCGCAAGCAGTACGGCGAAGCCTTCGAAAAACGTCACGGCATCCGTCTGGGCTTTATGTCCTTCTACCTGAAAGCGGTAGTGGAAGCCCTGAAGCGCTTCCCGGAAGTTAACGCCTCTATCGACGGCGAAGATGTGGTTTACCACAACTACTTCGACGTCAGCATCGCGGTATCCACGCCGCGCGGCCTGGTTACGCCGGTGCTGAAAGATATCGATGCGCTGGGCATGGCGGATATCGAGAAAAAAATCAAAGAGCTGGCGATCAAAGGCCGTGACGGCAAGCTGACCGTAGACGAACTGACCGGCGGTAACTTCACCATTACCAACGGCGGCGTCTTCGGCTCGCTGATGTCCACGCCGATCATCAACCCACCGCAGAGTGCCATTCTGGGGATGCACGCGATCAAAGATCGTCCGATGGCGGTCAATGGTCAGGTGGTGATCCTGCCAATGATGTATCTGGCGCTCTCTTACGATCATCGCCTGATCGACGGCAAAGAGTCCGTGAGCTTCCTGGTCGCGATCAAAGAGCTGCTGGAAGATCCGTCTCGTCTGCTGCTGGACGTTTAATTCCTGTCGGGCGCGGTGAAAGCCGCGCTCAACCCTATGTGTGGCCAAAGCGCTGGCATACTGCCGGATTTGGCCAAGTCTTTTCCGAACTGGATGGATTAACAACATGAACTTACATGAATATCAGGCAAAACAGCTGTTTGGCCGGTATGGTTTACCGGCACCTGTCGGCTATGCCTGCACCACTCCACGCGAAGCAGAAGAAGCCGCTTCTAAAATTGGCGCTGGCCCGTGGGTCGTGAAATGTCAGGTTCATGCCGGAGGCCGTGGTAAAGCGGGCGGCGTGAAGGTAGTAAAAAGCAAAGAAGAGATCCGCGCATTTGCCGAGCACTGGCTGGGCAAGCGTCTGACCACTTACCAGACCGACGCTAACGGTCAGCCGGTCAACCAGATCCTGGTGGAAGCGGCAACGGACATCGATCAGGAACTCTACCTGGGCGCGGTCGTGGATCGCGGCACTCGTCGCGTAGTCTTTATGGCCTCGACCGAAGGCGGTGTGGAAATCGAAAAAGTGGCGGAAGAGACGCCGCATCTGATCCACAAAATGGCGCTGGATCCGTTAACCGGCCCGCAGCCTTACCAGGGCCGCGAGCTGGCGTTCAAACTGGGCCTGACCGGCAAACAGGTTGGCCAGTTCACCAAAATCTTTATGGGTCTGGCGACCATGTTCCTGGAGCGCGATCTGGCGCTGGTCGAAATCAACCCGCTGGTGATCACTAAGCAGGGCGATCTGATCTGCCTGGACGGCAAGCTGGGCGCAGACGGCAACGCGCTGTTCCGCCAGCCGGAGCTGCGTGAAATGCGCGATCCAAGCCAGGAAGACTCCCGCGAAGCGCACGCTGCGCAGTGGGAACTGAACTACGTGGCGCTGGAAGGCAATATCGGCTGTATGGTTAACGGCGCAGGCCTGGCGATGGGCACCATGGACATCGTGAAGCTGAGCGGCGGCCAGCCGGCTAACTTCCTGGACGTTGGCGGCGGCGCCACCAAAGAGCGCGTGACCGAAGCGTTCAAAATCATCCTTTCTGACGACGCGGTGAAGGCCGTCTTCGTCAACATCTTCGGCGGCATCGTCCGCTGCGACCTGATTGCTGACGGCATCATCGGCGCGGTAGCGGAAGTGGGCGTTAACGTGCCGGTCGTGGTGCGTCTGGAAGGAAACAATGCCGAGCTGGGCGCGCAGAAACTGGCGGACAGCGGCCTGAATATTATTGCAGCAACCAGCCTGAGCGACGCGGCGCAGCGCGTTGTTGCCGCAGCGGAGGGTAAATAATGTCCATTCTGATCGATAAAAACACCAAGGTAATCTGCCAGGGCTTCACCGGCGGACAGGGCACTTTCCACTCCGAGCAGGCGCTGGCTTACGGCACGCAGCTGGTTGGCGGCGTAACGCCAGGCAAAGGCGGCACCGAGCATCTGGGCCTGCCGGTTTTTAATACCGTGCGTGAAGCGGTAGAAGCCACTGGCGCCACCGCCTCCGTAATTTACGTTCCGGCGCCGTTCTGCAAAGATGGCATCCTGGAAGCGATCGACGCGGGCATCAAACTGATTATCACCATCACCGAAGGTATCCCGACGCTGGATATGCTGACCGTGAAGGTGAAGCTGGATGAAGCGGGCGTGCGTATGATTGGCCCGAACTGCCCTGGCGTCATCACCCCAGGCGAATGCAAAATCGGCATCATGCCGGGCCACATTCATAAGCCAGGCCGTATCGGCATCGTGTCACGTTCCGGCACGCTGACCTACGAAGCCGTGAAGCAGACTACCGATATCGGTTACGGCCAGTCCACCTGTGTGGGCATCGGCGGCGACCCGATCCCTGGATCTAACTTTATCGATATCCTGAAACTGTTCCAGGACGATCCGCAGACTGAAGCGATCGTCATGATCGGCGAAATCGGCGGCAGTGCGGAAGAAGAAGCCGCCGCCTTTATCAAAGAGCACGTGACCAAGCCGGTTGTCGGCTATATCGCAGGCGTTACCGCGCCGAAAGGCAAGCGTATGGGCCACGCGGGCGCGATTATCGCAGGCGGTAAAGGCACGGCGGACGAGAAGTTCGCGGCGCTGGAAGCGGCTGGCGTGAAAACCGTGCGCAGCCTGGCCGATATCGGCGACGCGGTGAAAGCGGTTCTGCCGCAGTAAGCCGGATCCGTCTTCTCATCAGGGCTGCCTCAGGGCAGCCTTTTTTATTTTTGCATTCATGCCGGAATATTGGTTAAGCTTTCTTATTAATAAAGTAATATAATGCAAAGCTTCCTGTAAAATAACGCGATAAAATTAACCCCGCCGGTTAATATTACAAAATTGTTTTCTGTATTGAATATTAATTAAATTAAATCACCCTCTTTGTTAAAATAATCCCTTTCATATTTACTTTATCGCAATTAATTAATCGCGATCAAAGAAACGCAAGTTATTTACGCTTCGGAGGCTGGCTAAAAATCAGGTTTGGGATTAAATTGCTCTGCGTCAAAAAATCAGCTTTACGCTTTTAATTATAAAAAGGGACTTCCTGTGTCGATCGCAAATTTTCCCGATCGCTCTCCTGCAAAAACAGCAACGGCGCGGGCCCGCTGATTTTTTCTCATTAAGATTATTCACTTACCTACAGGGTTACGTCACCCCGATGAGGAGCGATCCTGTTGCGCCATACGCTGGCCGCCCGGCGCATGGACAAAACTGAGCACGGAGCAAGGAGTCAACATGTTAGATGTGGTCGAACTGTCGCGTTTACAGTTTGCGCTAACGGCGATGTACCATTTTCTGTTTGTCCCTTTAACGCTGGGAATGGCGTTTTTGCTGGCAATAATGGAAACGGTTTATGTGCTGTCAGGCAAACAAATCTATAAAGATATGACGAAATTCTGGGGGAAACTCTTCGGTATTAACTTTGCGCTTGGCGTGGCCACCGGCCTGACGATGGAATTCCAGTTCGGCACCAACTGGTCTTATTATTCCCATTACGTCGGCGATATATTCGGGGCGCCGCTGGCTATTGAAGTCCTGATGGCTTTTTTCCTTGAATCCACCTTTGTCGGCATGTTCTTTTTCGGCTGGGATCGGCTGAGTAAAGTGCAGCACCTGACGTGCACCTGGCTGCTGGCGTTAGGCTCTAACCTGTCGGCGCTGTGGATCCTGGTGGCGAACGGCTGGATGCAGAATCCCGTCGGCTCAGAATTCAATTTTGAAACCATGCGCATGGAGATGGTCAGCTTTTCCGAACTGATCCTCAATCCGGTGGCGCAGGTCAAATTTGTGCATACCGTTGCGGCAGGCTACACCTGCGGCGCCATGTTCATTATGGGCATCAGCGCCTTCTATCTGCTGCGCGGTCGCGATATCGCTTTTGCTAAGCGCTCTTTCGCTATTGCCGCCAGCTTCGGCATGGCAGCCGTTCTGGCCGTGATCCTGCTGGGCGACGAGTCGGGCTATGTGGTCGGCGACGTGCAGAAAACCAAGCTTGCCGCTATCGAAGCGGAATGGGAAACGCAGCCCGCGCCGGCGGCCTTTACGCTGTTCGGCCTGCCCGATCAGCAGGCGCAGCAAAACCGCTACGCCATTCAGCTCCCCTGGGCGCTGGGCCTGATCGCTACCCGCTCTGTGGATCAACAGGTTACCGGCATCAAAGATCTGATGGCGCAGCATGAGATCCGCATCCGCAACGGGATGCGCGCTTACCAGCTGCTGGAACAGCTACGGGAAGGCAACAGCGATCCGGCAGTGCGCGCCGCCTTTAACCAGGCGAAGCAGGATTTGGGTTACGGGCTGCTGCTGAAACGCTATACGCCGAACGTAGCCGACGCCAGCGAGGCGCAGATCCGTCAGGCCACGCAGGATTCCATCCCACGCGTCGCGCCGCTCTATTTCGCTTTCCGCATCATGGTGGCGTGCGGCGTGCTGATGCTGCTGGTTACCCTCTGCTGTTTCTGGAGCGTTATTCGCAACCGCATTGGTCAAAGCCGCTTCCTGCTGAAATGCGCGCTGTACGGCATCCCGCTGCCGTGGATTGCTGCGGAAGCCGGCTGGTTTGTTGCCGAATATGGCCGCCAGCCGTGGGCGATTGGCGAAGTGCTGCCGACGGCCGTTGCCAACTCATCGCTGACCACGGGTCAAATCCTGTTTTCGCTGCTGCTTATCTGCGGGCTTTACACGCTGTTTTTGCTTGCCGAGATGTACCTGATGTTTAAGTTCGGCAGGCGCGGGCCAAGCAGCCTGAAAACAGGGCGTTATCACTTTGAACAGGCCACCGGAACAGGAGTTTAACCATGATCACCTATGAACTGTTGCGTTTCGTCTGGTGGGTACTGATTGGCGTGCTGCTGATCGGCTTCGCGGTTACCGACGGGTTTGATATGGGCGTTGGGATGCTTGGCCGTCTGATTGGCCGCAACGACGTTGAGCGCCGTATTATGATCAACACCATCGCGCCGCACTGGGACGGCAATCAGGTATGGCTTATCACCGCAGGCGGCGCGCTGTTTGCCGCCTGGCCGATGGTCTACGCCGCCGCCTTTTCCGGCTTTTATGTGGCGATGATGCTGGTGCTGGCCTCGCTGTTTTTCCGGCCGGTAGGATTCGACTACCGCTCCAAAATAGAAAATCCGCGCTGGCGCGGCATGTGGGACTGGGGCATTTTTATCGGCAGCTTTGTGCCGCCGCTGGTTATTGGCGTGGCGTTTGGCAATCTGTTACAGGGCGTGCCTTTCTATGCCGATGAATATCTGCGTCTGTTCTACACCGGCAGCTTCTTCCAGCTGCTGAACCCGTTTGCGCTGCTGGCAGGCGTGGTCAGCGTCACCATGATCCTGACTCAGGGCGCCACTTACCTACAAATGCGCACCACGGGTGAGCTGTATCTCAGATCCAAAACGATCGCGCAGATCGCCACGCTGGTGATGATGGCGGGCTTCGTGCTGGCCGGTATTTGGGTGAAGTACGGCATTGAAGGCTATCAGCTGGTGTCCACGCTGGATCACAATGCGGCTTCCAATCCGCTGGCGAAAGAAGTGAACCGCGTAGCGGGCGGCTGGCTGGTAAACTTTACCCATCAGCCGCTGCTGTGGATTATCCCGGCGCTGGGCGTGCTGCTACCGCTGTTTACCGTTATCTGTTCACGGATGAATAAAGGCGGCTGGGCGTTTCTTTGCTCTTCGCTGACGGTAGCCTGCGTGATCCTGACGGCGGGCGTGGCGATGTTCCCGTTTGTGATGCCTTCCAGCAGCATGATGAACCATAGCCTGACCATGTGGGACGCCACTTCCAGCCTGCTGACGCTGAAAATCATGACCGTTACGGCCGCGATCTTTGTGCCGCTTATTCTGATTTACACCAGCTGGTGCTACTACAAAATGTTTGGCCGCATCACGCGCGCGCAGATAGAAGCCAACACGCATTCCCTTTACTGATTAAGGAGCAGAACGATGTGGTATTTTGCCTGGATCCTCGGCACGCTGCTGGCCTGCGCCATCGGGGTGATTACCGCGCTGGCTATCGAACATCTCGATAAGCGCGCATAAAAGAATTTTACTGCCTGCCGTAATAAAAGCGGGATAATAACGGATCGGTTCGCCGGTCCGTTTTTCCTGCTCGTCGCCGCTGCTCTCCTTCGTTAACCCGGCTTTTTTCAGCCCTGGGTTATGTCAGTAAACGTTTAAGATTTCTCCCTAAATCCACATAATTGTTTCCGGAAGATAATTATTTTGTTTAGCCTCTGGCAATCCATTCCAAAGGCGTATGCTCTTGCGTATAGTAGCAACGTTTAAAAAGTTATACCGGGATGTAGAGTGAGTACAATGCTTTTTCGATGGCCGGTGCGTGTCTACTATGAAGACACCGACGCCGGTGGCGTGGTTTACCATGCCAGCTATGTCGCTTTTTATGAACGGGCACGAACCGAGATGCTGCGCCAGCACCATTTCAGTCAACAGACGCTGCTGGAACAGCAGGTCGGTTTTGTCGTGCGTCGTCTCACGGTTGATTACCTGGCCGCCGCTCGTCTTGATGAACTTCTTGAGGTGCAGAGCGAGGTCGTCAACATGACCAGAACGACCATGACATTCGCACAACGTATTGTTAATGCAGAAGGCCGGACGCTGAATGAAGCCGAAGTCCTGATCGCCTGCATCAATCCACATCTGATGAAGCCTATTGCGCTTCCCAAGTCTATTGTCGCGGAGTTCAAGCAGTGACTGACATGAACGTTCTTGATTTGTTCCTGAAGGCGAGCCTTCTGGTCAAACTTATCATGTTGATTTTGATTGGCTTTTCTATTGCCTCCTGGGCAATCATTATTCAGCGCACCCGTATTCTGAATGCGGCGGGCCGTGAAGCCGACGCGTTTGAAGACAAATTCTGGTCGGGCATTGAGCTGTCGCGCCTGTATCAGGAAAGCCAGGCGCGCCGTGATGAGCTGGCCGGATCTGAACAAATTTTCTATGCCGGCTTTAAAGAGTTCGCCCGGTTGCATCGTGCCAACAACCACGCGCCGGAAGCGGTGGTGGAAGGCGCAACGCGCGCCATGCGCATCTCGCTGAACCGTGAGCTGGAAGCGCTGGAAAACCATATTCCTTTCCTGGGCACGGTTGGCTCGATCAGTCCTTACATCGGCCTGTTCGGTACGGTCTGGGGCATCATGCACGCCTTTATCGCGCTGGGCGCGGTAAAACAGGCCACGCTGCAGATGGTGGCGCCGGGGATTGCCGAAGCGCTGATCGCGACCGCTATCGGTCTGTTTGCCGCTATTCCGGCAGTTATGGCGTATAACCGCCTCAACCAGCGCGTGAACAAGCTGGAGCAGAATTACGATAACTTTATGGAAGAGTTCACCGCTATTCTGCACCGTCAGGCTTTCTCCAGCGAGAACAGCAGGTAGGAGTGACCTATGGCCAGAACGCGCGGTCGCCGTAAACGCGACCTGAAGTCCGAAATCAATATTGTTCCGCTGCTCGACGTTCTGCTGGTACTGCTGCTGATCTTTATGGCGACGGCGCCGATTATCACCCAGAGCGTAGAGGTGGATCTGCCGGACGCCACGGATTCCAAAACGGTGTCCAGCGACGATAATCCGCCGGTGATTGTTGAAGTGGCGGGCGTGGGACAATACACCCTGGTGGTCGATCACGATCGCATGGAACAGCTGCCGCCGGAGCAGGTCGTCGCTGAAGCGCAGCGCCGTATCGAAGCGAATCCGAAGACGGTGTTTCTGATCGGCGGCGCGAAAGAGGTGCCTTACGATGAGATCATCAAGGCGCTGAACCTGCTGCATCAGGCGGGCGTGAAGTCGGTTGGATTAATGACGCAGCCGATTTAATTTCGGACCGTTTTTGGGAATCGAAAGTGTCGAAGGTAACCGAACAGAACGATAAGTTAAAACGCGCCATCATCATTTCAGTGATCCTGCATATCTTTCTGATTGCGTTACTGATCTGGAGCTCGTTTGACGAACATATCGACGCCAGCAGCGGCGGCGGGGGGGGTAGCGACATTGATGCCGTCATGGTGGATCCTGGCGCTATCGTCGAGCAGTACAACCGCCAGCAGAATCAGCAGAGCGACAGCCAGCGCGCCGAGCAGCAGCGTCAAAAGCAGGCGAAGCAGCAGGCGGAAGAGCTACAGCAGAAGCAGGCTGCGGAACAGCAGCGTCTGAAAGCGCTGGAAAAAGAGCGGCTGGAGGCGAAGCAGGAAGCGGCGCAGGCGGCGGAACAGAAGAAAGCGGAAGAGGCCGCGAAGCAGGCCGCAGAACAGCAAAAAGCTGAGGAAGCGGCGAAGCAGGCGGCCGAGCAGCAGGCCGCGGCGCAGGCAGAGGCGAAAGCCAAAGCCCAGGCGGATGCCAAAGCGGCCGCGACAGCAGAAGCGAAAGCCAAAGCCCAGGCGGATGCCAAAGCGCAGGCCGATACGCAGGCGAAAGCCGCGGCGGACGCGCAGAAGAAAGCGGAAGCCGAAGCGAAAAAAGCCGCGGCGGATGCGAAAAAAGAAGCGGAAGAAAAAGCGGCCGCGGCGGCGCAGGCGGCTAAAGTGAAAGCGGCGCAGGAGGAAAAAGCCAAAGCGCAGGCCGATGCGAAAGCCCAGGCTGCTGCCGAAGCGAAGGCGGCGAAAGAAAAAGCCGCCGAAGAAGCCAAAGAGAAAGCGGCGCAGCAGGCGAAAGAAGCCAAAGAAAAAGCGGCCGAGGCGGCGAAGGCAAAAGCGGCTGAGGAAGCAAAAGAGAAAGCCGAAGCGGCGGCGAAAGCGAAGGCCGAAGCGGCGGCGAAAGCGAAGGCCGAAGCGGCGGCAAAAGCCAAAGCGGACGCAGCCGCAAAAGCGAAAGCGGCGGCCGATGCGAAGAAGAAAGCCGCGGCGGAAGCGGCTAAAGAGAGCAGCGACGTCGACGACCTGCTGGGCGGCCTGACCTCCGGCAAAAACGCGCCAAAAGAGGGTAAAACCGGCGGCGCGGGCGCGGCGGGGCAGGGCAACCAGAAGAAATCGGGTGCCTCCGGCGCCGCTATCGACAGCTACCTTGGCCAGGTACAGAGCGCTATCCAGAGCAAGTTTTATGACGCGGATACGTTTAAAGGACGCACCTGTAACGTGCATATCAAGCTGGCGCCGGACGGGATGTTGATTTCGGCCACCCCGGCAGGCGGCGATCCGGCGCTGTGTCAGGCGGCTATTAACGCTGCCCGCATGGCGAGGATCCCGAAACCGCCAAGCACGGATGTGTATCAGGCGGTGAAAGAGGCGACGTTAATCTTCAAACCGTAAGATTAGCTGTAAGAAGATGCCAGGACGCGGCAGGTTGAACTATGGTCAACTTGCCGTACTCTATAAATGCACCATTGGTTTGTTGAAACACTGCTAATTATCGTGGACGTAGCGTTCAGGTAAGGGAGAGAAGATGAAGCAGGCATTACGAGTAGCACTAAGTTTCCTGATGCTGTTTGTCGCTATGGCGCATGCAGAAGTTCGCATTGAGATTACCCAGGGCGTTAACACCGCACGTCCTATCGGCGTAGTCCCGTTTAAATGGGCTGGCCCGGGCGCAGCCCCGGAAGATATTGGCGGCATCGTGGCGGCGGATTTACGCAACAGCGGCAAATTCAATCCGCTGGATCGCGCTCGTCTGCCACAGCAGCCAGGCACCGCAGCGGAAGTGCAGCCTGCTGCATGGACCGCGCTGGGTATTGATGCGGTGGTGGTCGGGCAGATCCAGCCTGGCGCCGACGGCAGCTATACCGTTTCTTATCAGCTGGTGGATACCTCCGGTAATCCGGGCACCGTGCTGGCGCAGAATCAGTACAAGGTGACTAAACAATGGTTGCGCTACGCGGCGCATACGGCCAGCGATGAAAGCTTTGAAAAGCTGACCGGCATCAAAGGCGCGTTCCGTACCCGTATCGCCTATGTGGTGCAGACCAACGGCGGCCAGTTCCCGTATGAGCTGCGCGTATCCGACTATGACGGCTATAACCAGTTTGTGGTGCACCGTTCGCCTGAGCCGCTGATGTCTCCGGCCTGGTCGAAAGATGGCAGCAAGCTGGCCTATGTGACCTTTGAAAGCGGCAAATCGGCGCTGGTGATCCAGACGCTGGCCAACGGCGCTATCCGCCAGGTTGCTTCTTTCCCTCGTCATAACGGCGCGCCTGCGTTCTCGCCTGACGGCAGCAAGCTGGCGTTCACCCTGTCGAAATCCGGCAGCATGAATCTTTACGTGATGGACTTAGGTTCAGGCCAGATGCGTCAGATCACCGACGGCCGCTATAACAGCACTGAACCTACCTGGTTCCCGGACAGCCAGACGCTGGCCTATACCTCGGATCAGGCCGGTCGTCCACAAATCTATAAAATTGGTGTAAACGGCGGCGCGCCGCAGCGTCTGACCTGGGAAGGCTCTCAGAATCAGAACGCCGATGTCAGCACCGATGGAAAATCTCTGGTGATGGTAAGCACCAACGGCGGTGCGCAACATATCGCCAGACAAGATCTGGAAACGGGAGCCGTTCAACAATTAACGGACACGTTCCTGGATGAAACGCCGAGCCTCGCGCCAAACGGCACTATGGTTATCTACAGCGCTACTCAAGGCATGGGATCCGTACTGCAGCTGGTGTCGACCGACGGTCGTTTCAAAGCGCGTCTTCCGGCTACTGATGGACAGGTAAAATCACCTGCCTGGTCGCCGTATCTGTGATGCATATAAATATGTATGGCAAACAATAATAGGATTGTAGAAATGCAACTGAATAAAGTGCTGAAAGGCTTAATGCTGGCACTGCCAGTTATCGCAGTGGCTGCATGTAGCTCACACAAAAACAACAACAACGACCAGACCAGCGGTATGGGTATGGGCGATGACGCAAACGGCGGCATGAACAGCGGCATGAACGGCGGCAATATGTCCTCCGACGAGCAGGCGCGCCTGCAGATGCAGCAGCTGCAACGCAACAACATCGTGTACTTCGGTCTGGACAAGTATGACATCCAGTCTGAATTCGCTCAGATGCTGGACGCGCACGCTACTTTCCTGCGTAACAACCCGTCTTACAAAGTGACTGTAGAAGGTCATGCGGATGAGCGTGGTACGCCAGAGTACAACATCGCCCTGGGCGAGCGTCGTGCTACTGCCGTTAAAATGTACCTGCAGGGCAAAGGCGTTTCTGCTGACCAGATCTCTATCGTTTCTTACGGTAAAGAGAAGCCAGCCGTACTGGGCCACGACGAATCGGCTTACGCCAAAAACCGTCGTGCCGTACTGGTATACTAAGAGAATCATATGATTAGTAACTTCAGACTTCACTTGCTGGGTCTGTCGTTACTGGTTGGCGTAGCGGCCCCCTGGGCCGCTAATGCCCAGGCGTCAATCAGTAACGTAGGTTCAGGCTCGGTCGAAGACCGCGTCACCTCGCTTGAGCGTATCTCTAACGCGCAGGCACAGCTTCTTCAGCAATTTCAGCAGCAGCTTGCCGACAACCAGCGTGACATTGATTCGCTGCGTGGTCAGATTCAGGAAAACCAGTATCAGCTTAACCAGATCACCGAACGCCAGAAGAATCTCTATCAGCAGATAGATACGCTGAGCAGCGGCGCGTCTGCGCAGCCTCAGGCGGCTTCAGGCGCTACGGCTCCGGCAGCGGCCGCAGAAGGCGCTACAGCCAGCGACAGCGCTTCTGCTGCGCCGACGCAGGGTGGCGACGCCAACAGCGACTACAACGCGGCTGTGGCGCTGGTATTGGAGAAAAAGCAGAACGAGCAGGCTATCGCTGCGTTCCAGGCTTTTATCAAGAAGTATCCGGATTCAACCTACCAGCCGAATGCTAACTACTGGCTGGGACAGCTGAATTACAACAAGGGTAAAAAAGACGACGCGGCCTACTATTTCGCCACCGTAGTGAAAAATTACCCTAAATCGCCGAAAAGCGCGGATGCGCTGTATAAAGTGGGTGTGATCATGCAGGAGAAGGGCGACAGCGCGAAAGCGAAAGCCGTCTACCAGCAGGTGATCAAACAGTATCCAAACACCGACGTGGCGAAACAAGCGCAAAAACGTGCGGCTGCGCTGTAATTAACCGCTTACGAACGGGTTTAGCCTAATTTATGGCCCGGTCGGGTGAAACTCAGGCAGTTGAACAAGTTATCTGAAAATAGTGGTTGCGCTGAAACGGTAAATCAGTAATATATGCCGCCGTTGCCGGGACATATGTTAAAACGTTCTGACAGCGTAAAAGTGGGTCGTTAGCTCAGTTGGTAGAGCAGTTGACTTTTAATCAATTGGTCGCAGGTTCGAATCCTGCACGACCCACCACTAATTAAGTAGTGACAAAAGGTAAGCGTGAAGGATTTGAACCTGCAGCAGGTTCGGTTAAGCGAAGCGAAACAACGTTGCGTTAAGCAACGGGCCGACAGGCCGAGGGACGCCGAGTCATCCTGCACGACCCACCACTAATTAAGTAGTAAGCAGTACCGCATGATGCGGGTCGTTAGCTCAGTTGGTAGAGCAGTTGACTTTTAATCAATTGGTCGCAGGTTCGAATCCTGCACGACCCACCA